>CADCNV010000084.1 GCA_902802825.1 uncultured bacterium | reverse complement strand
AAGTGTAATATAAAAAAAGAAGAAAAGGCTAAGCCAAAAGAAGAAAGAAAAGCACGCAATTGTTTCCAATGCCCTTCGGGCATAGATTGAATGGCTGTTGCGGGTAAACCCGCACTATTACGAGCCCTATTGTTACCTTCGGTAACAGAGGGCTCGGTTCGTTGTCGTTCGCATTTGTACCGCGAGCGTGTGACGAAGTCACGATAGCGAGCGTAAGAGATTCGGCGCAGCCGAACACTGATTTACGCCCGCAGGGCGTAGTAAACATTTGCGTCGTTTCTTTTTCTTTGTTGGTACTTATTTCTTTTTCTTTAGCTCGCAATTAAAGAAAAAGAAATAAGTACATAAAAAAGATTATATATATTTATTTTAACCCCTCACCCTACCCTCTCCCCTATTGGGGCGAGGGAAAATGGTTTTTTACACCCAAATATATATTTTGGTGAATTATATTAATTAAAAGAATATTAAACGCACTATTTTTAAGATTTTCTTGACTTTATTTTTTAAGAAATATACAATAATCTTGTGATTTGGGAGTTAATTAATTTGGAGTTGGAATTATGGAATCAAGAAATAGTCACATTTTATCTTTTTTAGAAAATAAAACTGCCGATTATGCCGACAGAATAGCAGTCGGAATGAAAAATTCATTTGGCTGGTCTGAAATGACGTATAAAGGGGTTGGTTTGCTTTCAAGAAAAATTGCCAGATATTTGATTGAAGATTTAGAAATAAAAAAAGGAGAATGTTTGGCCATACTTTCAGAATCAAAACCTGAATATGCACCATGCGTATTTGCGTCAGTTTTAACAGGTACAATTACAGTACCTTTGGATATAAAGCTTTCAAAATACGAACTAAAATCAATTCTTTCTGATTGTCAGCCAACAGTTATTTTGTGTTCGCAACATTACTTGGACACTGCTTTATATCTTAAAAATGAAATTTCATCAATTCAGCATATTCTGGTTAATGATGAACATGCAACTAATGATGGTATTAAAAATATTTACGAATTACCTGATCAATATGATGCAAAATGGAGACAAAGAAGTTCTAAATCAACGGCATTGATTATATATACATCCGGTACAACCGGCGCTTTCTTTTGCTAATGTTAATGCGCAGCTGGAAGATTTGACTTATGCAATTAACAGAATTTTGAAAAGCGGTAAAAAAACAACAATGTTGTCAATCTTACCTATGAACCATCTATTTGAAATGACTGTAGGATTTTCAACATTTTTGAGTTTTGGTCATACAGTGTATTACACAACAAGTTTGAAACCAAATGACATTACAAGTGTTATGAAGGAAAAAGGTGTTGAATTCATGCTTGTAGTACCGGCATTTTTAAAACTCTTAAAAGCAGGTATTGAAAAGAAAATTAGCTCCATGTCTCCGGTTGCAAGATTTATATTTAATATAATGTATCATTTTGCAAGATTTTTGCCTACATACAATATGAGAAGGAAATTATTTTCTAAAGTACATGCGGGATTTGGCGGAAAATTTTGGGGATGTATTTCAGGTGGCGCACCGCTTGATGTTGAAGTAGGTAAATTTTTTGAAAGACTTGGTATAAGAGTTTATCAAGGGTACGGATTATCGGAAACAAGTCCTGTTGTTTCCGTAAACATAG
The DNA here is from genome assembly GCA_902802825.1 of uncultured bacterium. GTDB lineage: Bacteria > Cyanobacteriota > Vampirovibrionia > Gastranaerophilales > Gastranaerophilaceae > Zag111. Next base: position 392 of record CADCNV010000084.1, on the reverse strand, counting down.
ACAGACCGGGAGATCTTTCTTCTGTAGGTCCGGCATTACCTCATTTTGAGGCAAAAACTGATAGCACAACAGGAGAACTTTTACTGAGGGGACCTTCTGTTATGAAAGGATATCATAATCAACCTGAAATGACTGCAGAAATTATTGATGAAGACGGATGGCTTCATACCGGTGACATTGCAAAAATTGATAGTCATGGTCATATTTATATTACAGGCAGAATTAAAAACATGATAGTTCTTCAAGGCGGTAAAAAAGTATTTCCGGAAGAAGTTGAAGCTGTTATTGAAAACAGTAATTATGTACAAGAAGTATGTGTTTTGGGAACGGTCAGAGAATTTGGTGCAAAAGACGGCACAGAGGAAGTAACAGCAGTTATTGTGCCTAAAAAA
>CADCNV010000083.1 GCA_902802825.1 uncultured bacterium | reverse complement strand
GTAATTTAGGTTTGGTTGTGGCAAATGGTGTGTAAATTAAACGCTCGTTTTCAATTCTTTTATCTAATTTCATTCTTCAACTCCAAAATTAAACCAATTATCTCCACCGTCATATTCATAGTTTGTAAATAAATCATTTAACGAATATCTGTGTTGCCCTAGAATAATAGCTACTTGGTTGTCTTTGCCGTTCTCCACATATCCGACAAACAACAAATGTAATGCATAATCTGGCATAACTTTACTTCTGAAAACTATCACTTCGCCTATATCAAAATGATTAAGAAATTCGTCAATGGTAAAGGCTCGGTATTGTTTTTCCTGTTCCACAAATTCACATGGTAATGCATATCTGTGTTGTCTACCACCGCATAAGAACGGCTTGCACTCTTGCGGAAAAAATGTTTTTAATTTGGTTTTATCGGTATAAAGTTTCAGATTTGAAAAATTTTCAATAAAGTCAGCGCAGTACACTTCTTTGCCATAATACTTTTTTACTTCTTCAACATCTGAAAATACATCAAATATTTTTTTAACTTTAAATACTTTTTTACTTCTTCAACATCTGAAAATACATCAAATATTTTTTTAACTTTAATTTTTGGGTCTAGTTCCATGATTTAATCCCTCTCTACCAGGTAAACATCTTCATAAATTCCACCGTTAATGTTTTCATACTCTATTTTGATAACAGTGTCATTCTCATATTCTTTATACACTGCATCTGGACCGCTCTCACGGTTCAAGATTGAAATCATTTCAGCGTCAATAGATTCTAATAGTCTGCACTCTGATGAATTAACTCTATAAAAAGCTATTCCGGCAAGCGGCAGTGTATGAATATTTTTTAAAGTTACATCTTTAAATTGCATGATTATTTTTCCTCAAATTCAAATTCAATTTTGTCTTGTTTTGGAACATCGCGCCATTCATACGGAATACCGCAATATTCTAAAACTTGTTTTATTTTTAATTCTTCCATGCAATAGCGGTACATTTTTGGATTTTCTTTTTGCATAATTTGAAATCTGTTAGGCTCTTGGTCAAAATTAACTCCAAACATGCAAAAAACACATCCGGTCCTATCAGTTTTTGAAAAGCCTAATTCGCCATTGTCAGATTCTACTATGTCACCGTATACACTACTGCAATACGGTAAATCATTCATTTGAATATATCGTATTACATCTTGTTTGCTCCAGAACATTAACGGTCTGGACTGAGGGTGTGTTGCATTAAACGCATTACATGAATGTTTAACATATGATATAACACGGTTTGAACTTTCTTCTGCCATAACCCCCACAAAAGGTTTTACGCCGTTTTCATTCTGATATTTATGAAGTGGCTGTTTTTTCATAATGTCACAACATCTAGAACTTACCTCAAAAGGTGCTTCAATCAAATATTCCCATTTTTTTGACAGTTTACTTAATGGGCTGTATTCGCCATTGGGTCTTATTCCTGTCAGTCTCAATTTTTTAAGCGAATCTGATTTTGTGTGTTTAATTTCACTTATTTTTGTTGCGATACCTTTGCTCGGAAATGGGTAACCGTATTTTTCAATAACTTGCTTATAAGTCATTTTTGGTCTGATGATATCCACATTTGAGATTGTTTTCACAAATTTCACAATCTGAGGGTATTCCAATCCCGTATTGACAAATACAGCTTTAATATCTGGATTAACACTTCTAACCAAATCTAGCAACACTGTGCTATCAACTCCACCCGAAAATGACACTACACACTGATCTTCCCATGCTTCAAGCCACTGTTTAATCCGCTGTTTTGAAACAATGATTTTCTGCTCCAATGGTAATGACTGTGTTTAATCCGCTGTTTTGAAACAATGATTTTCTGCTCCAATGGTAATGACTGCATTTGTTTTAATTTTTGTAATTTTGGATTAAATTCTTCTGCCATATAGCCCCCATTTTTATTTATCCTCCGAAAAAAGCGGCAGTTTCCCACCGCTTTAACTTTCTTTATTTACCAGGATAAAAATTAAAAATCCTACCTTTCAGTTAAAATAACGCCATAATCATCTACAATTTTGCACGCGTCTTTATAAATGAGATGTACTATATCCGTGTTGCAATATGGAACATCATCCACAGTCTTGACTGAATATTTTTGCAAAATCTCATCAACTAGATCGCTGTGCCCCGCCTCGTTTATATCCTCCAGCATACCACAGACACATAAACGAGTGGACTCCACCATAAAATCGCGCCACTCGGCGATATAATCCCGTATCACACAGCTGGCCCGCTCGTACTGCCCGCCGTGATCGAATTTATAGCGGTTAGCCTCTTTGAGCGCATTAAGGATGTTAGGGCAAAAAGAATCAATACCCCACATCTCGCATACGTCTTTATACTCCCCCCAGTATGCATTATCAGTATAGGGTACCGGATAATTACATTCAGTGACCGCCAGCACTAATTTGCCGTATTGCGGGCACATCGGGTATAGGTCTTTATTGTCGCCGGTTATGGTCCTGAATGTGTTAACTAAATTTTGTGGCCCGCGATCGGTGCAGCTTTCAAAAGCGCTCTTATTGTCAGGATCCAATGTGTAGCAATTACCGGCTACCCATAACGGATTAATAACGCTCCCGGATTTGTCAAAAACAAAGCTGTTTATTTTTGCATAATCATAATCGGATAATTCCCCAGGTTTATCATCCTTCCACATG
>CADCNV010000082.1 GCA_902802825.1 uncultured bacterium | reverse complement strand
AATGGTATGGAACATAATGGATCAGACGGATTTCCATGCAAACAATGTTTCATTACCTGAATTGAGTGTAAAACCTTACTTCCAGTATGGTGTCGGTTTACAAAAACGCTGGGGTGACAGATTCACCGGATTTGTTCAGGCAATGTTAAGAAGCGGCGGTCGCAACGGTATTGCTCTTTCAGCTGGTTTAAGATGGGCAATAGGTAAAGATCCTTCGGAGAGTAAAAATAAATAATAAATCAAAAGCGGATTGACAATTTGCCAATCCGCTTTTTTATAAATTTCTGATAATTAACTAACCTGCATCTCTTTTTCAAATCCGAATAATGAACTTACTGATTCATCATCGTGAATTCTTGCGATTGCCTGTGCAAGTAACGGAGCAACAGAAAGCTGCTTGATATTTGACGGCATTTTACTCATATCCAGAGGAATAGTATTTGTTACAATACATTCCGTAATCGGAGCAGAACCCAAACGCTCAATTGCAGGGCCGGAAAATACAGGGTGTGTCGCACCGACATAAATTTCTTTTGCCCCTTTTGATTTTAACAATTTTGCCGCTTCGCAGATAGTTCCTGCCGTATCAATGATATCATCAAACATAAAGCAAATTTTGCCTTCAATATCCCCGATTACATTAGTCGCAATCGCTTCATTGTGTTTGTCACGGCGTTTATCAATAATAGCAATAGGACAATCGAGTTTTTTTGCAAAATATCTGGTTCTGTTAGCCCCCCCCATATCAGGTGAGACAGCAACCATTTCATCCGGCTCAATATTCAAATTTTTAATATAATTTGTCAAAATAGGTGCTGCAAAAATGTGGTCAACCAAAATATTGAAAAATCCCTGAATTTGACCTGTATGTAAATCCATTGCAAGAACTCTGTCAGCACCTGCTGTTGTAAGTAAATCAGCAACAAGTTTTGCTGTTATTGCTTCTCTGCCTGATGTTTTTCTGTCCTGTCTTGCATAACCGTAATACGGAATTACTGCTGTAATTGATTTTGCACTTGCACGTTTGAATGCATCTATGATAATTAAAAGTTCCATAAGATTTTCATTAACAGGATTGCAAATCGGCTGAATTATAAAAACATCATCCCCTCTAACACTTTCTTTAACCTGAACATAAATTTCTCCGTCAGAAAAATTTTTAACAACCATAGGTCCGATTGTTGTTCCGAGTTCGTTGGCGATTTCCTGTGCCAATTGCGGATTTGAACGTCCCGCAAATAATTTAATATCATGATTAGGACTAATTGCCCTTTCAAGCTCAGGATAAATTTTTTCTTCAGTAGCAACCATTTATATTATATTCCTTTCCATACTCACATTTGCATGATGTATTATAATTTTCACAGACCTCAACTTCAAGTCTGTTTTAAGTTTTGTAATAGTAAAAAGTCAATAAAAACAATTTCTACTATTTAGTTGCAACGGAATAGAGTAATTTTCAAAGCTTGCAATATAAATTATAATTAAACAACTCTAATCAATACTGCGGATATCATATATTATGTTCTGAATAAAGCCAACTATAAGAAAGAATACAACCATCATTATTGGTAAGAACGCAAAAATTATACCTAATATCTGGAATATTTTAATGTATTTGTTATTCAAAAATTTTTCATTAGTTATTCTTTTCCAACTGATAAGTTCAAATACGTATACAAAAAAGGTAATTAAATAAAATAATATATTTAATCCTAAAATCAATAGAAAAATATAAGCAAATGCAATAGTAGGGAATCCATTATGGGGTGCACGCATAATGGAGATAAAAAAAGCACACAATAAAACAAAAATTATCCAGCCACAAGCAGATAAAAAATTGAAACTATAACGATTTCTAAATTTATCTAAAAACATAAGTAAATCTTACAAAAAAACGAAAGGAAAAACAACTATGACAAAAACTCAAACAACAGAATTTGACAATGAAATGAAAGCACTCTCAATGGGTGTTTACAAAGGAAATGAAAAGTCAATTCCAAAAGATTGGATTAAAGTTTCAGAATATGACAAAAAGAGCGGATTCCATGGCGAAGCTTTTTACAAAGATGGAAAAGTCGTAATTGCTATGCGTGGAACTGAAAAAGAAGACAAAAAGGATTGGCAGAACGATATTAGTATGGGTATGAAAAAATTACCAAATCAATATGTTGATGCTCAAAAATTCTATGAAAAAGTTAAAAAAGATTTTTCTGATCAGGAAATTATTTTTACAGGTCACTCATTGGGCGGCAGTCTTGCACAATTAATGTCAAACAAAACCGGACACGAAACAGTTACATTTAATGCCTATGGTGTTGCTGATTTATTACAAGGGAATATAAATGATAATCTTAATATAAGAAATTATGGCAATATAAATGATACGGTCTTTAATGCTAATATTGATAACCAGCTTGGGAAGACATATATGATTAGCAATGACAATAAAAATGTAAATTTTATAACAAGCTCCTATGCCGGCACAAATAATAGTGGAAAATATCCGAAGGAATATCACTTTATAGAGACAATGGGAGATTTAGAAGATGCGGTTGAATACAAACCAAATCGTTTGGAAGGGCAAGTCAATATGGATATTGATTTTAAAGATATTGATACAAACAGAAT
>CADCNV010000081.1 GCA_902802825.1 uncultured bacterium | reverse complement strand
CGTTATATAAAATAAGAGCCAGCATTTGATTGTCAAATATAAAGTCATTGCTGCAATCTTCGAGCGGCAAAGTTTCCAAAATTTCACGGGTAAAACCGCGAAATCCCGTATGATATTCTGATAATTTTTCACCGGTCAAAATATTTTGAAACTCGGTTAAAAAACGATTTGAAATATATTTATAGAAAGGCATCCCCCCTTTTAATGCGGAGTTTCCGAGCATACGGGAAGCAATAACCGCATCATACTCTCCGAAAGCCATCATTGATGCCATCGCAGGAATAAGTTTCGGGGTATACTGGTAGTCAGGATGAAGCATAATTACAATATCCGCACCTGCCCTTAGAGCTGCCCGATAACATGATTTTTGATTCCCGCCGTAACCCAGATTTTTTTCGTGGACAATTGTTGTTATATTCAATCTCTTTGCGATGTCTTTAGTTGCGTCAGAAGAGAAATCGTCGACAAGAATTATCTCGTCGACGAAATTTTTATAAATCTCATTATAAGTTTTCTCTAAAGTTTTCTCTGCATTATAAGCAGGCATTATAACTACTATTTTTTTGTTATTAATCATTTTATAGTTATAATTCCTTAGCTTTCTACAGCCTCTTCAACATCCTCTTTCATTTCTGCATTTCTGATAGAAGATTTGTCAGAATACAAAGATTTGTTCTTGAATTTTTTAACCTGTCTGTCCAATTTATCCGCAAGTAAATCAATGCTTTCATACATAGATTCTGCTGATTCTTCGCAGCGAACAACGCCGGTGTTTGTTTTGCATGATACTTCTGCAACGTGTTTGCCGGTTGCAGCCGGATTTTTGATTACGGAAAGAATTACATCGATTCCCGTAATTTGGTCATAATGGTTAACGACCTTGCCAAGCTTCTCTTTTACATAAGACTTGATGGCATCAGTAATTTCAATGTTTTTACCGTTTACGTGTATGTACATTTACACCTCCTAATGTCTACCTATTTATTGTACAACATTTCGGTATATTTTTAAAGGGGCGAATTAATATTCTAAAACCTGAGGTAACTCTACATTAGGAGTACCGATTGTACGGACTAACTCAAGCACAGCTGCTTTCATTTGACATTTTTGAGCGGTTGCACTGAAAAAATCACTATAAAAACATCCGTCACAATTGCAGCCTCTTTTATAACATTCTAACGCTGTAGGTGTCCACCTTTTCACAGCTATAGCTCTTCCCATATCACGACTTTTAAGCACTTATATTATTCCTCCAAGAACACTTGAATAAGTGTTATTAAATTCCCAAAATCCAAACAAGTCTCTCGACCATATTTTTATTATAAGTCCTAAGAATCCTTTGACAACCCGTTTACAGCAAAATGTAACAAGCTGTTTACAAACTTGAAAAAGTCCTAAAGTATTACAATGTAAGACTCCAAGGCATGTCTTGAAACATGGAAACATGCTCATGGCGTGGTTTTGCATGTTATCAATTTTTGATTAAGTTTTGTAACAAATACAGCATGTCATGCCGTTTTACATGCTAAACTAATTATTAATCGGGAGAAAGATATGTATACACTCGTTTATTCCATTACAAAAGAAGCTAATCCTGAAACCGTTTATATAAATTTGACAAATGCATGCACAAACAATTGCATCTTTTGTTTAAGAACGCAAAAAGATGACGTTTGCGGTTCCGAAATGTGGCATGATGATGAATATACGCTTGAAGACGTTATTGAGCAGTTTGAATCATTCAAACCAACACCGAAAGAAGTGGTATTTTGCGGATACGGAGAGCCTTTCTTGAGAAAGACTTTGATGAAAGAATTTGCGCAATATATACGCAAAAATTACCCTGCAATCAAAATAAGGGTGAATACAAACGGTCATGCAAATGCGATTTACAAAACCAATGTGATTGATGAATTTAAAGGCTTAATTGATGAAATATCAGTGAGTTTAAATTCAGACAATGATGATGAATATGATGAAATATGCAAACCTAAAATACCAAATGCATACGATGAAGTTAAAAAATTTATTAAAGCATCGTCCGATGCAAAAATTAAAACTGTCGCAAGTGTAGTTACGGGTTTTGATAACAAGCACCATATAAATACGGACAATTGTCAAAAAATTGCACATGAATTGGGCGCTGAATTCAGAAACAGAGAGTTTATAAAAAACGGTTACTAATATGCAAATACAAAACGTTAACAGCATGAATTTCAATTCAAAAGAACGTTTTTTAACAGAAGACGGATTGCACAATTTTCAAGCTCTAAAAAAGAAAATGAAGCAATACACTTCGACAATTATATTAAGCAAAGATTCTTATTGTCAGGACAAATTGGGATACATAAAAACCGATAATACATTCCTTTTAAATATGACTCCGAACGAAGTAATTATCGGTTCAAGCAAAATGATTATCGACGATTCGGGCAAAGTTGATATTATAAAAAAACCGATTTTAAAATCAAAAAACAGTTTGTTAAAAAAATTGGATTTATAC
>CADCNV010000080.1:417-2118 GCA_902802825.1 uncultured bacterium | reverse complement strand
ATTTTCTTTGTTTTTTGTGTTTATTTCTTTGTCTTTTGCGGTGATTTCTTTGTTTTTTGTGTCTATTATTTCTTTGATTTTTGCTTTGTGTGCTTGATCTCTGTAGTCAAGTTCGTATTCGATGACGTCCATCAAATCAGATTTGTTGATTTCTTTGTCTATCAACTTTAACAACTCCTTTCCTTTTGGTGTTAAATCAAAATATTTTCTTATCATTATTCCAAGTACGTAAGCTATATCATTTCTTAATGGTTCTTTTATTGTATTGTCGTTGCTGAAAATGTTGGTGATTTTTTCTGTTACTGATTTTGCTTTTTGTTTTGGAGAAAATATTGGAAGAAATGCAATGTCAAATGCTTCATCTTGGGATAATTTTTCATTGTTTTGTATTTTGATTTCAAGATTATTTAATCTTTTTTCAATTACTTTCCATGGCCTGTGGATGTAGACAGGTTTAAAGATATCTGAAGCTGTAATTGCATATTCTTTTAATGAAGCTTCAAATTCTCTTTCATCAAATATTATAATGATTGTAAGTACTGGAAATCCAAAATTGGTTTTCGAATAGTCCTTGTAATCTGAAATAACTTTAATTTTTCTCATATCCACTCTTTGCGTTTGAAATTCTATATTGATTAATATTCTTTCGAATAGTTCTTTGTTGTCAGGATCAACCAATATTAACCAATCCATTTCAAGTTCGCTCCCGTCTCTTTTAACCACTCTTGGTGAATAGTTTTTAACAAACTTTCCTGGCAATTTGAAATAATCAAATAGTTTTTTAGCTTCTGTAGCCTGAAAATATTTAACTGAAACATCATTGGGATGATGAACTTTTTTCTTAATAATCATAATCACATCAACCATTTTTTTTAGATTTCATGAAATCATTAAGAAATAATGCTAGCACATATTGTTATTAATTAAAGGTAATATATATACTTTTTACAAATTTAAAGCAATATTTACTTTTATTTATTAAAATAAACTTATTTTATAACTATTCTATAAATATAAATTTATATGGATTTAATAATGTTGATTTTAACTTGTTAAATTGTTTTTTCCATAATGGGTAAATTTCATTAATTAGTAAGTTTTGAACTACCTCGACTTTGGTGAAGTCGAGGATTCTTACTTCACGGGCTGATACTCTCCCATGAGAGTAGGATTACCGTGCTATCCCCCCTGTTCCAGAGGTTCATTTTTTCATCAGTTAAATCTGTTAATCCTTGTTTTAGAATGTTTTTAGCTGCGTTTATGTCTCGGTCATGTATTTTTTGGCATTGTGGGCATTTCCATTTTGTTTCATATTTTAGGTCTTTGTTGTAGTATCTGCAGTCGGTCATGTATTTTTTGGCATTGTGGGCATTTCCATTCTGTTTCATATTTTAGGTCTTTGTTGTAGTATCCACAGTTGTTGCATGTTTTGCTTGATGGGTACCATCTGCTGATTTGTCTTAGTGTTTTTCCGTATATTTCGGCTTTGTATTTGAGCATTTCGACAAATTTTTTCCATGCGATTTTTTGTAATTTTGGACTGTAGCGAGGATTTTGAAACATTCCTTTTATGTTTAAGTCTTCGAGTATGATTATGTCGTATTTTTCTACGATTTTTGTGGTTGTTTTGTGGTAGTAGTCATTGATTTTGTTCTTTTTTTGGTCTATCCATTTCCAGTAGGTTTTTAGTGTTTTTTTGTA
>CADCNV010000080.1:0-411 GCA_902802825.1 uncultured bacterium | reverse complement strand
TGATCATGTTTTCCTCGTAGGTAACGTCTAAATTGGCTATTTTTAGTCCGTTGTCGAGTGTTGCTAGTGTTCTCATACCTAAATCGATTCCCACGAATTGTTTTGTTTTAGGAAATTCTGGTATTTCATTTTCGATGTTAAATACGGCATAATATTTTCCATTTTCTATTTTAATTGTCACATTATTGATTTTAACTTTTTTTAATTTTTCATGATATTTTTTACTTGTCCTGTAATACACCTCTCCTAATTTTGGTAAAATAATTGTACTGGGTTTGATTTTTATATTGCCATTGTTTTGTATTCTGAATGCTTTTTTATCATGTTTTTTGGATTTAAATCTTGGATAATCACTTTCACCATTGAAAAACTTATTATAAGCATGTATAAGATCTCTATAAACTTGTTGCA
>CADCNV010000079.1 GCA_902802825.1 uncultured bacterium | reverse complement strand
ACCTGATGTTGTAGGAATTGCAACCATTGTTGCTTTTTTACCCAAATCAGGAATAGAACAAATTCTTTTTCTGATATCCATAAATCTCATTGAAATATCGCTGAAATCCGTATCAGGTTGCTCGTACATTAACCACATAATCTTAGCAGCATCCATTGGAGAACCGCCGCCTAATGCGATGAATACATCCGGTTCATATGGCTTGATAATATCCATTGCTTGTTTGATTGTTGATAATGTCGGATCCGGTTTTACATCGAAGAAAATTTCGTGGTCAATACCGATTTCATCAAGAACGTTAGTGATAGCATCAACTGCACCGGAATTAAATAAGAATCTGTCAGTTACAATAAATGCACGTTTTTTACCTGCTAATTCTCTGAGAGCCAAATCTGTAGCGCCTCTTTTGAAGTAAACCTTAGAAGGAACCTTGAACCACAACATATTTTCTCTCCTTTCAGCAACTGTCTTGTAGTTAAGCAAGTTTTCTACCCCGATGTTACCTGAGATAGCGTTTTTACCCCAAGAACCGCAACCTAATGATAATGACGGTTCAAGTTTGAAGTTGTACAAATCACCGATACCACCCTGTGAAGAAGGTGAATTGATAAGTACACGGCATGAAGGCATTAATTCTGCATAATGATCAATTCTTTCAGAAGTTCTAGGATCGGTATAAAGAACTGAAGTATGACCTGCACCGCCTTTTGAAACCAATTCATAAGCCATCTTTGATGCTTCTTCATAGTTTTTGGCTTTATACATTGTCAAAATCGGAGATAATTTTTCTCTTGAGAAAGGATCTTTCCAATCAACAGAAGGTCTTTCAACCAAAAGAATTTTTGAATATTCAGGAATTTCAAAACCGGACAGTTCAGCAATTTTAACTGCGCTCTGACCAACGATTGCAGGGTGCGCTGTTCCTCTGTTCGGATCAATGAACGGAAGATCAATCATTTTTTTCTGTTCTTCTTTTGAAACTAAATAAGCACCTCTGTATTGAAATTCTTTTTTAACTTCTTCATAAACATCTTCAACAACGACAACAGATTGTTCTGATGCACAAATCATACCGTTATCAAATGTTTTAGACATAATTATTGAAGATACGGCCATTTTAATATCGGCAGTTTCGTCGATAACGGCTGAAGTATTCCCCGGTCCTACACCTAATGCAGGGTTACCTGATGAATATGCTGCCTTAACCATACCCGGGCCGCCTGTTGCTAAAATGCACGCAATATCAGGGTGCTGCATCAATTGACCTGAAAGTTCAACTGACGGAACATCAATCCATCCGATAATATCCTCAGGAGCTCCTGCTTTAACTGCAGCTTCTAAAACAACCTTAGCAGCTTCAATTGTTGATTTTGTTGCTCTCGGGTGTGGTGAGAAGATAATTGCATTTCTTGTTTTCAAAGCAATTAATGATTTGAAAATTGCAGTTGATGTCGGGTTTGTTGTAGGAATGATACCTGCAATAATTCCTAAAGGTTCAGCGACGATTTTTGTTCCGTTTGCTTTATCTTCTTTAATTATTCCGCAGGTTTTTGCATTCTTGTGTTTGTTATAAATGTATTCACTTGCAAAGTGATTTTTGATGATTTTGTCTTCCAAAACGCCCATGCCTGTTTCTTCAGCAGCCATGCGAGCCAATGGAATACGAGCTTTATCTGCAGCTGTTGCAGCGGCTTTGAAAATCTTGTCAACTTGTTCTTGTGTATAAGTTGAATAAATCTTTTGAGCTTTTTTAACTCTTTCAATTAACAGTTCAAATTGTTCTGCGCTGTCAACTACTGTTGATTTATTTAAACTTTTTTCAAGTTTTTCAACAGTTTTTTTACTTTTTGTAGTCATATTTTTTCTCCTTTTATAAAATAATAACATAATTATTTTAATTTAATCGTGATTTTTTTCACAAATTAAGTTATTAATATCATAAACTAAATAAATTTATAAATCAAGTGTATTTAGTACAATCTTTATATGATATTAATTTGATGAATACAAAAAGC
>CADCNV010000078.1 GCA_902802825.1 uncultured bacterium | reverse complement strand
TTAATTTTTGTAACAAAAGATTTTATAATAAGTCAATTTCAAACCTTCAGTCGTTTTATACTCTCTGAAGGAGTGTCGTATGGCAATTACAATTGAAATAACCAAACCTCTTGATAACGGCTTTGTACAAATTGATGCAGGTGAAAAAAGCGGATACAAAAGACATTACAAGGTTCCGCAGAAAAATGCAAAGCTTTTTGCCGAAGAATTGAAGCATCAAGATAAACACTTAAATATTTTTTCAAATGTAACCTTCTTTACCGCCATTTTTGCAGGTGTACTCGGCGCAACATATTTTACAAAAAATATGGAAAGCAAAATGAAGCAGTTTTTAATACAAACTTGTGCCGCTATTGCAACTGCTGCAATATCATCGCTTGGTTTTAATCGTTGGGCAGACTCAAAGAAAGAAGATCTAATGAGAAAGCACAATGCAAAAGAGATTTTTTACAGAGTATAATCTATCTTTAAATGCTTTATAAGTTCATTGTAAATATCAATAGTCGGAGTACAGATAGTCAAATCCCTGTCAACAAGACTTTTAATCGTATTTTTGTAGCATAACAAGAGTGCTTCTTTTAATCCGCCGCCTTCTTCAAGAATTTTTGTAATAGGTTCTCTGATTTCTGCCGGGCGAGTTTTGACTTCAATTTTATCAGCAAGAAATATAATCATATCAAACAGCGACATATCTAATTTACCTATGGTATGCCACCTGATAGCAGAAAGAATCTCTTCATCATCAACGCCTAACTCTTTTTGTGCAATATAAACACCGACAGGTGCGTGATGAGTTTTTGGATTTTCAAACTCACCTTTTTCTAACTGAGCAAAATGTAATAGATCATCCATTTCCTCCCGAGGCATACATTTTGCACAATCATGAATTAATCCGGCAAAATATGCCTTCTCCGGATCAACGCCGAATTTTAATGCAAGCTCTTTGGCACATTCTGCTGTACCGATTGAGTGCTCATATCTCTCTTCATCAAGTTTTTCTTTGAGCCAATCATTTATTTCTTCAATTGTATAAGCCATTTTTTAAAATATACTCCTTTACTTCATTTATAGTACCGTTATTGTTGTTTTTGCGTAATGCTGTTGATGAAATATCAAGCTTTTCGCAATTTACAAGCTCATAATCATACCCTTCAAAATCAGAGGGATAAATTTTATCTTCTCCTCTTGGAAAAACAATAAAATGTATCAACTCTTTGAGTTCATCCGCCTTATACCACGTCTTTATATTCTTAAAAGCATCGGTTCCTATTATAAAATTCAGCCTGTCTTGTATGTTATAAAGCTCTTTTATTTTTTTTACCGTTATCAGAGTATAAGATTTCCCTTCGGATTTATACTCAATATCTGATATTTCAAATTTTGGGTTGCTTTCGGTTGCAAGTTTTACCATGTTATACCTGTGCTTTGCAAGATTTGAATCAACCTGTTTGTGAGGCGGAATGTATGATGGAATAAAAATAACTTTTTCAAACCCGTAATTTTCCAGAACAAACTGTGCCATCTTTAGATGAGCAATGTGGATTGGATTGAATGTTCCCGGAAATACACAAATCGTCATAACATTATTTTACAACAAATAAAAAAAAAACTAATATTACTATGCAGACTCTGTCCTAAAAATAAAGTTTGAGTTCAGATACGGAAGAACATAGTCATCAATCTCTTTATTTATCTGCTGAGAATTTTTGGCCGCCGAGAATAATTCTCGTGCGTACATTATTATATATTATATGGGAATTTTGCTATGCGATAGCACGATTCCCATATTTTTATGCTGCAAGAACAGCCTATTTTGTCAGTAATTCCGAAAAAGTTTATGTATTTCTGAAAATTTATGCTTAAAAATTTGGAGCGTATTGATATTTGTTGTACCTTTGCACTCGCTTTCGCTCAAAAATCTGGGTTGAGGCACAAAAAGAAAGAGTTCGAAAGAGTTCTTTGAAAGATTTACATAGACAGAAGTAGTACAAGAAGCGAGTGCTTTCTTATGTGAAGCACTTGGGTAAAAAGAAACGAACCGTTTTAATTTCTTGGATTTGGATAGTCGTTCTGAGACAGAGATAATGATAGACTGAAATTATACAAGGCTCCTAGGAACGAGTGCAATGAAAGCTTGCTTTCAATTGCCGAGTGACGACGGAGACTCGTAAAAATTCTATCGAAGATATAATTTTTACAATGAAGAGTTTGATCCTGGCTCAGGATGAACGCTAGCTACAGGCTTAACACATGCAAGTCGAGGGGCAGCATGGAGTTTGCTTGCAAACTCTGATGGCGACCGGCGCACGGGTGAGTAACGCGTATCCAACCTTCCCTATAGTAGAGGATAGCCCGGCGAAAGTCGGATTAATACTCTATGTTTTCCGTTGCAGACATCTAAGATGGAACAAAGGCTTGCCGCTATAGGATGGGGATGCGTCTGATTAGGTAGTCGGCGGGGTAACGGCCCACCGAGCCATCGATCAGTAGGGGTTCTGAGAGGAAGGTCCCCCACAT
>CADCNV010000077.1 GCA_902802825.1 uncultured bacterium | reverse complement strand
GATTTAATACCATGCAACCAACAAATAAAATGTATAATCTTCAATTTGTTCTAAAGCTATAACCGGACGTCCTGCATTCTTGGATTGACAACTGTCAATCTCTTTTCTATCTCAAATAAAAATTTGTTAAAAATAATTTCAAACAACATACCATACATAAAATCATACAAATGAATTCAGGTTACAACCAAATTTTTAACAGATAATGACACTTAACACTAAATCAACGCCATGTCGATTTTTTCACACAAATCAATTCTGTTTGTATAACAGGAATTCAAATCCATTTCGTAATGATTATGAAGATTGCTCCCTATTAAATCCAAATAATCATGATAATCAGGATCATAGTCAGTCATGTACTTTATCGATCCCCAGATCTCTCAATATGACAGACAGTTTTTTCAAATACACAGCTAGCTCTCATGTGAATTCCGGGACAATTTCAAAATAATCATTATGATCTTCTGCTATACTTAAGGCGCATAATAAATTGGTTAATGCGGCATAGGAGCAGATAATTTTGTCCTCTTTAGTCAGCTTTTTTTAAAAATCCGCTGAACTCATATACACCCTCAATTATTGTTCCTGATAACCAGTTGTAAAAACAGCCGGTTGCCAAAAAATTAAACAAAAATTATCAGCGCAATTAATCTCCATTGTTACTCAGAGGTTTCTCCTGATTATGCAGAATGATCCGCTCTGAAGAAAATCCGATCCGAGGACTGTGTAAAACCTGATCCGCTCTCTTCTACGAATAACTGATCCGTTATGTTGAAGGACTGATCCGCTGCCGGGATATCTGATGCTCGGATTAAAAAATCAGTTTAGAGGCAATCATCCTGGACAGTGTGTTTTGAACATGAAGTTTGAAGTTCCACACATACAGCTAAACAGCCTGCTGTTCATAGATCAGATCTGTTCCATTCCTTTAGGAGTTTTCTTAAAGTAATTCCCCTTGATATAGCATCCTGCACAAACCACCTTCTTTTTCATGTTCAAAGCTTTGGTAATTGCATCGATAGTCCCGTTTCCATAGTCTGTAACCACAACCAGATCTGCATCCCTGACAATCAGGGTATTTCTCTTAAGAAACGGCAGACCGGTATGAAAAATCTGGGCTTTCATCATATTTTTCTCGAGCCAGCTGCAGTACCTGGAATTATGTGTGCCTCCGGGGCAGTACACGGTAAGCTTGAGATCGTTTTCCTGAGCGTACTTCATTCCTGCGGTATCAGCACCGAACGCCCCTCCGGTGACAATTTCAATTTCTGTATCGTCGTCAGCCCTCAGTTTATCCAGATATGCGTTAATTTTTGCTATGGATTCAGGGCCGGCTTTTCTGCTGCCGATATATGCGATTTTCATTGTATAACTACTCCATTTATCCATTTGAAAGTTCAGAAGTGAAACTAATTGCTGCAATCCTGCGATTAATTCAAATTCATCCGCTGCAAATGTACAAATTTTTTTATTTGGTTGTTTAAGGTTGAATTTCTCTGCTGATTATTAAATGGCAGAGTTTTCAAATTTAATCAGACCGGTAAAGGCCAGTCATTCAAATTATGAATATAAAGGAAAATATTTATTATTCGGGTAATAATTATGATTTATTTATGTGTAAGTATATGACTTATTAAACAGTAATGCAAATACTTTTGTTGTTTTTAGTTTATTTTTGTGAATAATATAACTATTTTAATTTTTATATGGTGGATTACGTGCGCTATCCGCGGGCTTCGGAATTAATGTGACATATCAATCCCCGTTGGTAATATGTTCATGAGAGAATTATTAAAAGACATCATAAAAAATTAAAATATTAAAAAATTAAAATATTAAAAAATTAAAAATCTAAAAAACTAGATTTATTGATGTTCAGCAATAATTTATAGATGTCAGATTATTGCACAATAAAATATTTTAGTGACACACATCCAAGATTTAAACATAAAAGATTGCAATATTTTCCTCTTTGTGTATAACAAATAATAACACAACAATAAAAGAGGCAGATTATGAACTTACCGGATCCGGAAATCAAATCAAAATTTGATATGTCATCGATCAAATATCCTGACAGAATTTTTGCAGCCCTGTTTTTAACGCAACCGGAAATCAGTTTTTCAACAACGAACGGATCACTGAGAAGGTTTAACCGGAGATCCTGCTCTACTTTAACTGAAGAGGTATTTTTTAATTTTTACCGCTTTTTAAAAACAGCTGTAAGCTTTGATTTTTATTCCGGCCATTGTTTACCTGCTCTCCCGGATGTTCTACTACTCCGTA
>CADCNV010000076.1 GCA_902802825.1 uncultured bacterium | reverse complement strand
TTTTAACATTCGGAGCAACAAAGTCGGAACCAAAACCTTTTGATATATCCGGTTGTTTTTTACTGTTTGGTGCAACAAAATTTGAGCCGAAACCTGATGCCGGTTTAACATATCCGTCAGAGTTAAAAGAAACTTTGTTTTGTTTCACAGTCTTAACAGCATTTCTGAAGGTGCTTCTGTCAGAATAATCAGAGTATTCAGAATCTTCTTCATCTATAAGGTTAACAGGAATTTCATCCAAAAATCTACTCGGTGTGTAATACTTGTACTCACCCCACATTTGACGGCGTTTTGCTGTCGTAAGATAAAGTTTAGTTTCCGCTCTTGTAACACCCACATACATCAATCGTCTTTCTTCTTCAAGCTCTGATAAAGTGTTTGAGCATCTTGCAGACGGGAAAATACCTTCATCACAACCTGCAAGGAACACTATTGGGAACTCCAGACCTTTTGATGCGTGAAGCGTCATCAGAGTAACATTATTTGCTATTTCATCCATACCGTCTATATCTGATACGAGAGAAACCTGAGCAAGGAACTCACCTAAAACGTTATCCTCTTCATCAGGCTCAAACTCATTAGCTACGTTTACAAGTTCCTGCAGGTTTTCTATTCTGATTTCATCTTCATCGGTATTTGATGCATGAAGTTCATTGAGGTACCCGCTTCTTTCAAGGATTAACCCAAGAAATTCAGGCAAAGAATAGCGTTTTTCTGCTTCTTTAAATTTTTCTATAAGTGTTGCAAAATCTTTTAATTTTGTTGCCGTACCCGATTTTATTGCAGAAATATTATCAACATCCTTTATTGCACCAAACAGACTTAAATCATTTTCATCAGCGTATTCCTGCAGGTGTTTAAGAGTTGTTTCACCTATTGCACGCTTCGGAACATTAACAATTCTGCGTAAAGACTGAGAGTCATCAGGGTTATAAATAAGTTTTAAATATGCAATCGCATCTTTGATTTCTTTTCTGTCATAGAACTTAAGACCGCCATATATTCTGTAAGGAATTCCTTGCGCAATCAAAGCTTCTTCTAAGGCACGTGATTGCGCATTAGTACGGTATAAAATCGCAAATTGGTTATAATTTTCAGAAGTATTAACTATTGATTTTACTATATAATTTGCCTCATCGGCCTCATCCTGAGCTTCATAATATGTTATTTTTTCACCCTCTCCTTTATTTGAATAAAGAACTTTTTCCACACGCTCTTCATTATTTTCAATTACAGAATTTGCCGCATTTAATATATTTGCAGTCGAACGATAATTTTGCTCTAATTTAACCAGCTTTGCATTAGGAAAATCTTTTTGAAAATTCATAATTATCCTAAAATCAGCTCCTCGCCAACTATATATTGACTGATCCACATCACCGACAACGCAAAGAGAACGTTCGGGAGGAACTATTTTATCAAAATTAGTATATAAAGCATTTACAAGCTTATATTGGGCGAGGTTTGTATCTTGATATTCATCAACTAAAATATGCTGGAATTTATTATAATATTTTTTTCTTACATCCGGATTTTGTTCCAATAATTTCACTGTTAATAAGAGCATGTCATCAAAGTCAATTGCATTATTATTCAAAAGAGCATTTTCATACGCTTCAAATACTTTTGCGATGTTTTGGCTTTTAAAATCTTTAGCAAAAGTAGCATAACTGAAAGCATCCTGCATTTTATTTTTGGCATTTGAAATAATTGCTTTTATTAATTTTGGCTGATAAATTTTATCGTCCAAGTTAATCTTTTTAATAGCCTGTTTTATTACGGCTAATGAGTCAGTCTCATCATATATTGTGAAATTTTTATCAAGTTTCTTACCTGACTGAAAAGTATAATTTTCTATATCCTGCCTTAAAATTCGCCCGCATATACTGTGAAATGTACCTACCCACATATATTTAACCACATTTTCACCAAGTATAGACGAAAGCCTTTCCTTCATCTCTCTTGCCGCTTTGTTAGTAAACGTTACTGCAAGAATTTTACCCGCTATTGCGCCTTGTTGTATCATATAAGCAATTCTTGTAGTTAATACTCTTGTTTTACCGCTCCCTGCGCCTGCCAAAATTAACAGAGCACCTTCCGTTGTCTTTGCAGCATCAAGTTGCTCAGGATTTAACTTTTCTAAAATATTTTCCATTCCCCTATTCCCAAATGACTGATTTTATGATATTATAATTCAGCATACACAAAATAAGTATTATTTGCAATTAATAAAGGTGGTAGAATGATTGAAATTTTAGATTCTTTGGATGATGAACAACAGCAGCAACCCTCAATTATGGTTCCTATAGGGGATGAGATGGACGTAGCAGATAATTCTCCCGACACTATTGATGAACTGGCTAT
>CADCNV010000075.1 GCA_902802825.1 uncultured bacterium | reverse complement strand
GATCATATTTGGCTTGAAGATTTAATAGAACTTGTTGAATCCTGTGCATCTTGTCAGCTGTATTCGTTGCTGAAACGTCAGGATGAGAAATATGTGACAGAAAAGGCGTGGGAAAATCCGCGTTTTGTTGAAGATGTTTTAAGAGAAGTTGTTGTAAAATTGCGCAATAACCAAATAGTTAAAGAATTTGAAATTGATTGCGAAGCATTTGAGAGTATTCATAACCACAGCGCTTGGGCTTATCAAAAGGAAGTTAAATAAAATTCTGAGGCGGATTAATTTTTTGAGCTTCAACTCTTTCCTTAATTGCACCCATCGGTTCATAATATGGTTCAACCGTCATTACTTTAGCTGCAATATCAGGGTAATAATAAATAAATTTCAATTCGCTTTTGGTTAACGGTTTTTGAGTGTGTACATTTGCATAGCGGACAAGTTCAAGAATGTTTCTTGCTTCATGTTCGTCTTTGAATTCAAGTTCAAGATTATTATATACGTTTCTGAACCCTTTAATTCCGCCATATTCTCCTGTTGTAATCATTCTTCCCGTTTCAATGATTTCAGGTTCCCCTCTGCCTAACTCTTCAAAATCATACAATTCATAATTCCTGCGATCTTTTAGTGCGCCATCTGCGTGTATTCCTGACTCATGCGCAAAAGCATTATCGCCGACGGCCGGCTGGTTCATAGGAATAGGCACTCCGAAAGCGTATGCTGTATATTTCGCAATTTGCCATGCCTTATCTAATCTGATATTTTCATCAATCTTATATTTCCCCCTGAAACCTGCTGATTTTAGACATCCTAACAGGCAGGAAACCAAATCAGCATTCCCTGCGCGTTCGCCCATTCCATTAATTGCAGTATTTATGTATGCGTCAACTCCCGCATCGATGGCTGCTTTTGCTCCTATTATTGAACAAGCTGCCGCCATCCCCAAATCATTGTGGAAATGCATTTCAATAGGCATTTCAATTGCCTTGGCTATTGTATAAATTCTGTCATAAGTAGTCAAAGGGTCTTCCCCTCCGAGGGTATCACAATATCTAAATCTGTGAGCACCTGATTTTTTTGCTTCCTTGCCGTATTTAATCAGAAAATCAATATCACTTCTTGACGCATCTTCGGCATTTACTCCGATAATTCTTGCACCTTTATCAACAGCACATTCAACCGCTTCCTTTGTCATTCTGATAATATCATCAGGAGTCTTTTTCCCACCGTATTTACCATTAATCATTTGTTCTGAAGTCGATTGAGAAAGATTCACATACTGCAAATCCGGAACATTTTTGAATGATAACTCAACATCATCCGCAATCCCACGCATCCAACCTGATAATTTTGTACGAGTTATTGCTCCGCGCTTTACAAGTTCTAAATTCCCGTTTAAATAATTAAGCTCGTGTTTTGTTGTAGGAAACCCAAATTCCGATTGAGTTATACCCATACTGTTAAGCATTAAATTTATTATTGTCTTTTGAAGTTTTGCAAGTCCCAAACGCGAGGTCTGAACCCCGTCACGATTAGTTACATCAACAAAATATATTCTGTTATCGCTCATTTTTATCCCCTTTAATTTACATCATTATATTACAAATAACCTAAAAATTAAAATCATGCGCAAAACTGCAAAATTTTTATTAAATCAAAAGGTCAAAGAACAAACAATTTTATGTAAATTATTTTAATTTAGTACTTTTTATATATTTTTTTCATGGTACGATTTTTACAGATAAGTATTAAAAACGTGACACTTTTTAAATATTTTAAAGGAGAAAGAAAATTATGACAGAAAAAAGAGTATGGCTTTTCAAGGAAGGTAACGCTCATATGCGCGCTGAATTAGGCGGCAAGGGTGCTAACCTTGCTGAAATGACCAATTTAGGACTTCCGGTTCCTCCGGGATTGACAATTACAACTGCAACCTGTATGGAATACATCAACAACGGCAACAAAATGCCTGATGGCTTGATGGACGAAGTCAAATATTACTTAAAAGAAGTAGAACAACAAGCAGGTAAGAAATTTGGCGATGCTACTAACCCATTGTTAGTTTCTGTTCGTTCAGGTGCAAGAGTTTCTATGCCGGGTATGATGGAAACTATTTTGAACCTTGGCTTGAATGATGAAACAGTTGAAGCTATGGTTAAATTAACCAATAACCCACGTTTCTGCTACGATTCATACAGAAGATTTTTAACAATGTTCGGTTCAGTTGCTTGGGAAATGGACAGACAAAAATACTTCGAATCAGAAGTTGAAAAAGTTAAAGCAAGAGAAGGCGTAACAGAAGATACTCAAATTTCTGCTGAGGGCTGGAAATCTTTAATCCCTGTTTATAAACAAACAATTAAAGAAGTTACAGGAAAAGAATTTCCTCAAGATCCTTATGTGCAACTTCAGGAAGCTATTGAAGCTGTATTCAGATCTTGGAACATTCCGCGTGCCGTTGCATACAGAAATATGAACAAAATCGATCACAACTTCGGTACAGCAGTTAACGTTCAGACAATGGTATTTGGTAATATGGGTAATGATTGTGCTACAGGTGTTTCATTTACTCGTAACCCGGCTACCGGTGAAAACAAATTCTACGGTGAATATCTTGTAAATGCTCAGGGTGAAGACGTTGTTGCAGGTATCAGAACTCCAAAACAAATCGCCGAACTTGAAACAGATATGCCTGACATTTACGAACAATACGTAAATATTGCAAAACAACTTGAAAAAGGTTATCACGATGTTCAGGA
>CADCNV010000074.1 GCA_902802825.1 uncultured bacterium | reverse complement strand
GTCCTGGAGTTTTACCCAATTATCAATTACACCTAAATAATGACCTAAGTGCAATTTCCCCGTAGGACGCATTCCTGACATGATTCTTTGTTTCATTTTTTACCTCTTTTTCTTTCTCAAGTTATTATATTGAAAAATTATCCGTTAGTAAAACTTTTATTTCACAAGGTTCAAAATCGCTTACGATTTTGCCTTTTTTAAATTTTATACCGCTGTTGCTTTTTACAATATTAAATGTGATTTTCTTATTTAATCCGAAAACTTTTATATGAACCTTTTTGGCATTTTCTTTTTTATCTAAATTCCCTAGAACAATCAAAGTATTTTTGCCTTTGTTTATGGCATAAGCAAAAACATTTTCATTATCGGTTTTTAAAGGAGTAAATTCTCCTTTTGTTATTAAATCAATATTCTCGCTCCTGAAATTCATGGCCTGTTTAAAATTATCTGCGATAAGTTTTGAATTTCCCTGCGGTTTTGCGGAAAAATTGAATATATCAAGTTTTCCTCTATGCACAAAATAATAATCATCATCCGTTTGTGTACTTGGTGCTTTTGAATTTGCTAAAGGGTAAATATAATCATCACCCGTTTGAAAACCGTCAATTATATACGGATTAAACGGCAACACCGCTTCAAGCCAGCATATCATAACGGAAAAATCTTCGCCATACAAAACAACGGGACTTAATTCATCATGAGTTGTAAAAGACATCATGACACTTTTTGGAGAATTATAAGAACTCAAAAGTTTTTTATTAAATTTGATGTGTTCTATAAATTCATCAGCCGTTTTCCAATCTTTTAGATTGAAAAAACTTCCGTAATATCCGTCAAAACCTGATTCTAAAAGCTTATTATACGGCGTAAATTGCGCATACTCACTCGGTGGTTCTCTCCAAGAATCGGAAGCCTCCGCAAGATACAAAAATTCAGGATTTTTTTCACGCGAATACGTTATAATCTCTTCCCAAAATTTATACGGCTTTATTGTTGCAACATCCGCCCTTATGCCGTCTGCTCCAAGCTCCATAACCATATCAACAAATTTCTTATGTACTTCAACTAAATCATTGTTCAACTTAGTATTATCGCCTGTATTTAAAAGCCTTACATCTGTCCAATCCGTAGGAACAACCGACAATTGCTTATCATCCTTAATAAATAATTCCGGCTTTTCTAAAAATAAATCATACGCTCCGCAGCTCGGCAAATCTATTATAACTTTTATCCCGCGCTTATGACATTCATCAACAAATAGTTTTGCCTGTTCAAACCCCGTCAAATTTGATTTCTTATCAACAAGCTGTTCATTTATACTGTTAAAATCAGATATAGCATACAAAGAACCTGCCGTCCCCAAAGCTTTTATTTTTCCGACAGGCGTTATAGGAAGTACGTGCAAAGTATTAATTCCCAGATTTTTTATTTCATCCAATCTTTCAATTGCATTGAGAAAATTTCCGCTCTCTTCATTTTCATCAATAAATCCGTTTTTATTTACATCATTTGAATTGAAATTTCTTATATTAATTCCGCAAATTGATGATTGATTATTCAAAAACATTGTCCTGAGACTGTCTTGAGCATATACTGGCATGGTTAATGCCATTATTATCAAGAAAATATATAATTTGCCTCTCAAAATGCTCCCTCCGAAGTATGTATATATTCTAACACAAACCTTTTAAAATATTAACTTTTGTAACAATTTGTATTCAATCCTTAAAGTTTTGCCGAAATATGCCGTAATACATGTCAAAGGGACAACTTAAGGACATTTACAACAATGGGAATGGCGGCATCACAAGCACGCTTGCTGTCTATTACGGCAAGACAACACGATGTTGAATACAAAGCGCAGGCTATTCAAAACGCTAAAATTCAACTCGCTACGCAGCAAGACCGGGTATATCAAGAATACCAGGAAGCTCTTGATGCTCAAACTTTAACTCTTACTTCCATTAATACTAAGTCCGGCGAAAAATCTACCGTCGCTGCTACTTTTAACAATTTGTTCTCTCACAACAGATTGACTCCAGCTGTAGCCGCTGAATATGCTCTCTTCGACAGAAACGGCAGACTCGTCGTTGAAGATGATATCTATCAAAGATATTACGATTTTATCGACACTACTCACAACGGTTTGGAAAAAACTCCTCAAGCCTTCGCTTTATACATGCTATTCGGTAACGATATTGATTGGGAAAACGGCAACCCTCTTTATGCAGCTGAAAATAATGCATATTTAGTTAGAAATTTAAATTTCAACGAAGCACAACAAGAAAGATTACAAGAACTCAGAGAAAGTATCTGCGAAATGCTCGGCTCTGACGTCGATGATCCCGAAGGTATATATGACACTAATACAGTTGATGACGATTTCAATTGGGAAGAATACAACAAACAACTAAATGAATATTTAGCAATCCTTTACAGCGGTAAAGGCGGCGACCACATATACAGAGAACTTAAAGCACTCTCTGAAAACGGCAACATTCAAGATCCTGAATATTCTTCTATGACTATGGATCCTGATTTCACTTACTACATGCACATGTTCCAAGCTATTCAATCCGCAGGCGGATGCGTTTCCATTGAAACTTTCGACGGATTCAACGGTAACGCCGCTAACGATTCTGAATGGTTGACCGGCATGATTTCAAGCGGGTTGATGTCTATTTCTACTATCGATGTTGACAAAAAAGGCAACATCTCCTTCAACGGCACTTCTCCTAGTTCCGATGAAAGCATCAACTACACTACTACTTCCACTATCGACAGCACCGCTGTTAAAAAGGCTGAAGCTAAATACGAACACGAATTGAAACAAATCAACAGAAAAGATAAAAAATTCGACCTTGACTTATCTAAACTTGATACAGAAAGGAACGCGCTTAAAACTGAATACGATTCCGTTAAAAAAGTAATTGAAGATAATATCGACAGATCGTTCGGTATATTCTCATAAAAAATTTAAACTCGTGACTTCATTGGCTCGCTCTTTACAGCCATGTTTGACACGCTATGAAAAAATTTATAAATCCTTAAATATTATTAATCCCTTTTCCCTTTTACCGCTTGAGACTCAATCTCAAGCTTTTTTTTGGTGCTACGCACGTAATATTTGGTCGGGCGGCAGTGCTAAAGACTACTAAACAAAAAACAAACTACTTGCCGCCCTCGAAGAGTTCAGCCAAGATTAATAATTCCCCCTTAGCTACGCACGTTGTATTTGGTCGGGCGGCAGTGCTA
>CADCNV010000073.1 GCA_902802825.1 uncultured bacterium | reverse complement strand
TTTTACATCCTTATTGGAATATGCTTTCAAAAGAGGAACGAAACGGTTTCCCAAGAATATTTTTTCTTGATAACGTTGACCCCGACCAAATTAACGGGCTTTTAGATATTTTAGATTTAAGAAAAACGCTTGTTAACGTCATAACAAAATCCGGCGACACAACAGAAACAATGGCGCAATATATGATAATTAAAGACCGCCTTGAAAAGGAATTGGATGACGATTACAGAAAAAACATAATTGTTACAACAGACAAAAAAACAGGTATATTAAGACAAATATCAGAGCAGGAAGGATACAAGACATTTGTTGTTCCTGATGATATTGGCGGGAGATTTTCGGTATTTACGGCAGTCGGCTTATTACCATTTACACTTGTCGGGATTAATATTGACGAAATTATTGATGGTTTGAAAGATATTGATCAGGCGCTGCAAAATCCGGATATTAGCGAGAATATTGCCGCTCAGAATGCATTGGTGCACTATTTACTGGATACAAAATACGGTAAAAATATTACAGTAATGATGCCATACTCTGATAAATTAAAATATGTTGCAGATTGGTTCATACAGCTATGGGCCGAGTCATTAGGGAAAAGTTCAACCATCGATGGGAATACGATACACACAGGGCCTACGCCAATAAAAGCCATCGGAGCAACAGATCAACATTCTCAGATGCAATTATTTAATGAAGGCCCTAATAACAAAATTATTAATTTTATAAGAGTCGGAGAATTTGACACAACCGTAGAAATCCCTCAGATTTTTCAATATACAGGCATCGGGTATCTTGGCGGGAAAACTATGAATGATTTGATGAATGCCGAAGCAGATTCCACTCAAGCATCTTTGATTGATTATTCAAGGCCCACAATTACAATAAAAATGCCGAAAATTAACGGTTACTATATCGCCCAGCTGCTTTATATGTTAGAGATGCAAACTGCAATTGCCGGAGCACTGTACAATGTAAACACATTTAATAATCCTTCGGTAGAACAGACAAGGAATTACACTTATGCACTTATGGGCAGAGTGGGCTACGAAGAGTCAGCCAATGCAATAAAAGATAAAATTCTATCTGTTTAATATTTTCATGATAAAATCACTAATATAAATTTTGAAAGGAAGTATATGAAAGTATTGGTAGGATTATCAGGCGGTGTAGATTCATCAGTTGCAGCACTTATATTAAAGCAACAGGGCTATGAAGTAATCGGTGCAACAATGTCCATTTGGGGGAAGCAAGGACTTGCAGTTGCGGAAGGAAAACACAATGCTTGTTACGGCCCTGATGAAGTCGAAGATAGATTGCGTAACGAAGTATGAAAATATTGTTTTAGAAAACTTTAAAAAAGAATATTTACAAGGACATACCCCAAATCCATGTGTCTGGTGTAACGCACTCATAAAGTTCGGGGTTTTACCGGAAGTCGCAAGATTAAACGGAGTAGAATTTGACAAATTCGCAACCGGTCACTATGCAAGAGTGGAAGAAGAAAACGGGCGTTTCATATTAAAACGGGGGATAGCGCCTCACAAAGATCAGTCATACTTTTTATACAGACTAAAACAGGAACAATTAAAAAACATAATTTTACCGTTAGGGAACTACACAAAAGAACAAATAAGACAAATTGCAAAAGAAAACGGGCTCCGGGCAGCAGATAAACCTGACAGTCAGGATTTTTACGGCGGGGATTATAATGAACTTTTGGGAGTTGAAGATAAAATCGGGAATATTGTTGATTTAGGCGGAAAAGTTTTAGGTCAGCACAAGGGTATATGGAATTATACAATCGGGCAAAGAAAAGGCATCGGAGTATCTTCTACTGAGCCATTGTATGTATTAGAATTAAGAAAAGATACAAATGAAGTCGTTATAGGCCCTGCAGATAAAACGTTTAAAAAGTCACTCATTGCTGACGATCTTAACTGGATAGCAATAGAAGATTTAAAAGAACCGATTAAATGTCAGGCAAAAATTCGCTCAACTCAGCAGCCAACACCTGTTGAAATCAGGCCTTTAAATAACGGTGAAGTTGAAGTAATATTTGAAGATATGCAAAAATCAATTGCTATCGGTCAATCTGCGGTATTTTACGACGAGAACAAAGTGCTTGGCGGCGGGGTAATCAAAAGCGTAAGTTAATTAAGATAAAAATATGCCCCGTTGAGATATGTCGCAAATAGCAGCCATAAAATATAAGGCATCAAAAGATATCCGCACAATTTTGATACTTTAAAGAATTCTTTCGCCGTCATTATTGTAAAAATATCGAGCAAAATAATTATAAACAACGCAAAACCGATATTGCGCATAAGAAAAAACACAGGGCTCCATATCAGATTAAAGAACAGCTGTATGCCAAAATATATATAACCTCTGATTTTCGAGCACTCACAATCCTCATGGATATACAAAATTAAACTGAGCCCAATCATACAATAAAGCACAACCCACACCGGAGAAAACAATTCCGTAGGAGGATTAAACATAGGTTTGTTAAGTGTAGTGAACCAATCAGAATTATACATATTATGATTTTAATTTTATATAAAATAAATTCATTCCCTAATGGGGTAGAATATAAGAATAAATTATATTATAATGAAACCTATGATAGATTATAAATTTTATTTGGATAATGGTATCGCTGATTTTCAGCGCGGCAAATTTGAAAGTGCAATAGAACACATAACAAAATCCATTGAAATGAAAAATGATTTTGCGATTTCCTATTTTTACAGAGGCGCCTGCTATCATTCACTTGAAGAGTATGACGAAGCAATGATGGACTACACAAAAGCAATAAGCATAGACAAAAATATGACCGATGCTTATTACAACAGAGCAAAAATCATTTTAACAAGAAAAGATATTCAAAACCCGAAAATTGAAAATGCAATAAAAGATTTAGAAAAAGCAATAGAATTGGACCCGCAATTTCAGGACGCGTTATATGCAATAGCAGCGGCTTATAAAAAGCTCGGCGATTACCATAAAACCCTTGAATATATAGAAAAATTGTTGCAGATTGAGCCGCAGCATATATACGGCAGAGCTTTAAAAAAACTTATTTTGCAAAAGTATATTATATAATATTTAATAATTCATCATAAGTTTCAACTTCAATAATATTACTATGCGGAAAGAGTTTATCTTTAGTTACATTAAGTTCAGTTTTGTTTTCCTTAACAGCATAAACTTTTATATTACGCTTAATTGCCTCAAAAACAGGGGTAGACCCAAGACAGTCATAAGCCATAACAAGATAATCCAAATCTTTTATATTTATTCCTTTTGTTAAATCGGTAGAAATCTTTGGGGCATTAGAAAGCCCAAGCAAAATGCAGGGCAAAAATGTCGGTGTTATATATTCTGACGCTGATTTAGGATTTACAAGCTTGGGATAAATTCGGTAATCTTCAAAAGCCGGAGAATGAGCGCAAGGAATTTTAAATTTCATAGAAATATCGTGAGAAATAATTGCTTCAACCCCTCCGACAGGATCAACCCCCAAACCGCTTGAATAATCTTCATTGTCACCTTCCGGTTCATCAAACATACATACAATCGCAATCGCCTCACAGCCCTTATCAATTAAACATTGGCAGGAATTTTCCAACGTTGAAATATTATCTACCCTGCCAACAGATATGCCATCACCCGTAACATAAAATTTGACTCCGACTTCTTCATCCGTTTCTTCATATTCACACAAATCCACACCATAAACCGTTTTTACAGCATTTTGAGTATTTATATGAATATTTAAAACATCATTAGGGATTGCTCTGTCATATACAATACCAATTTTATTATTACAAGACGGGATAAGATTTATTTCACCCTTAAAAAAGCTGTCTAAAGAATATCCTTCAACATAAAGCATACTATCGGTAATTCCTGAAAAACAACCGGCATTCACTACATTGGGGTTTACGATAAGTTTTGATTTTTGTGCAAATTTTCTTGCATAAACCGATGCATCACCGGCATATCCGCCGATACTTGCACCAATTCCTGTCGGAACAATAAATGCTCCAAGTTTTTCACCATTATATGTCATCTTGTCTTAAATACCTTTCAAGCCCAAATATTATACCATCTGTGATTTTATTTTGAAAATCTTTGTTTATTAATTTTGAATTATCATCGGGATTTATCATATAACCAACTTCCAACAGTACCGCAATACTTTGCGTATTCCGCACAACTGCAAGACTTTTTCCACGTGCACCTCCGTTTTTAAAAGCTGTTTGCTCGGATACGGATTTTGCAAGAATCTGAGCAAGTTCTTTTGACTGCGGATAAAAATAATATGTTTCGGTTCCGCTTGCATCACGATCTGCAAGAGAATCCGGCAAAGCATTATTGTGAATACTCAAAAATATATCCGCATCAAAATAATTGGATTTTTCAACACGTTCCGATAAACCGACATACGAGTCATCATCTCTTGTCATATAGACAATTGCGCCTGATTTTTCCAGTTTGTCACGAAGATTTTTTGCTATTTCAAGATTTACATCTTTTTCTTTATGCCCAAGACAACCTATTGCTCCTGCTTCACTTCCTCCGTGCCCCGGATCGATTGTTACTTTAATTCCTCTTAACGGAGTTTTAGCGCTTACTTTTGGGAATTCTTTTTTAGATATCACAAGCATACCGCTATTATTGAAATAACTTGAATACCCGAATGGTTTGCCATCTATATGTTCTTCATACTTTTCATACATAAAATTATCTATATTATACAGAACAATATCTAAGCC
>CADCNV010000072.1 GCA_902802825.1 uncultured bacterium | reverse complement strand
CCATACTGATTTATCAGTGAAGTAATCCTGAAGTTCTCTAACTTTTGCTAAGTCAGGACAAGGACTATCTGCATATTTTGCAATAGCTTCTTTAGCTTTATTCTGAGCTGCAACAGCTTCTTCTGATTTTTCATCGAAGTGAGCCATAGCTTCTTCTAAAGCGGCTTTCAAATCAGCAGGTGATTTTTCATTTTCAAGAACTTTACCAACATAAGTTTTTAAAGTATCTCTGTTTTGGTCAACCGCTAATCTCATACCAAAACCAAATTCGGCATTATCTTCGAATAAAGAGTTAGCCCAAGCAGTACCTCTGCCTTCTTTAGTTTTTGTATATGGAATTGTCGGGAATGTACCCGAGTAAATTGAAGAACAACCTGTTGCATTTGCAACGATTGCATTTTCACCGAATAATTGTGAAACCAATTTAACATAAGGTGTTTCACCGCAACCTGCGCATGCGCCTGAGAATTCGAATAACGGTTTTCTGAGCATTGCGCCTTTAATAGTTTTTGTTGTGTTTTTGCCCATTACGTTATCAGGTAAAGCGTCAAAGAATTTTTCATTTGCATCTTCCCCTGCTGCTTCTTCAGCTTCAATTGAAGACCAGGTTAATGCTTCTTTGCCTGCAACTTTTGACATAGGACATTGATCAACACAAACACCGCAGCCGGTACAATCTTTGCAGTAAACCTGTACTTTGAATTTTTCACCGTGATCATTTGGTTTTGCATCTACTGTTGTAAATGATGCAGGTGCATCTTTCAATGATTCCGGCTCTGCTAATTTTGTTCTGATTGCAGCGTGAGGACAAGCTGATGCGCAGATTCCGCACTGAATACAAGTTTCAGAATTCCATTTTGGAACACGAGGAGCGATACCGCGTTTTTCAAGTTTAGCAGTTCCTGTCGGGATAACACCATCAACACTCATAGCTGAAACAGGAATATCGTCACCTTTTTGTCTCATTGACGGTTCAATGATTTTTTTAGCGAATTCATCTGCATTATCAGGAATCATTTGAACATGATCTGCATGCGCAACACCGTCTAATGAAGAAGGAATAACAACTTCTTCTGTTGCATTTATTGCTGCATCAATCAAAGCAAGGTTCATGTTAACAACATCGTCACCTTTTTTCTTGAATGTTTTTGTTGTCATTGCTCTCATACCTTCATAAGCTTGTTCAAACGGGATAATACCAGAAACTTTGAAGTATGCAACCATCATAACTGTATTTGCACCTTTACCGCGTAATCCCGGTTGTTCTTTAATAAGTTTTTCAGCATCTACATTGTAGAATTTGATTTTCTTATTAATGATTGTTTCCTGCATATCTCTTGTTAAGTGAGAGAAAGCTTCTTCTTTTGACCATGGTGAGTTCAATAAGAATGTTCCGCCTTCTTTAATACCTTTTAACAAGTCATATCTGCCAATGTATGCATGAGCAGAGCATGAAACAAAATCAGGTGCAGTGATTAAATATGTAGATTTAATCGGGCTATCGCCAAATCTCAAGTGAGAAACGGTTACACCAAATGATTTTTTAGAGTCATAAGCAAAGTATGCCTGAGCATCTTTGTCTGTATATTGACCTATAATTTTAATTGAGTTTTTGTTTGCTCCAACGGTACCATCAGAACCCAAGCCCCAGAACATGCAGTTTGTTGTTCCTGCCGGTTCTGTAACGATGTGTTCATCGATCGGCAATGATTTGTGTGTTACATCATCATTGATACCAACGGTAAATCCGTGGAAACCGTTATTTTCTGAGTGTTTGTAAATAGCAAGAACCATTGACGGAGTGAATTCTTTAGAAGCCAAACCGTAACGTCCGCCGATTACTCTGATATTTTTACCTTCTAAAGCTGCAACAACGTCTAAGAATAAAGGTTCACCGATTGAACCCGGTTCTTTTGTTCTGTCCATTGCAACAACTCTTTTAACAGTTGAAGGCAATGCAGCTTTGAATCTTTCAACATCAAACGGTCTGTATAATCTTACTTTAACCAAACCGTATTTAGTACCGCGAGTTGAGTTCAAGTATTCAATAGTTTCTTCAATTGTTTCGCAGCCGGAACCCATAGCAACGATAACATCAGTAGCATCCGGAGCACCAACATAATCAAACGGATGATATTGACGACCTGTAACCTTAGCTACTTTATCCATATATTCCTGAACTATATCAGGAGTTGCTTCATAGTATTTGTTAGAAGTTTCACGACCCTGGAAGTAAACGTCGCCGTTTTGTGCGCCGACTTTAGAAATCGGAGCTTCAGGTCTTAATGCGCGAGCGCGGAATTCTTCAATGTATTTTGGTTCAACTAATGAAGCAATATCTTCATAAGAAATTTCTTCAATTTTGTGTACTTCGTGTGATGTTCTGAATCCGTCAAAGAACTGTAAGAACGGAACTTTTGCTTTGTATGTAGCTAAGTGAGCAACTAAAGCCAAATCCATTTCTTCCTGAACAGAGTTTGCAGATAACATTGCATAACCTGTATTTCTGCAAGCCATAACGTCTGTATGATCACCGAAAATTGCCAATGACTGAGCGGCTAAAGCACGTGCTGCAACGTGAATAACGTGAGGAAGCATTTCCCCTGCAACTTTGTGCATTACAGGAATCATCAATAATAAACCCTGAGAAGCAGTGTAAGTTGAAGTTAATGCACCTGCTGCCAATGAACCATGAACAGCACCTGCTGCACCTG
The DNA here is from genome assembly GCA_902802825.1 of uncultured bacterium. GTDB lineage: Bacteria > Cyanobacteriota > Vampirovibrionia > Gastranaerophilales > Gastranaerophilaceae > Zag111. Next base: position 785 of record CADCNV010000072.1, on the reverse strand, counting down.
CTTCTGACTGCATTTCGGCAACTTTTACTTCTTTGCCCCAAATGTTTTTCTTGTGTTGTGATGCCCATTCATCAATCCATTCACCCATTGTAGATGAAGGTGTAATAGGGTAAATTGCTGATACTTCGCTTAATGCATACGCAACGTGCGCTGCAGCGTAGTTACCATCAACTGTGATAGTCTTAGCCATAATATTATAACCTCCTTATTTATAACTGCTTAATATCCACAACTAATTAATAAAATAATAATACAAACATGGCATATAGTGAACTAAAATCTTGACAAATATTGAAATAATTTTTAAACTGAGATTGTCATTATAGATTTATTTTAATATAAGGAGGATAATATATGTTAGAATTCGGTGATATCAATGCTTTTAGAAATCAATCGCTTGAACCTCCTTGCAGAAAAGGTTTTACTTTATCAGAATTACTTATGGCTTTGACAATTGTCGGTGTAATTGCTGTTCTGACAGTCCCTGTAATGATGAACAATATTCATAACAAAATGTTTGCTACTCAGGTTAAAAATATGGCGGCGACTATTGAACAGTTAGCGCAGGATCAATTGATTGTGCACAGAACAAGAGATTTATCAGATACTGATTTCGGAGACCCTGATAAACTTTTGACGGATAAGCATTTTGCTATTACAAAAACCTGTACGGCACAAACTTCATTAAAAGATTGCTGGAAAACTGCTGCAACGGGAAAAGATAAAGTTACATATAAAAATTTAAATAAACAAAATATTTCACTTGGCAATGCAAAGACAATTAT
>CADCNV010000071.1 GCA_902802825.1 uncultured bacterium | reverse complement strand
AGGGCAAAGAGTAGTGACGGGTACTTTTGCACCCAAAATAAATTTATAATACCCGCACTCATCAATTCTACCCTCAAACGAGCAATCATAACTCATCGGGGCGGTTAATTTTGATACAGGGGCCTTTTTATTTATAAAATATTTGAATTTGAATTTTAATTCTCCGCTTTGGGCATGCAGTTTTTTAATTATTTTTTCCAGACATCCTTTTATATCAACTCCAAGCATATCTTTTTCCCGCCATTCATTAAAAACTTCAACAAAGCGGCTCATGTGAGTTCCTTTGTAATTTCTTGGCAGGGATACCGCAGCTCTTGCAACTCCTGATACTACCAAATCGGATTTATTTTTTCTTTGAATCCTTAATGGTAAATCTATGTCGGTTATCCCGACTTTTTGTATATCAACATTTCTGCAATCCTGTGAGTTTTGGACATCTTTCATATATTTACACCAAACTTTCGATATAACCTACTTTATCTCCGTTGTTGATTAAAATATCATGGCTGACTTCAATCTTTGACCAGCGAAGATTATTAATTAAATCCACTGCGACAATTTCTCTTGCCTGCATATTTGCATCACATATTTTGACGATAAATCCTTCTTCTATCTCTGTATTTACAACTATAATCAACCCGCCTGCGCCCACTTTTGCAATGATATTTGAGCTGTTTTCAAGAATTTTTGTATCTGTACGGTTTTCTCCGCCTATCAAATATGAATTATTTAAAAACGCCTCTTTAATGACCGAATATTTTGGATTGCAAAACAAATTCAGATAACCTTTTACCATATTTGCAAGCGGCATGGAGCAAATCGGAACTCCGCATCCGTCTTTTGTTACGGGATATTCCTGTTTGAGTTCGCAAAGCTCATAAATTCGTTTTTTAATTTCCTGCTGAAGCGGGTGATTTATATCATCATAATTTCCCGTATCCCATCCTTTTAATTTGCAAAGTCCAAGCATCATAATATGTTTGCCTGAACAATTATTGTGCAATACTGACGGTTTTTCATCATTAAGAAGCAATTTTTTTGCGGCTCTTTGCGACAATGGCTCATGTATTCCGCATTTTAAATCTGTTTCAGCGATCCCGAATTTTTCCATAAGTTTTTTTAGCACACTAATATGAACGCCTTCCCCCGCATGAGATGCACAGCAAACTGCTATCTCTGATGAAGTCATATCAAATGCCTTGTCTAATTCGTAATCAACAAGAAGGGCTGCCTGCAATGGCTTTGCACATGAACGCAGATAAAAAGGATAATTTCTATCCTCACCGATTTTTTCAGCCACATGGTTTTTGGAACAACGCACAACGTACCCGTAGTGTTCGGCTTCAACAAGACCATCTCTTATAAAATTTACCAGTTTTTCAGGTTGAGTATTCATATTATACATTCTTTTTACCGCCTAATAATTCATTTAATCTTTCTTTGAGTTGTTGATTTTCATCTCTCAAATTCCGAATAATAGTTTCGTAATCCTTACTTTCGGTAATTTTAGGAACTTCATTATGATCAAGAATAAATCTCTTTTTTGCCTCTTCTTTTATTGATAACAAAATATCAAGTTGCTTTTGAGAGATTAAACCAAGTTCAATCAGCGATTGCCCAAATTTTTTGTCATGCTTCTTTGCCCTGTGTTCATAATTTAAAACGGCATCATCAAGCTGCTGCTCCGAAATTACTCCGTCCTGCATAAAATATTCTCCGGTTCTGAATTTTCCGGCTAAGAAACCTGCAATATTAAGAATTTGCGAATTGTCAGGAATCTGAATATACCCTTCATCAACTGCAAAAAGAAAATAATTTGCAACTTCTTCCATTGAAAGATATGTATTCAAAGTTATATCGGATATGCTTGAGCCATTATCGCAGTATTCAAATATATTATAAATGTTTGAATCGAATCCTGATTGTTTTGTATTTAATTCACATTTACCTTTATCCGACAGTATTGGTCTGAATGTAGCAAAAGTATAGGCAAGTTCGCCTTCTGATGTCATATCATTTTTAAGACGTACATATATAATTTCTTTAATCCAAGCCGGGAAATTAGATATTTTTTCTAAAAATTTGTCTAAAAAATTTCTTTGCACTTTCACATATCTCCGCTTGAAATTATTTTATCATTAAAAGTTTTTGGGTTCAATATAGTATTTCGCAAAATAACTTTACATTAAGGCAATTTTTTCATACGAAAAAACTTTATATAAATACAGGGGATTATTGGAGAATTTATGAGTTACGTTAGCATTATAACCAAAGGGATAAAATTACTTGCCAAAGAAAAAGCGGTTTTTAGGATAAAACCTGAGATTACAATGCCTGTAAAAGCATCAAGTTTAAAAAATCCTTTTATTCAAAAAATTGATGCAAATGCACTTAAAAGCATTGATATGCAAGGAGAACTTGGGAATATTGCAATTCGTCAAGCAGATAATTTAAAAAGTAAAAAGAAATATGCCAAAAAACTTGCTGATGAAATTTTCGGGGATATTTCAGGAGTAAAAGCATCATCAGTGCGTACAAAAGATGCTAATTCAATATACTCAAAATATGAAAAGAATATAAAAGACGGTAAAACCGTTTCAACGGAAGCAGATGCCCATGCATTTATAACGGATGCTGTTGGTATGAGATTTCAAATGAAAGATTTAACAATCGATGATGCAATGCAAGCAGTAAAAAAAGCAAGAAAATTTAATCAGGAAAAATTGACTACAAGTGAACAACGACTTGTAAGACGTCTGTTCAGAAATGATACGACTCTAACGGCATCTGAGATTGAAAAAGCTGAAGAACTTGCTAAACCTGTAAAAATGTATCTTGCAGAACAGCAGACTAATCCGGTATTTAACAGGATGCTTTTATGTAATATTAAAAGTGCTTTAGAAAGAAAAGTAACAACAATTGAAAAATTAAAACAAAACGGTTTTGATGATGAATTTTTAAAACATCTGAATGATCCTGAAATCAAACCGTTGCAATTAACAAGAATATGTAATTATAAAGGTTTGGATGGAATTCCATATTATTCCGATGCACAAATGATGAAAATTGAGTAAAATACGGTACAAAGAATCTTAATAAATCTGAAAAATCTGCAATTAAAGGTTCTGGATACGTAACAACTCAGATGAACGTAACTCTTCCTGACGGTACACTTGCAGAAGTACAATTCAGAGGTTCTAATTTATTTGCGGAATATGAGCATATCGCTTATGATTCGAGACAATTAAAAAATACTTTGGGTAAAACTTTTGATGAATACAAAAAAGCAATCAAGTCATTAAGTGATGACGATTACAAGGAATATAATACATATTTGAGAAAATGTTATAATTATTACAGAAACAAAGAACTTGGTATAATAGCAGGTCCAAAACCAATTTTGCCTGAAAAATTTTCAAAAATTCTATCGCAGGAAAGTATGGAAAATTTATATAAGTTAAATCATGAAAAGACACAGGTTGCGATGCAGACATTTAAACCGCATTTAGAACTTGTTGCATAAGATCAGAAACAGAGGTAAAATATGATAGATACAAGTAAAGCAATTACTATAAAACTCAATCCTGTTACTCAGAAGGGCAAAAAGTTGGAAAAATTCAATTTAAAAGAAATGATTTCAAAAATCACCGCTCAGGCGGAAAATTATATTAAAAAGGATGAATTCTACAGCCAAATTAATGTTGGTTGTGAAAATAAGGACCCAAAATATTATGCAAAAGGAATTGCATTTTCAATTCAAAAAGATGTATCTGAAAATGACAGGCACATGCTCAGAGTTTCTATGCTGCACCCTTCTATGCAGATTGAAAACACCAAACCGCTAGCTTATGGAAAAAAAGATGAAATCTTAAAATTTTTAAAAGATGAGAAATCGTTAAAACAAATAGCAGAAAAACTTGACGCTCTAAGTGAAGAACTCAAAAATAATTAACATAATTAAAAAATAATTAAAAATTTTAAAAATCTTCTATAACTGTATTATTATATAGTATAGGAGATTTTAAATTTATGAAGTATAAAGATTATTATGAAATATTAGGAATAAAAAGAGGTGCATCGGATTCCGAGATAAAATCCGCATATCGTAAACTAGCCCGAAAATACCATCCTGACGTTAATAAAACTAAAGAAGCAGAGGCAAAATTCAAAGAAATAAATGAAGCATATGAGGTTCTTGGGGACAAAGCAAAACGTCAAAGATACGACAGTTTAGGCGCAAATTGGCAAGGAGGAGCTGATTATACTCCGCCTCCTGGATTTGAGAATTTTGGGTTTAACCCGGGTGCCGGCGGGTATCAGCAATTTAATTTTGGCGGCGGAGATATGGGCGGTTTTAGTGACTTCTTCAGCTCTCTGTTTGGCGATATGATGGGCGCAGGTGCACAGACAAGAGGCGGATTCAGCGGCTTTGATTTTGGCTCTATGGGGCAGGAAGTGCCGCGTTCGCGCAGGACTCAGAGAACATCAAGAACCAAAAAAGAAGATTTAGATATTACACTTAATCTAAATGTCACTGCAAAAGATCTATTTGGGAGTGAACCGATTACCGTTCGCTATAACAATATGGAAAAATGTACTCAGTGTAATGGCGGGGGCTTTTGTTCCCATTGCGGCGGTACAGGCATTGTAAATGAGAATAAGTCAATAAAAGTAAAATTGCCAAAAGAAATTAAAGACGGTCAAAAAATACGACTTAAAGGAGAAGGAAAGACGGATGCTTATGGACAGAAAGGCGATATGTATCTTGTTATCCATCCAAAAGATAATGAATATGAAATAAACGAAAGCGATTTAACAAAAGAAATTGAAATTACGCCGCCTGAAGCCGTTTTAGGTTGTAAAAAAGAGATTAAGACTTTGCACGGTAATATAACAATACAGATACCGCAAATGACTCAAACAGGCAAAATGCTCAGATTAAAAAATCTCGGTTTACCAAAGAAATCAGGCGGTTACGGGAATCTTAACGCTAAAATTAAAATCGTTTTACCGGAAAAAATTACCGCTAAACAATTAGAATTGTACAAACAGATGTCGTAAACTCAGGGTTTTGCTTTCAGATTAATTTCTGTATTCTTCGGTCCCGGGGAACCCGTCTTGTCCTGTTCTCATTTTGGTTATCCAATATTGCATTTTAGGTATAAGTGTAGACAAGAACAGTGCTGATATTGCAAATCCGCTGCCCCAATTGATTAAATTCATTTTGAAATTGTGTTTCAGCGCTTTTTTAAGGGTATCAGCAGTAATTTCATTTGTACCGGATTTTTCAGCATGTTTAATAATTGATTTTATGTAATTCGTAAAATCTGCTTTTAGAGAATCAAATGTACTTTGCGGCACAAATTTATAACTTTCATTGTCCATGAATTTTCTGTGTCCCAGGGCATTAGCATAAAATTCTTTTAAAAATTCAGGATCGTTGATGTGCCCGCCGTTTAGAACATCTTTTACCTGTCCGATTGTCAGAATACGTTTTGCTACTGATTTTGTTTCTCCGTTTTCAGTGATTTCAACAATTCTTTCCGGTTGAAGCTCGGACATCTTTTGTGCTATTTCTTCGTATTGAGATAATTTTTCTGACGGTACAATATTTTTCAATTCTTCTTTAAATTTATCAAGAGTTATTATATGATGTTCGCTGAATCTTTCTTTCAAACTTTCAGGTAATTCTTTCTTTTCTCCTAAAACTTCTTTTGCAAATGTCTGAATATCTATTTTATTATCTCCTACATAATTTTGCAGATATTCTGTTGCAAATTTCGCAGATGACGGGTCAAGTCTTGTTTTGTTCCCTTTACCCTGTTCGATTTGGTTCAGCCAGCTGTTCATATTTGCCATGTTAAACATGTAGAAGTAAATTGATGATAAATCTCTGAATAAGATTTCTACCCTTTCATCATTGTTTCTTGCCGAATACGCTCTGCCTGAAGCGGTTCCGGCATCAACGGATAAAAGCTTCCAGTTTCTCTTACTCTCAAAATTATTTGCAAGGGTCAGCAAATCCCATTTCCCTGTAAATGAGGTATCGCTATCTTCTTTTTTACCCTGAGAGAACTTGTTAAAATCGGGCTTTTTAATGTATTGATCATTATTATTGTGTGGAGTTTTGTCATCATTTTTATGATAAGAACGTGTTATTGCCTGATTAATTTTCGGGAGTACAAATCCTATAAAAGCGTTTGCAATTAAAACACTCGCAATAACCTTAGTAAATTTAAATTTCGCCATTAAGCTTTCAGAAATAGTGCCACCGTTTGTTTTTAGTTCTTTTGCCAAATATTTTTTAAGCGGATTTCTTGTATGGTCGTGAGCAATATCAACATTTTTATGCGGAAGTTTTAATAATCTTTGTCCTAATTTTTCGAATAAAGCGTTTAATGCCGTTACGCCGCCCAACCAGAATAAAGCACCTGAAAATTCTTCGGTAATTCTTTCTCTCGCTTCATCAAAGCCGCCTCTTTTGTATGCCTGATATGTTCTGCCTGCTTCTACAAATGCTTCAAGCGCAATTACAGGTAAAAAACCGTCACTTGCCATTGCCGAAACAATATTGCGGGGCTGAAATTGTTTCTTAAGGTTTGCGACTGAAAATGCCGGATGTATATTTGCTTTTGGAATTTTTATTCCTGACATATAATTGTTACTTCCACACTACTTAGATATCATGGTAAAAACTCATAAAATTTTATTTTTGCCCTGAAACGGAGTAAAGTTAAAATATTGTTACATAAATTTATTTGTTGTTTTTATTTTATGACTTTGAAAAATTCATTTGAGATAAGTTGTGAATATTTTTCACCCTGATTTGCGGAAACAAGGATTTTATCATTCCCTTTTTCATCTTCGACAACTGATATAATTCCTGAGATTTCACCGATTGGTAATTTCTTCAACTTAGCTCTGAATTTTACATAAGGTATCTGCTTCCCGTATGAAGTCATCGTTCCTTTTTCAGTTATGTGAAATTCTTCAAGTGCCGCAGTTTGATATTTGAATTTTGAAATTGCTTTTTTTATACGTTCCTCTGCATCAGGAGCTTTAATATCTGCCTGAGAGATTATTGCTTTCTTTGATGTATCAACAACAACCATCTTTTGTCCGGATGCTTTGTGTTCTGCGA
>CADCNV010000070.1 GCA_902802825.1 uncultured bacterium | reverse complement strand
ATGCCGGAGAAAAAATTTTATTCATTATTGATTTGTCAAACAGTATGAATGAACAACTTGAACGCGACAGCAAATACAATTTGATGATAAAAACAATGAAAGAAATTCTGCCGAAGATTGACCCTAAAACAGAAATCGGATTGAGAATTTACGGTCACCGAATGGGATTTACACCGATAGAAGCGTGCAGAGCATCTTCTCTTACAGTTCCGATAACATCAAATAATTCAACAAACATAGAATATTCCCTTACAAAACACAAGCCCCGCGGAATGACTCCTATTACTTTTTCACTAAAACAGGCAATCCGATATGATTTTATGGGGTTCACCGGCAAAAAACATATAATTTTACTGACAGATGGGGGAGAAAATTGTGACCAAAGTCCATGCAAATTTGTCATGGAGTTAATTAAAATCCGACGAGATGTCCAAATTGATGTTATCGCCTTTAACATAAATGACCGCGACGATTTGGAACAATTACAATGTACCGCACATGTAACCAGCGGAAAATTTTATAATGCACAAACCTCCGCTCAATTGTATAACGGCTTTAATAACAGTATTAACCGAACAAAAAATGTTGAAGCAAAAATCATCCTGCCAAATATGAAATAATAAATTTATATTATTTCCAATATACTTTAAAATTTTTTACCTGCTCCAAGGTTTGTTCATATTCACCGTTAAAACAAATACATCTAATAACAAATTTCTTGAGGTAAATAAATATAAATCACCAAATTGACTGAGAGCTTCAATAAATTCCTTAGCGCCTTCTTTTATTTCGGGAATAAAATTTTCTTTATATGATTCTTCCCCGTATTTATTCAATACACCATCTAAATCTACTAATATTTTCTTCTTACAATTATTCATTTTGTTCTCTTTTAGACTACATACATTTACTAAATTATAACCGAAAATAAAAATATGACAAATAAGACTACAAAACTAATTCTCTTAGGTGAAAATATAAAACATGCCAGAAAAGCAAAAAAGCTATCACAAAATGCACTTGCAGATTTATTGGATATTTCGAGGGAACATTTAGCCAAAATAGAAACTGCCAAAAGAGCAATTAGTTTGGGATTATTATTTAATTTATGCGAAAAATTAGAAATATCTGAAAAAGATATATTTGATTTTGATAAATCAGTTTAGATTGTTTTAATATACTCTAGCGCAAATCTTTCAGCTCGTATTTAAGTCCTGATTTTTGGTTAAAATACCCGCTCACATATACTCTAAACAAATTAACTTCGTCAGTAACAGCTGCTTTTATTTCAGGAATAAGTTTGATTTTATCTTCATATTGAGCTGCTGTGTGTTCCGGCTTAAATACTACACGATATATCAAATTAACAGGGATTTTGAATATTTTAATACCCTTTGCTTCTGTTTTATTACGTCTGCCCCAAACCTGTAAAACGCCGGATTCGGTTGCGATGTTATAATTCCCCTCAATGAACATTCCTATGTAGTCATTTTTTGCAAATACTCTGGCATTACGAACCAAATCATTATCCAAAACAAATGTTCCGTAAATATTTGCTATAAAATCTTCCTTAACTGAAAAATCAATATTCGTAATTTTCGAAAGCGTATATTTTATTTTTCGTTTTACTGTTCCGTCTCTTTTCTTTTCTGTTATTGAAAATTCTCTGTCTTCGAGCCGCGGCATATAGCCGTCACTAATCGCAAAAGTAGCTGTTGCTTTTACATCATTTAATTTATTTTTTGTAATTGCATGCAAAGTCGCGTATGCCGTACCTTCAACCTGATTTGGCAAATGGAAGAAATAAGTCAGTACTTCGTTTGAATCTATATCAGATGCGAAAAACTGCATATTTGAAGAATGATCGGCCAGATTGTAAATACCCTTTGCACTTAATAAACCTTTTGCATAGTCAGCTTTTGGAATAACAAAAGTTACAATATCATTTTTCAGTGAGCCCTGTATATTTACATTTCTGACATCAAACTGCTCAGCATAAATTCTGTCAACAACAACTCTTCCCTGCTCAACGGTATACTTAATTTTCTTTTTCGGCTGAACTTTTTTAGGAGCAGATTTACCATCTTTAAATGATTCTGAAATGCCTGATAATTTACCCTTTTTAACAAAAAATTCATTAAGATGTACATCAATACTACGAATTAAAATATCATCAGTTAACTCATTTGATGCCTGAGCAGACATTTTCATCGGAGAAGAATAAAAACTGCCCTCAGCAAGTAAAGAAGTTGTATTCTTATCAATCTTGATATTTGCATTTTTCAAAAACAGAAAATCTTTATGTGAAATATTATAGAAATTTACATCACCCAAAAGATAATCATCCAAGAAATAGAGTTTTAAATTTGCATCAAAAGAACCATCTTTAACATAATCTCTCATAAAAGATTTTATATAGTTAACGGAAATTTTCCCGTTAGTTTTTATACTGAAATCCGCAAGATTATATCTGCCTTTAATTTTTGCAAAATTCCCATCACCGCTTATTATTTTTTCAGTACCATTTTCTCCGAGGATTGAATAATCCCAGGATTCAATTTTCATAGGATCACCTTTTTTATATGTATGCATTGAAATGATACGATTTTTATCGGTATTATCAAGATTTCCCCATTCACTCATTACATTATTACCCTTTGGAACAGTAAGAGTATAATAAACATTGACTTCTTCATTGTGGGTATGGTATTTTACATCAGCACCGGTTGAGCCGGCAATCTGAACCTGCGGAAAATATCTTTTGGTAATTTTGTTTGTTAACGGAGCACTGACATTACCTTTAACATGTAAATCAGGTGTCATCATTCCAGTTAAGTAAAAATCTGTTTTAACCGGCTCACCGCCAAAAGTTCCTTTTGTATCAGCACTAACCTCTCTGCCCATAAAATCAAATTTTGTTTCAGGCAGAAATACCGCAATATTAAATTTTGAAAAATCTGCGCCTAAATTATGCGTCAGACAGTTTCCGGTCAAACCGTTTTTATTAAACAACAAATCTACATCCATTGTGCCCTGAAAATTTGAAAAATTTTCAAGGAAATTGCGTTTATCCGGATGTCTTAATTTATAAAAATATAAAAAGCTTCTTTCCAACTCCGCAACAGGAAGATTTTTACCCAAAATTTTCATACCGTCTTTATCACCCGAAAAATTAAATTCGGCATTTTTAAATTTGACGGAAAAATCTTTAAACCCAAAATTATCACTATAAACTATTGAACCTCTTTTACCTATAACAATCGGTTCTTTAGAATATGAGCTGTATATTTTTGCGAGTATATTTGTAGTTATTTGTTTTCTGTCTTTTTTTGATTTTATATAATCAACATCAATATATGTCTTATCATTAAACTTAATTTGAGCGGCTTTAATATTTGTTTCAGGGAAAAATGACAAATTAAAAGGTTTTTTATTTTCATTTTTTTGAATTTTAATATATTTTTTCAGTGCGCCTATGTCAGCAAAAATATAATCACTGTCTAATTTTCCGTGCTTTAAATTAAAAAGGTTTGTACTGTATTTTATATTGTCGGCATGAAAAAGATTCTCGGCACCTTTTGGAATAATATAAATACCCTTTACAGAAATATCAAACGACAAATTCGGACGAGTTTTTACCTGAAGATCTTTTATTGAAACAGGAACATTAATTTTTTTTGATAAAAAATCCTCATATTTTGCAACGTTATCATACGATGTTAACACAACCGGTAACGTCCATAAAAAGAATGCATAAGCACCCAAAACAAGAATTACCGATAAAGCGACCGTAAATTTTAATAGTTCTTTTAAAATTTTCACAAAAACATTTTACCATGCAATATGCTAAATATAAATATGTAATAAAATTAAATTTACACTATTTGTTATCGTAAAAATTTATGTTGGGCAGGTATACCCAACCTGCAATTCTCTCCTTGGAGAGAACAGAATTTCAATGCAAAGGATGAGCATTAGAAATTCAAGAGAGGGCTTTGTCACACATATCGCTCTCCCGCCTTGCAGCCGCCCCTAAAGGGAGGGAACAAAAAGTCGGCGTAAAAACGCCGACACATATTGTTTATTATTGTTGGGTTCCACCCAACCTACTCACTGTTATTATTTTTATTGAGGGTAAGCCCTGTAAATTAACACTTACTTTCCCACTCGCAACGACTGTAAATCGTATCAATACGAATGGTGAAAGGAGGTGATGCAAGATGATATTTGCTATAAGCAAAAAAGCACTATTCATATTATTACTAATAATCATAGTGCTCAAAATCATCTAGAGGGCTTTTAAAGAGGCAGGCGGCAACCTGTCTCGCCCTTTACTTTATTATAAATCATGTTTATATATTTTTCAAGATGTATGATTATTCTTTTACACCGCCCTGCATAATATCATTGATAAAATATTTTTTCCCAAGTATAAATACTCCAATAACAGGCAGAGTACAAATTACCGAACACGCAAGCAAATCACCCCATAATGTGATTTCTCTGAAACTTCCTTTAAATATTGCCAAACCGACAGGTAAAGTTCGCATTGATTCGGTATTTGTGACAATTAATGGCCACATAAAACTGTTCCAGCTTGATACAAAAGTAAAAATAGCAAGAGTAGAAATAACCGGAATTGCTAACGGTAAGATTACCCTGCAAAACATCTGAAAAATATTACACCCGTCAATACGTGCAGATTCCTCCAAATCCTTAGGCAACCCAAGAAAATATTGCCTCATCATAAATATTCCAAATCCGCCAAAGAGACCCGGAACAATCAGCGCCTGATAGGTATTTATCCAGCCAAGCTGACGCATAAGAAAAAACAACGGAATTATATTAACCTGCGGAGGTGCCAGCATAGTTATAAGCACAATCAAAAACAACCCGTCACGAAATTTAAAATTTAATCTTGCAAACGCATACCCAGCAAAAGCACTTATTATAACCTGCCCGACAGTAGTCAAAAGTGCAACAAATAAACTGTTGGCAAAGTATTGCCATAGAGGAATTTTTTCAAAAACACTTTTATAATTTTCGCCCGTTAAAGGAGAATAAAACAGTTTTCCGCCCTGATTGAAAATTTCGCCGTTCGGAACAAAAGATAAATTCAGCATGGCAAAAAACGGATAAAGCATACTAAATGCAATAAGAATAAGTATGAAATATCCTAAAAATTTCCGCCAATTAAACATGAATTATTTTATCTCTTTAACAGCATTGACAACTTTTTCAATTGCATTTTGCGGAGTCATT
>CADCNV010000069.1 GCA_902802825.1 uncultured bacterium | reverse complement strand
AGCTTTCATGTTACGGTCTAACATTTTTTCCATATTGGCAACATCGCGGGTTGCGCGTCTCAGTCTTGACTGAATACGCATCATACGAGCTTGTAAGGATCTGTATCTAGATCCCGCAGCCAATTTTCCGTATGCGCCTAATAAGAAACCCATTGTCCTTGTATCCTTGTGTTAGTGTCCTCGTATTTATATAAAAAATTTTTGTTTCCAATAATTGCCTTTTTTAGTGCTTTTTGTTAAGAAATGTTACAAAAGAGGTATATATTTGGGTAAATAAATTGGTCAGAGAAGGTGTATATATAGAGCAATAAGGCACTAAGATTTTTCAATTATTAATTATTCCAATATTATGCTATTACTATTAATAAATAACCTGATACGAACTTAGTGCCCTAGTATTTTAGTGCCTTAGTGCCTCGCAAAAAATATTAACTTTCTTAACTTAATTTACAAAACGAGAGTAATAATATAATATATAAACATTATGGAAAACAAAGAATTAAACGAAAAAATCAGCGCTTTGACGCTTAAAATGGCACAAGAGCCAAACAATATTGAAAATTATCACGAACTTGCAGAGCTTTATTTAGGGATTCAAAACTATGACAAGGTCATGTCTGTTTTGGACAGTTTGCTTGCTATTAAGCCGGATGATGTTCAGGCATTAGTCGGCATGGGAACAATGTGGTTCTATGAAAGAGATTTCAGAAAATCGCTTCAATACTACAATAAAGCATTGGAAGTTAATCCTAAAAATTACCTTATATATTATAATATGGGGAATGTTTTTGCGGAATGGAAGAACTTTGATAAAGCATTGTTCTATTACAACAGAGCAATTGATTTGAACTCTACAAATGCAGAAATATACAATGCAATTGCACTTTTGTATCAGGATAACAAAGATTATGTTGAAGCAAAAGCATATTATGAAAAGGCATTGTCAATCGATCCTGACAATGTTAATGCTTTAATAGATTTAGGCAATGTATGTTTTAAACTTTATGATTATGAAACTGCATTGAAACTGTTTAAGAAAGTATTTATTCTTGCACCTGATAATGAGCTTGTTGCTGTATGTATAGCAAATGCTCTTACATTGACAAAAAACAAGGAGCAAGCATACGGATACTATGAAAAAGCACTTACTATGACAGATAACAAATATGATATTTATATTTGTTATGCTATTTCGTTAACAGAATTCAAAGAATATGATATAGCTGAAGGCATGTACAAAAGAGCAATTGAAAACAATCCTAAAAAATCAAATGCTTACGTACTTCTTGCAAATTTATATTCAAATGAAGGCAGGATTGAAGAAGCAATTGAAACATACAGAAAAGCACTTCATGTGGATCCTAATAATGCCGAAACATTTGTACTTTTAGGGAACGCACACTACCTTGGCAATGACATTGACCAGGCAATTCAGTCTTATAGAGCGGCAATTGCAATAGCTCCGACAAATGATGAATATAAACTTATATATTCACAGGTCATGGAAGACTATATTGAAATGGCTCATAAGGGTTAATTAATGAGATATGCCGGAGAAGATATAGGAATATCAAGTAAAATCGGGTCTGCTATTACTTATCTGACGGGAGGGTTGTTTGGCTTTGTTGCACTTATAGTCATGCATTTTTCAAAAAAGCAGGCCTCACGATTTTTTAAATTTAATACATTTCAGGCGATTATAATTTCGTTTATTGTATTTATAATTGCAATGGGTTGGGGAATTATATATAAATTACTATCCCCGATTCCTTTTATACAATTGATTGTATCCTGGATTGATTTCTTATTTAATAAACCGATTTTATTTTACAGATCGGTTTCAGAATGGTTTGTTGGTGCTGTCACTTTATACTGCACAATATTTTCATTATTAGGGAAATATCCTGTAATATATAAAATATCTGATTTAATAAAAAGATAAAAGCTGTTGACAACAGAGTTTGCTTGATGTTTTATATAAATATGCCGGTAGTTTTGCGTGCTGAAATATAAACGAGCCGGATTTAGAAAGTAGCCGAAAACGTGACGCCCAAGCGTGTTTCAATAAAGGCAGAGTATGGGCAAATATTGGTAAAAGGAGAAATTATGCCAACTATTAACCAATTAGTACGTCAGGAAAGAAAAGTACTAAAATCAAAAACAAAATCTCCTGCTTTGATGAATTGTCCTCAAAGACGTGGAGTATGCACAAGGGTTTACACTACAACCCCTAAAAAACCAAACTCAGCTCTTAGAAAAGTTGCCAGAGTAAGATTAACAAACGGATTTGAAGTTACTTCATACATTCCGGGTATCGGTCATAACTTGCAGGAACACTCTGTTGTTATGATTAGAGGCGGTCGTGTTAAGGACCTTCCTGGTGTTCGTTATCACATCATCCGTGGTACATTAGATACCGCAGGTGTTGCTAACAGAGCAAAATCAAGATCTAAATACGGCGCTAAAAGAGATAAAAAAGGAGGTAAATAGTAATGTCAAGACGTTCTAAACCTGCAAAAAGAATTCCTTTAGCAGATCCGATTTATAATAGTGTAGATGTTTCTAAATTCATTAACAGAATTATGAGACGCGGTAAAAAATCATTGGCTGAAAGAATTTTCTATTCTGCAATGGAAAAAATTAAAGAAAGAACCGGAGAAGATCCGATTGATGTATTCCAAAAGGCATTAACAAATGCTACTCCATTATTGGAAGTTAAGGCACGTCGTATTGGTGGTTCTACTTATCAGGTACCTTTGGAAGTTAAGGCAGACAGAGGTTTTGCGCTTTCTTCTTCTTGGATAATTGATTTTGCTAAGAAAAGAAGCGGCAAATCTTATGTAGATAAGTTGGTGAACGAAATCATTGATGCTTCAAACGGTCAGGGTGCATCTTGCAAAAAACGTGAAGATACCCACAAAATGGCAGAAGCAAACAAAGCATTCGCTCATTACAGATATTAATATCTATATCAAATATAAAAAGCCCTCAATTTATTGGGGGCTTTTTTTTCGCATATTTTTTATATCTTTTTGCGCATCAGATAATATACCTATGCAAAACTGCTTAGTAAATAAACCAAATGCCGAAGGATTAATTGTTTTTGCAGAACATAAAGAGGTATAAAGATTATTCCCCCCTGCATTTTTTAAGTTTATTATTGCTGAAATTGAAGATGCATCACATTTTGGAAATATAAAGTAAATTTTATTTATACATTGCTTGTTATTAATTAATTTATTTAATAAGTAGCAAAATAAGGGGCCGTAATTGCCTATATTAATTGTTTTAACACTTTTATTACCTGACTCATGCGAAAAACTTACTACAAATTCATCTGACTTAACTTTATTTAAAAATAAATTAAAATACTCCTTTAGAGTTTCAGAGAAAGAACTTGGTCCAATAACATATAACCTCGACAACTTTGATATAGCCAATTTTTCAGTCAAACTTCGGATTAAAATATCGATTTCGTGCTCATCATAGCCCAAATTCGAATCAGCCACCTGACGGCCTTTTTTGAACCCTTTGGACTTTAGGGCAGAGTTTATAAGCTCAGTATAATCGTTGTCAATAATTTTAGTAACCCCAACCGGAGTAACATAGTCATTTGAAAAAATTTTGCCCCTGTAAAGGTACTCTGTATTATTTTTTGAATTTTTTGTAAGCAAAATAGCCCCCGGGAACGTGCCGTAATCTACAATACAATTCTCCGTGCTTCTTCCGTAATGACCGCATAAATTCGGGAACTTTCTAAATTCCCCAAGGCAATGACTTATTAAAAGATCTGAATGAGTATAAATATCAATATTCAGATTTTTTGTTTGCTCCAATATATTTTTCAAATCAGCAAAATTATTACCCGAAACAAGTATACACTTCCCTTTTCTGGTAGAATGAGAAACAGTGACATTAGAAATTTCGCCATAATTTTCAATCAATGAATCAGCAAGCGCTAAATTAAGCTCAAAATCAATATCCGATAAATCTTTTGTACTATACAGGATTTTATCAAAGTCAAAATTATTCAAATCAGATAATACAAATATAACTTTTGATACAACTTCGGAAAGATGGATATTAAAATCAAACAATTTAGATATATTCTGACATACTGATTTTAAAACAGTAAACAAAATTTGCGAAGAATTTCTTACTTCCGGACTTTGAACATAGTATAATTTTTTTAATAATAAATTCCCGAAAGATATTACCTCGGAAATAATATTAATTCTGCTTGATTCAAATATTTCTTCAGTTAAATCGGGCTTTATGTTATTTTTCGAACATTCAAAAATATAGCGATTCATTGACGATTTATACATCAAATAAACACTCTGTGCCATCTCATACATTTGCTTTTCGTTATATTCGTTGACGTAAAGCAAAGATGCGAATATATCAATAATTTTTTCATTAATCTTTGTATTATAAAGAGAAAATTCATCAAGTTTTACAATATAAACTGAAGTTAATTTGATAAAGTACAAAATAACTTCCTGTAAAGAGGCAATATCAGGCGACAACGCACAAGAACCCTTTGACACGCATCCGTCGCTGTCAAAATTAATAAAATTATATTCATTACTATTCATTTCAAGACCTAAAGTTTACTGATATAGTCAATTATATCGTCAGACTCATACATCAGAACATCATTTTCAGTATCATTTAAAAACGGAACCTGATCTTTTCCGCCTAATTTTACAAGTTTGTCAAAATTTTCAGAATCGGCAACATCAAGCAAATTAAATTCTATATCATTTTCCTGTAAATAATTCATAACCTTTTTACAATAAGGGCAGTACTGAGAAACATACAAATCTAACATATATAATCACTCCTTGTTAATACAGTAAACAACAAATATATAATATTAAAATTCCCCGCAAAACTCAACACTCGGATAATTATTTAATTTGAAAAAGAATAATTTTTGTAATAAACTCGAATTATGAATAAGAAGACTATATTATTTGTATTTGGGACAAGACCTGAAGTTATAAAATTAGCACCTGTTATACTAAAGAACTGTCAAACCAGACACTGAGCTATTTTGGACTAAAAGCTGATATTAATTTGGACTGCATGCGCGAAAATCAGTCACTTGCTGATGTTCAGGCAAGAATACTGACATCATTAGAGCATGAAGTTTTTTCAGATTATAAAATTGATGCAACCATAGTTCAGGGTGATACTATGACTGTATTATGCGGTGCTCTTGCAAGTTTTTATCACAAAATACCAATATTTCACGTTGAAGCAGGATTGCGTTCATATGACATATTTGAACCTTTTCCTGAAGAAATAATGCGTCAAATGACTTCACGGGTTGCAGATTTGAATTTTGCACCGACAGAAAAAAATAAAAAAGCCCTTTTAAAAGAAGGAATAAAAGACGAAAGCATATTTGTTACAGGCAATACGGTTATAGATGCACTGTTTTGTATTAACGATGAAACTATGCAAAGCGCAAAAGAATTTTATGACAAACAAAATATAAAAATTGATGATAAATTGGTTCTGATTACCGTTCACAGACGGGAAAACCATGGAGAAAGAATTGATCATATTCTTGATGCAATCGAATATCTTGTAAAAAAATACTCAGACCATACGTTTGTTTTACCGGTTCACCCGAATCCGAATGTTAAGGGAAAAGTACACAATAAACTTGAAAAATACTCTAATGTTTCGTTGCTTGAGCCGCTTGATTACCCGAATTTGGTTTATCTTATGAAGAATGCCAAACTCATATTAACAGACTCAGGCGGGATTCAGGAAGAAGCACCTACTTTTGGCTGTCCTACTTTTGTCATGCGCTATGAAACAGAACGTCAGGAAGGCATTGATGCCGGTGTTTCGGTTCTTGTCGGAGCGGATTATGACAAAATAGTAAATCTGTCGGAAGATATACTATCAAAAGAGAAATCCCAGACCCGTCTAAAAGCTCAAAACCCATACGGTGCAGGAGATTCTGCAAAAATAATAAGAGAATGTATTGATAAATACTTTATATAATAAAAAAGCAAGCGCTTAGCTTGCTATAAATAAGTGTTTTAGGGATATATTAAAATTTAAATTACTATTTTATTAAAGATAATCTTTCATCAATTTTACGATCAATTTTTTTGAGCATGGTTTGCATCTTTGCATCTTTTGAACGAAGACATACGTCATCTTCCAAGCTCTGTCTGTATTGCTTATACAATGCAATCTCGCGGTCTTTAATATCACGTTTGATTAACAAACTGTTTTCATCATTTGTTTTTCTTATTGAACGCTTTGTTACTGCGATGAGAGTAAACAAAACAAAAACACTCCAAAGCGCTTTATTCCATGGGAAAGATTCGCCAACCAGCGTACCTTCACCGTCAAACGGCTGCATTATAACAGACGAAGACTTTATATTTGGAGCTGTTACATACACTTTTACTTTATTTAAGCCGGATTTTTCAACTACCAAATTATCAATAGATTCAACGCCTTTATACAATGCATTAACCGTATCTGCTGTTGTTATTCCGGATAATTCCAAAACAATTTCATCATTTGAAATGACTTTTTTATTAACCCTTGCAAGTTTATCGGTATCCAAAACTATGTTATATCCGTCGCTATTTTTTTCGAGCGTTAATGTATGGAGCTGATTTGATTTTGCATTAACACTCAATACTGACAACGCGAACGCAATCACTATGCTGAGTATTAAGAATATTTTTTTCATGTTCTCTCCTCCCTAATCTCCACATTTATACTAAAACTTTTGTATTTAAAGAACATCAATCCATAGGTTTAAATTTAATATTACGAATTGTAACAAAAGATAACCATGCTGAAATAAGAAAAAAAATCGAACCTTTATATATATGTAAGAAGACACGAGATATCAGGAGCATATTATGATTTTATTATTCGGTGAAAAGGCACATAAATCAAACAGAAATTCAAACGTAAAGAATCATCCTGTTGAAAATTCAGGGATTTTGGCACGCAGCAATCAGCCAAAAAGTCTTTTAGCCGCTAATGAATATGATATTTATATGTTTTCTGTTCAGCATGAAATTGATTATGCTCAGTATGCAGGAACTGAAAACTTTATTGCAAGCTCAGGATATGTAAGCGAATATTCACAGGCAATGACAGGAATGAGCGAAATCGGCTCATACACTGAATCATTCGGCGGAGATTTTGGTGGCGGTTTCAGCAGCTTCAGCTGCGGCGATTGCGGGAGCTTTTCTTCAGTCGGTTAATAAAAATTTTTGAAATTAAGATGCAAAAAGAAGACTTTATAAAGTCTTCTTTTTTTTGAAACAAATTCTGAATGACAAAATACTCCAATAACACGTAATGACAATTAGTAATCCATCTTCCAACCGCTGTCGACTAATGTGCCATAACAATAGAAAAACCCATACCCTACATCATTTTTACACTTGCTTATCTTAGTATTTAATTGGTCATTTGCATTAACTATACTGCTAATATCAGCAATACGTCCTTTTGGAGTTACAAAAAAAGCAAATAAATCTCTTCCTACAATATTTGGGTTATCATTACCATTTATATCAATAATAAAATAACCAACAGCAGAATCTGTTGAAGTTTCAAGGTTATATAACAGTATAACTCCATTTTTTAAAATAATTGTCTTTGCATTGCCAAGTGAAATAATAATTGTCTTTGCATTGCCAAGTGAAATATTTTGTTTATTTAAATTTTTATATGTAACTTTATCTTTTCCCGTTGCAGCAGTTTTCCAGCAATCTTTTGCCGCAGATGATGATGAACAGGTTTTTGTAATAGCAAAATGTTTATCCGTTAAGAGTTTTTCCGGATCCCCAAAATCGGTATCAGACAAATCTCTTGTTCTGTGCACAATTAACTGATCCTGCGCTAACTGTTCAATAGTCGCCGCCATATTTTTAACCTGAGTGGCAAACATTTTGTTATGAATATTATTCATCATTACAGGAACTGTCAGAACAGCAATTACACCGACAATTGTCAGCGCCATAAGTAATTCTGATAAAGTAAAGCCATTTCTGCAAAGAGGTTCAAGCAATTGATCCTTAAAGGCATTGATATCACTGAATTTTAACATATATTATCCTCCTT
>CADCNV010000068.1 GCA_902802825.1 uncultured bacterium | reverse complement strand
AAACCGACACCATACTGGAAGTAAGGTTTTACACTCAATTCAGGTAATGAAACATTGTTTGCATGGAAATCCGTCTGATCCATTATGTTCCATACCATTCGCATACTTACATATGGCTGCCAGCCGTGTTTTAAATTACCGATAAATTTGACGCCCGGTGCCATATTGATTGCATGTAACGGATCTGATTTAATTCTTACACCGGCTGCATTTGTATAATCAAACGTATTTACAAATGTATAACTCATTAACCAGCTTGGCTGAATAATAAATTTACCTTTTGCTAATTCCCAGTTATAACCTGTTTTAGATGCAACCCCTGTCATTAACATTGGGAAGTCTTCAGAACCGTACATTGTTGATGCATCTGCTACACTTGCACCTACGTTTGCTGTTAATGCGGTGAAGAAATCATCTTTATACCAGATTCCTGTTGCACCTAAATTACCTCCGTTTTGGTAAATTGAATTACCCTGATAATTTTGGTGAGAACCGTTATATCCTATATAAACAGAATATTGGAAATCCCATCCGTTGCGCAGTTCTTTCATTTGGCTGTCACCGCCGAAGTATGAACCATACATTACATTTTCAACATTCGGTCCGCCTTTGAGGTTGACGTGTTCAAATGATGCATAAGGTCTGAACCAGCCGGCAGAATCTTTTTCAGGCAAATATGTCGGTGAGAATACTTTTGGCTGAACTTCCGAAGCATAGAGATTTGCCATCTTAAATGCTTTACGTTCTTCACGAGTCATAAGCATTTTCATATCCAGATTTCTGAATGCTTCATCATAAGAATTTAATTGACTTAAGTATCCGCCTAACTGTGCAGCTATCGGACTGACCATTACTGCAGGGTTAAAACCATTATATCCCCCTCCTGCTTTTGAAAGTCCAAATGCAACTCTTCCGTCATCTAATGCTCCAAAAACCGTATTATATTTATAAATTGGGGTAACTATGGTTTGTGGATTTAAGCCATTAAAAGTTATTGACCTGTTTAGAGCGGTATTTTTATATTCCGGACTTACAATTGGTATCGTATATTCTTCTTCCTCTAAAATTGTACGTTCATTAATATTCAGCATATTTACATTACCAATATTAATTGTTCCGTAATTAACAACTGCATCGGTTTCATCATCAAAAACAAAAGTATCTGCTTTGCCTTTTTGTATATCGACATCAATAGCAAGATTAGTATTGTTATTAAGGTATAAACCTGATAAATCAATTGGAGTTGCCTCTCCATTTTGCAAGCTAATGTCTGAGCCATTGAGTAAAATAGTATTCGTTCCGCCTGCAAGGAAAGAGTCTTGGCTTACGTTAATATTGCCACCTACTGCGTTTATTTTTGTATTTGAAACCTGATTGTTTAATTCAAGATTATTAACATAACTATTTAAATATACATTATTTACATTATTGAGTGTTATTTTATCTCCAACTGCATTAATTTTTGAATTTTCGAAACTTTCACCTTCTATATTACCTGCAATTTCTATTTCGGAACCCTTCCCTGATAATAATTGTACATTTGAATTTTGACCTACATATATCGCGGGTTATCTTCAGTTGATACAATATTTAGTAAACCGCCGTTTTGAACGGTATAAGTCCCTTTATTGTCCCCTCCTTCAGCAGCACCATAAGTTGAAGTTTTTATTGTTGTTCCCTGAGGATTTAAATTCCCGTCAACTATTAAACCTTTCTTACCATTAAAATTCAAATCATCTCCGCTAACTTCAAAAACTTTGCCATTAACTGTTCCGCCATCAGCACCCTGAATTTCATCGTCTTTAACAATATAATTAGCTGCTTTTGGATCTTGTGCGGCATCCCCGACACCATTTGAATCCGAAACAGATTTTACTACGAGATACTTATCCGTAGTATCCTGAGAAAGAGTATATTTTTTGCATCCGTAATATACATTCGTTTCTGAAGTTCCCAAATCAACAGTCTGATTTGTAAAAATAGGTTTTGAGTAAGATGTTCCTTGTGCTTCTAAGTTTGTAACTTCGGCTTCGTCTGCATAAATTGTAGAAATTTCTGTAGTTCCTGTGCTGCCTGTTGTACTTGTAATATCAAAAGTATCACCTAAATCTACATCGAGTTTTGAATCATCTGAAGTAACTAATTTATTAATAGTTATATTTTCTTTTACTTGGTTACTTGTATCAAGTTCACCTGCCCCCAAATTCAAAGTATTATCAACTTTAAGAACATTAAAAGTTTCCAATATTTTATCATTGACTATAATTTCCCCGGAACCACCAATACTTCCTGTTGTATCTTGAGTAGTTATTGATGTATCACCAACAAGATTGATTATTCCCTCATTTGTAATATTGTATACATTAATTGTCTTTTTATCGGTTGTATTTCCGAAATCCAGAGTTCCGTTTGCCTGAACATTCATTTTTATGGTGTTGAATATATCATTTGCACCACTAATGTTGTCGCTAAAACTTCCGTTGTATGGATTTACACCATCCCCAACAAAATTCAAATTGGTAAAATAAATTTTGTTGATATCGTCACCGGTAACCGGATTTCCAGAACTATCCTGAACATACATATTTGTTCCTGACTTTACGGAATTCCATTGGGAAATAATATCACCTTTTATTGTTGAACCATTTATTATATTGATATTTTTTACATGTGCATTTTCAGAAATATAAATTGAAGCTTTTTGTCCTTCAAGGGTTCCTGATACATCAAATTTTTCAACCAAAGGCCCTTGTAGTGCAGCTTCTGCTTTAACATTCTTATCTTTTTCCATCTCATATGAAGAATAGGACCCTCTGTCATCATTATAACCACCCATTACATTTTTACCAAAGTCAAATGATGCCGCAATACCCCCTTTTCCTTTTGCTTTTACCTCTGAAAATTTATTCAAGTTGATTTCGTGGCTATTACCCCACATTGCTGCAATACCAATACTTCCGTCACCTGCAGTATCAACTATAGCTGTATTCTCACTCGTACCCGAAAGATTATATGTATTATTTACACCATCAATTCTTGCACCAATTGTGTATTTTCCGTCAGATAATATATCTGATGTTTGAGTAATAACATTGTTATCACCATATATGTGTAACCCTGTACCACTTTCAGTTTGACTTCTGCCTGAATATGTCGATCCATTCCATGTCTCACCATAACCTCTTGTAAAATTTGCTGTTACATTATCAAGATAATAAGACTGACCAAAGTGTTTTCTCAAATCAACGTCATAACCCAAATCTTTTAATACTGCCAACTCTGCCTCCATAAGTATTACCCAGTTTTGATAATCCTGATGTGACATAAAGCTGTTTTGAAGTTCAATATGAGATAATTCCGGTCTTCCCCGCTCGATTACGTTGACAGGCAGACCCAAAACAGAAGGATATTGTTCATTATAATCATAATATGAGGAATAGTTTTTCAAGCCGCCCTTACTCATTAAGTATGCTTCCATTTCAGCAACAGTTTTATCTTCAAGACCTGTAAGGACTTTCATAGTTTCCGGTCCTGTAAAATATGGCGAATAAGTTGAAATATCAAATTCCCCATCTCCGGAACTGTCAATTTTTATGGGCTCGCCACCTTTGGCAGCAATTCCCAACTGAGGATTATACGTTGCAGAAGGTGAAACAGCTCCTGTATATATTTTTAAGTAACTATCCCAAATAGCAAGAGGAGAAGTCGCATCTTTGCCAAAATAAAAACGATTGTCACCCTCTTTTATTTTATATTGCATAGCACCGGAAGAAAGACCTATAGAATGGTACATCTCATGAATCATGGTTGTATATATATCAGGCAATGGGTCTTTAAAGACAGCTGTCGGGCCGTCATAATTACTCCACATAGGATATTTTTCAATCAAGCCAATACCCACTTCTATCAAACCGTCGCCATCCGGCATAGGATAATCCTCAATAGGAATTATCTTTTTGTTAGTCATCATTGAATCAATAAGGGTATATTTGTATGATTCACCGACGACTCTGGAATAAGGGCTTAATGCTGTTGCATTCAGTTCATTAGATGTGTATATTTTGTATATCGGTAAATCATTAGGATCGAACTTAATATATTCAGTCCATTTTTTTGCCGCGTCAAAAAGCGCAGTCATTTGGTTATTAGTCAGGTTATATGTAGAAGTATAAGGGTCCTCTAAAAATTCAAACGATTCCCCTTCATCATATATGTCAAAAATGAAACGAGGGGAAGCATCAGGTACTTCATATCTCGTGTACGAGAATGCAGGAACAGTAAGTAACGTACTCAAAATAACAGCAAAAAATATCTTTTTCATTTTATCCTCTTATAAAAACTAATAATCCACCTAAAATATAACATTTATAGCTGCGCAAAATCAATATATTTACAAAACAACTTAAAATTTGTATATTATTTAAAAATCAAAACAGAAATTAATGCCGTGAGAATTAGCGGAATATTGTAGTGTAAAAATGTCGGGACACATGTATCCCAGATATGATTGTGTTGTCCGTCAGCATTCAAGCCGGCAGTCGGCCCCAATGTTGTATCAGATGCCGGTGAACCCGCATCTCCTAATGCAGCTGCTGCTGCCAAAACGATGATCATTGACGGAATACTAAATCCCAATTTTAAAAATATCGGAACAAAAAGCACTGCCAAAATAGGTATTGTACCAAATGACGTACCGATTCCCATAGTTATAAATAATCCGACAAAGAGCATCAGCGCAGTTGCAAGTATTTTACTTGACATCATATACGGAGTAATCGCGTTTACAAGAGAATCAATTCCGCCTGTTGCCTTCATAACAGCAGCATAACCTGCTGCAACAAGCATTACAAAAGCGACATAACCCATTAGTCCGACACCTTCATTGATTAATTTATCCATTTTATCGTGATCAATCGCTTTCAGCCCGAATATAACAGACAAACCGACCAAAGCACCTAGTGGCAGCGACCCTGTCCACAGCTGAACAACAAGAGTTAGTACTGCAGCAATTAAGGTAATATAGTGGTTTCTGTGCAAAGTTGTAGATTCTTTGGTTTGTTGTTTTACTTCTATATTTTCATAAATTCTCGGTTTTCTGTAACTGATAAAAATTGCAATTAAAAAACCGACAAACATACCTAAGCCCAAGACCCAGCTTGATTTCCAAATATCACTTTTTAAAACTTCTGCTCCGTTTTGCACCATATTATCAGCAATTAATCCCTGAAAAATCAGACCAAATCCGGCAGGAATCATAATATAAGGCGCTTTTAATCCGAAGGCCAAGCCGCACGCAACCGAACGCCTGTCTATTTTCAGTTCATTCATTATTGCAAGCAAAGGCGGTACAATTATGGGAATAAATGCAATATGAACAGGAATAAGGTTTTGCGAAAGTATAGCCATTCCTGTCAGAATAAAAATCAGCAAATATTTTTTCGATTTAATAACATTGGAAATTTTCATTGATAAAATCGGAGCAAGTCCTGTATGAGTCATTGAAGCCGCAAAAGCACCAAGCAAGATGTAACTCAGAGCGGTTTCCGAGTTATCACCCATTCCGTGAACAAAAATATTCATAACATCTGACAGTCCAATGTGCCCGATTAAACCGCCTGTTAATGCGGATATTAAAAGCGCGAGCAACACATTTACTCTGAATAAACAAAGTACGCAGAGCAAAATTACGGATATTATAATCGGGTTTATCAGAATTGAAATCATATCCAATAGGATAACATAAACATGACTAATTACGGATAGGAAAAATCGGTAATATGCAAATTTTTATTATGCGTTTAAATATAAATAATCTTTTTCATACTTCCAGCTATTCTTAATTTTCGAGGGCAATTTTGCCCTCTTTTTTTGCGGATTTTACGTAGGGCGATGTCGAGCAGAGGGAGCAAGCCCGAGGATGTGAGGACAAAAGCGAATGACAGCGATAGCGAAATGAGCACTTGTCCGAACCTGAGTAAAATCCAAGACAAGCCGAGCAGAGGCACGAACGCAGTGAGAGACGAAAAATAATAATCGTAAAATGAATATTTTTCGATTTTGTTTTGAGCGTTGCCGTTTAATGCGAGGCGCAAAAAATTTTACGTAGGGCGATGTCGAGCAAAGCGACCTGTGAGCAGAGTGCGTAGTGCCGGTGTCAGCTTGCGACAAGCAAGATGAGCAGGATACGAAGTCACGTTTATTGCGAACAGGTCAAGACAGCTATGAGCAAGCCAAAATATTTGACAAATTTCATAAAAATTTGTAGCATATCATTATAGTAACAAAATATGTGAGGTGGCACTATGGAAAAGAAGATTTTATCAATTATTTTAGGATTATTTTTAGTAAGCGGCGGAGCTTGTTTTGCAGATCAGGTATATTATGTTCCGAGTCAAACATATCAACCGACTTTACTTGATAAGATAGAAGATTCCACCCAGGATTTTGCGCAAACAGTCGGAGAAAAAACAACTGTTGCGGCTGATAAAACCGGAAAAGCCATTAAAAAGGGGGCAAAAGCAACAGGACATGCTGTTGTAAGAGGTGCAAAGAAAGCAGGACATGCGACCAAAAGAGGTGCAAAGAAAGCAACAAATTGGTCAGCAACAAAGATTCGTGACGGTGCAGACAAAGTTATAATTAAAACAGAAGACACACCTGCGGTTGTTG
>CADCNV010000067.1 GCA_902802825.1 uncultured bacterium | reverse complement strand
TTAAACCGAATATTCATTACGGCTATAATTGCTCGCCTTTAGCTTACGCTCATGCCTCTGCTCGGGCGTTCGTTTTCAGCTATTCTGTTTTCAATGTTCAAACCATTTTTGCTCATCCAACGACCGCATTTTTACGAATCTGTCGGGGCTTTAGACTATCTACTTATCTTTCGACAATCTGCTATCACTTCCCTATAACTACTAGTGATAATCTATTTCCACTTACCTTAATCTTTAATAAAACTGTACGTTTTTAGATAAAATTCTAAGTTTCTGGTTTTAATAAGTTTTTTAAGATCTTGTGTTCTGAACCTTTTTATCATAATACTTAAAATTTATATTTCAAGTATAAATTTTTATTTACTTAATAATTTGTTACAATGCATTAAAAAAGGTAAGGAACTATATGTGCCTTACCTTTAATTTATTTAATTTATTTAATATATTTGCTATTATTTAATATTTGCAAATGTCCAAGCATCGAAAGTAGGAGCTTCTTTCACCTGTATTTCATGTTTTTCTTCTCCTGAGCATTCGCCATCATGGGCAATTGGTTTATACAACCTGTTGTAATACTCAATTACCATACGGTCAGAGTTGAAATATGCTTCAGAAGTTCTTATTGCCTGACGCATAATTCTTGCCCATTCCTGTTTGTTATTATAATAAGTAGGAATAATCTGATTTTCTATGATATCCATTAAACATTTATGATCTTTCCAGTGTCTTTCTTCCCAAGACATTTCATCATCAATTTCAGGATATTCAATAGCATAACCATTAATTCCGCTAAATGTACCTTCAACAGTCCAACCATCCCAGATTGACAAGTGAACAGCACCATTTGCGTTTGCACTCATTCCTGAAGTTCCTGAGGCCTCAAATGGTCTTAGCGGAGTATTTAACCAAACATCTGAGCCGCGTTTCAACATTCCGGAAAGTTGCAATTCATATCCCGGAAGAACAACAACATTCTTTAATGAATGAGATCTGTGAAGCAATTTGTTGAACATTTCTTTACCCATTACATCATCCGGATGGAATTTACCTGCAAATATAATTTGGACTTTATCCTCATTAAGCAATTTACCGATTCTGTCTTTATCCATAAGAATAAGCCAAGCACGTTTATAATCAGCAAATCTTCTTGCCCAGGTAATTGTTAATACATCAGGATCAAATCTTTTACCTGCTACATTGGCAATATACTTGAACAATTCAGCTTTCATTTCACGCTTAACTTCAAGAATTTTGTCCAAGTCATTTTCAACTGCTTTAATTCTCTTATCCTGCCAATAGTGAAGGTTAACCGCGTTTGTAATGGCTCTTATCGGGCATCTGCCTTCAACCCATTCCCACATCTTGTTTGCAACCAAACCATGCAACTGAGAAACCGCATTCGCAATTCTTGACATTTTTAAAGCCGCGACAGTCAGAGAGAAATTCTCGCCACCAAGATTTACAGCCGTATCACGAGAAGCCCCAGCAAAGAAACCGCCTTCAATCAACGTATCAACCCAATGAACTTCATTACCTGCAGCAACAGGAGTGTGAGTAGTAAATACGGTATGTTTTTTTACTTCATTTAAATCACCCTTATACTGCCTTAGTAACTCAAATGCAGCCGGTAAAGCATGACCTTCGTTCATGTGAATTACATCGAATTTGTAACCGACTTTCTGCAGAATTCTTACACCCGCAATACCAAGAACAATTTCCTGAGCTATTCTTATTTTTTCGTTCCCATCATATAACTTATATGAAATACTTCTTGCCCAATCACTGTTACCATCGACATCAGTAGTTAACAAATAAACAGGGCATGTACCGAATAATTCAGGTTTTACAAGCAATGCCTTGACTTTAACTTTTTCTCCAAAAATATCAACATCAACCTGAACTCCTGTATCAGTCAAAAAATCATAATATTTTCTTATATATGCAACTTCAACATCACCTGTATGGCTGATTCGCTGATCATAATAACCGTAAGACCATAAAATCGTAACCCCGACCATAGGCATCTGCAAATATCCTGCAGATAACATATGAGAACCGGCTAAAAAACCTAAGCCCCCGGAATAAGTATTCAAAGACTGATCAATTGCAATTTCCATAGAGAAATATGCTACATTAGGTAATGACATAATATAAACCTCACTTTTTAAATTAACTTCTACGATACACTAAATTTTTCATGTTTAAAAAAGAATGTGCTTTGACATTGTAACATATATTTTGACAAAAGTGTAGTGTTTAGGTAAGTATTATTTACAATACGCCTTAATATCCTTATTCACAAACAGTTTTCAGTTAATTGAATAAATATATTTACTTAGTTACGAATTGTTTACAATTGATTAATTTTATCTAAAAACTTCCGTAAAGCGATTTTTACATGCGAATATGTCAAACCGCCTTGCATATATGCAACATATGGCTCTCGCATCGGACCATCAGCACTCAATTCAATCGTTGACCCCTCAATAAAAGTACCACCTGCCATAATAACCTTATCTTCGTATCCCGGAATATGCTCAGGAATTGGGGTAACATAAGCATTGATTGGGGATAAAGACTGGATTGTTCTGCAAAATTGTTCCAACAATTCAGGTTTTCCAAAAGTTATATTCTGGATAATATCCGTTCTTTTTTCATAATATTTTGGATATGATTCATAACCGATTTCATCAAAGATTTTTGAAGCCAAAACCGCACCCTTAACTGCATCACAAACAACAGAGGGAGCCATAAACAAACCCTGAAAAATTAATCTGTGCTGATTAAACATCGCACCGCCTTCACTTCCAATTCCCGGAGCAGTAAGACGATTTGCACTTCGGTCTACATATAATGCTTTACCCGCAATATATCCGCCTGCTTCAACAATTCCACCACCCGGGTTCTTTATCAATGAGCCGCCGATTAAATCTGCCCCAACTTCCAATGGTTCACGCTTATCAACAAATTCCCCGTAACAATTATCCACAAAACAAATGCAATTAGGATTTTTAGATTTTACTATCTTACAAATCTTTTCAATCGTTTCAATAGTCAGAGATTTCCTCGTTGAATAACCTTTTGAGCGCTGAATCAAAACCATGGTTGTAGAACAGTCGACTTTATTTTCAATCCCTTCAAAATCTATTTCACTATCATTAATTAACGGAATTTCATCATAAATTACACCATTACCAATTAATGATGAACGTTTTGTTTCCTCATCTCCCATTGTCCCGATGACTTCTTGCATTGTATCATAAGGCGTACCCGCTATAGAAAGTAACTTATCACCTGATTTTAAATTCCCAAATAATGCACAGGCAAGAGTGTGTGTTCCTGATGCAAAATGAATACGTACAATCGCCTTTTGTGCCTTAAACACCTGAGCATAAACTTTATCCAGAATTTCTCTGCCCAAATCATCGTGACCATAACCTGAAACAGTATAAAAATGTTCCGGAGCAACTTTATTATCAAAAAATGCCTCTAAAACTTTTTCCTGATTATAATCTCTTATTTCTTCAATAATTTCAAACTGCTCTTTGAGCGAATCTTGCGCCTTTTTTATAATTTCTTTGCTATTCATAAATCCCTGTATAAAAAATTTGTCCTACTATATTAATTAATATAATAGGACAAGCAAAAATTAATATCAAAAATTATTTATTATTCATCTATTTCTTTTACACTAACCATCTTTGCAAATAAATAAGCAAAAACAAAAATGAAATATGTCGATATTATCGAATTCAAGCATACGTACCCGAATTTTAAATAAATAGTATTATGCATTAATTTAGCAAAACTTGCAGCAAAATCAAAAAACAATCCATTTAAAATATATACAACTGCGGCAGCAAGAATATAAATAACATAACCTACAAAATAATTTTTGGCATTAGAACATAAAATATCAAATGCTTTTTTTATGCGAAATAATGATATAATTTCACCTGTTTGGGCAAAAATACCAACAAGAGCAGGGAATAAAATCATTAACCCTCCGATAATAATTAAATATACAGGCATAAACATAAATAAAGAAGTAAATACTAACCCTGATTTGTAAAATACAAGAGCAGCAGTTAGAAATCCCCCAACAACAATAACAGTTGAAAGTATAAATAATAATACAGATATAAACCACATAAATCCGGTAGCCAAATCATTAAAAAAGTTTAAAGACGGCAAACAAGGTCCTTCTTTATTCTCTATATTTGACTTTATCATAGAAAATAAATAACCGGACAGTACAAAACTTAACAATAATCCTGTAGCAAAAATTGCAATTGAACAAATCAGCGAAACACCTTTAAATTGAGCAAATGCAAAACAACTCTGAGTCAACAAAAAAAGACACAAATACAAACCTGCTTTAGATGCAAATGATTTGTCCTTAAACATATAATTAAATGCTTCTTTCATAATACTTTTCCCCTTTTATCTACTTTTAGATTATTTATTAAAATTTTTGTATCTGTAACTTAATATGCTGTAATCAGAAACATCACTGTTTGATTCACTGCCATAAAATACAGACATATCAGATGTCGCTTTACGGTAATTATATTCATCAATTTTTTCCTGCTTAGAACAGTTTGATGTATAAGCAGCTATTTCAGCATTTGTAACACGCCCGTCATGATTTTTATCTATTTCATCAAAGTTTTCCAAAATCTTTGATATTGATGATGCTGAATACGCGCCTGAAGAAGCCAATTGACTTAATTCATTTTTTGATATACCTGAAGTTGATAATGTTTGTGCAAATTTATTCATCTCATCAGAACTGATTTTACCATCGCCATCTTTATCAAAAGTTGAAAAATTATTTTGCAGATAAGATGCAAAAGACTGATTCAACGTCAAATAATTTGTCTGATCATTTCTTGCTGCAGTAATATTCTTCATGGTAACACCATCTTTTGGATACAAAGATGCCAGATAAGCGTGCGTATTTGTCAAACCGGAATTTAAACTCGTAATAATTGAAGAACCTAAACTTGAACCCATTATAATAACCTTTCTACTTATAAATACACTTATATATATAATAATGTTGGTTTTAAAAAAGTCAAGAATATTAACTGAAATACAAATATAAACGTTATTTTCGCCTTAATTGTAACAAAATGTAAAGAAGAATAGATAAAAAATTAAAGTTCCCAAACATGTTGTCCGACATGAGAAATATAGGAAACGAGAACAAGAAAGGACAGCTAAAAAAATGGGAATGAGTGCATCACAAGC
>CADCNV010000066.1 GCA_902802825.1 uncultured bacterium | reverse complement strand
GCAAAAAAAGAAAAAAAACTTCCTCAATTTCTGTCTTATTCAATGCTCTGCCGACTTGATTTGTTTTATCAACAAGTTTTTTACCCGTTTGAGTTGCAAGGCGTACTGATGCTTTGCGTGATAATAAACCAAATTGTGATGTCAATTTTGTGATTGCAAATCCTATTGCACTCATAGATTTTCCCCGTATTTCCCCTATATTTATATAAAGTATTATTATCTAAAATAATTGCCTTAATATTACAGAATATTAAAAACTTATCAAAATTTATTTTACAAACTACCCTACCGGACTGGAAAAATTACTAATGTTTTAATGCAATCAAATATAAATAATCTTCTATGAGTTTGTTTTTTAAAGGTTTTTGTTCAAATGACAAAAACTTGAACAACACAAGGAGGTTAAAATGTCAATTAAAAAACTAACTGCGGCAGCAGCAATTGCTGTTGGAATAGCAACATGTTCCTTGAATAGTGCAATGGCTGCCTGCCCGTGTACACAAAATGAAACGCTGCCTGTTGTTACAGGTCCGTCAGATTGTGCAAAACCGCAATGTGACAAGTGTAAGCGTTCAAAAGCTGATTGCGGATGCAAGAAAAAAGCATGTCCAGTTAAAACACCATGCAATGACGAAATAAGCTGCGATAAGCCGGCAGTTCCGTCTCAAGCACTTTGTCCTCAATCTGATAAACCTGACAGAGCCGAAATGAAACAGGTTTACGGATATCCACAGGCAATTTACGGGACAAATAACTATGTCGGAGAATCGGCTAATTCAATCTTTTCAACAGAAACTGCAATGAAAGGTTGTCCTGCATCAAGATTATCATCTGACATAGCAGGCACAACTATTTCAACGCAAACACAAAGCCAAATTACAGGCGCTGCAGCATCAATGCCTTGTTTAAACGAAATACCTAAATGCAACAACGGCGTCAGCGTAAAAATGGGTGAAAATAAAGGTTGCCCAATTGACATAAAATCAGCAAATTCAATAAATGCAATAAAGAAATCACTTGTTCCTTACACAATTAATGAAAACATAACAGGGGCAGCGGCACCGGCATACAACGGAGGGTGCATGTTTCCTGACGTACCCAATGGTTATTGGGCTGCATGCGATATCGATAAACTTGCGATAAATGACGTTGTTGTCGGCTATCCTGACGGTATGTACAGACCAAACCGAAATATTTCACGTGCTGAATTTGCAACTATGCTTGTTAAAGGTTTTAACATGAACGCACACGGCGCAACTACATCGAAATTTTCTGATGTATCAAGAAATAACTGGGCAAATGCTGCAATTGCAAAAGCAGTTGATGAAGACTTGCTCAGAGGTTATCCAAATCACACATTTAAACCAAAAAACAATGTAACACGTGTTGAAGCATTAACTTCTATTTCAAAAGGCATGAGCTGCGATATTGACTCTTGCAAAGCAAATGAAATATTGAGTAAGTATGCAGATGGTAATTTAGTTCCAAACTGGGCAAGAATTCCTGTTGCTAAATCATTACAAAACGGCGCATTAAGTGACAGCCCAAATCCAAACCTTATTATGCCAAACAGAGATGCAACAAGGGCTGAAATTGCCTCTATGATGCAAAATACAAGGATTGCCCTTGGGTATGACAAGAACCCGCAAACTGCAAACAATGTCTGCCCTGCTTGTCCTATAGAGAAAAAAGCATTAATTGAACAGGAAGAAATAGTAAAAATTCCTACATTAAAACTTTCTATGATAGATCAGGTTAATGCAAAATCTTCCCACGTCGGGCAATACTTCAGAGCAAATACTCTTGAAGACGTCACAATAAACGGAGTTAAATATCCTTGCGGCTCGACAGTTACAGGTCAGGTTGTCGAAGTTATCAGACCTTCTGGATGCAATAAAGGGGCATTAAAACTTGCTTTCACAAGCATTACAAACGGCAAATGCAAAACAAAATTGCCAAAACAAATTTTACAGGCACAGGTTAATAAGCAAAAAAACTTAAATCCTGTAGCACGGCTTGTACAAATGCCATTTACATGGGCCGGCTCTCTTGTCGGTGTTGTCGGCAGAACAGCAGGCGGCATATTGACAAATGTCGGCAACGCAGCTGAAAACGTAACAAATGATGCCGGTTACATGTTAGGTCACTCATTCTCAGGTCAGTTTGGAGCTGCATCAAGAAGCTTGGCTGACGGGGTATTTGAAACAGTTAAAGCCCCTGTTGATTTAACAAGAACAGCCGTTTCAGGTACAATGGGATTATTCCAGACAACTGGCGATGAATTTGCTTACCTTGTTGACCCGAGAGGGTACAAAATCTCAGCAGTCAACCCAAGAGAACACATTACAATCGCTTTTGGCTGTAACGAATAAAATATAAGATAAAACTTATATAAATTATAAGGTGCGGGAAACCGCGCCTTATTTTATATGTTTATTGATTTTTATTTTCATGATATAATATTCTCACCTGATTAGGGAGAGAAAAATGTCAAGATCTTACGAATCATATAAAAAGCAAAGAGCAGAGCACGGTTTCGCTAAAGAAAAAAGAAATGAAAGAACATCTTCTAATAAGTTTTTTACATTTCTGAAAATGTTTATAATTGTATTTTCAGCGTTATTTATTGCGGGCTTTGTTGCTCTTAATCTGTATCTTTCTTCTCTCCCGCCAATCGAAAATCTTAATGATTTCAGACCAAATATAGTCACCAAATTTTACTCTTCTGACGGGGAAATTATAAAAACATTTACGGCTTATACTTATGACAAGATAGAATTAAAAGACGTTCCGGATAACCTAAAAAAAGCAATAATCGCTACGGAAGATAAAAATTTTTATCATCATAAGGGTTATGACTTATTCGGGATAATAAGATCATCTATACAAAACGTAATTGCTATGCAGGCAGTGCAGGGAGCTAGTACAATAACGCAACAGCTTGCAAGAATATTATTCTTATCAAATGAAAGAACTATTACAAGAAAAGTTAAAGAGCTTGAAGTTGCCACCCGTATTGAAAAAACAATTTCAAAAGACAAAATATTAGAAATGTACCTTAATAATGTATACTTAGGTGCCGGTTCTTACGGGGTAGCAGGGGCCGCTAAAACGTATTTTAATAAAAAGCTTAATCAACTAACTTTACCTGAACTTGCTCTCATTGCAGGACTTCCGCAAGCTCCGTCAGTATACAATCCTTATAATAATAAAGATTTGGCAAAACAAAGACGTAATCAGGTACTTAAAAGAATGCTTGCGATGAAATATATCACAAAAGAAGAATATGATAAAGCTATTGACTCAGAAATAAAGCTTAGTAACGTACCTCAACTTTACACTACAAACAAAGCTCCGTATTTTAGTGATTTTGTTATGAATGAATTGGAAAAATTGGGCTTCCACGAAACAGAAGTTATTCACGGCGGCTACAAAATTATTACAACACTTGATGCCAAAGCGCAAGAAAAAGCAAATGAAGCTATTTTAGCCGATATGAAATCATACGGGCTTACTAATAAATCACAACAGGCGGCGGTGTTTTCATTCAGCCCTATCGACGGTAAAATTCTGGTATATGCCGGCGGAAAGAACTATGGGGAATCACAATATGACAGAGTTACACAGGCAATCAGACCACCCGGTTCGGCCTTTAAACCGATTGTATATGCAGCTGCATTAGAAAAGGGCTTTTCACCAAATGATATCGTAGATGATAGTCCTGTAACACTTTCTAAATGGTCACCAAGAAATTACGGAAATAAATACAGAGGAAAAATTCCATTGTATAAAGCACTAATGGTTTCGTCAAACGTATGCGCCGCAAGAATAATAAAAGAAGTCGGAGTACATTCGGTCATACAACTTGCAAGATTGTTAGGATTAACGACTCCGCTTGAAAAAGATTATACTATCTCACTGGGCTCAAACGGTGTAAAATTGTTCGAGTTTGTAAGAGCATACGGAGCATTTGCAAACGGTGGCTATGTAGTTGAGCCGTATGCAATTGAAAGAGTTGAAGATTCAAGAGGCAGAGTTTTATATAAAGCAGGAGAAACAAAATCTTCACATCAGTTGAGCAATAAAACGGCAGCTGAAATGACAGCAATGATGAAAACCGTAATTACAAGCGGCACCGGAAGAGGCGCAAGCATTGGCAAGCCGGCTGCCGGCAAAACCGGAACAACAGATGATTACAAAGACGCATATTTTGTTGGTTATACTCCTGATATAGTAACAGGTGTCTGGGTTGGAGATGACAACAACAAAAAAATGCACGGGCTTACCGGTGGTACAATCCCTGCAAAAATATGGAAAGATATCATGACAGTTGCAACCGAAAAATACGGTAACAAAGATTTTAATTACCCTGAAGTAAAACTTAATGAAAAAGGTAAACCTATTTCAGAAGAAGATGCTGAAAATGAATCTATTTCAAAGGATGACGAACAACTTTTAAAAGAAGCAAATGAATTAAAAGAAAAAGCACTTGAAAGTGTAAATAACCAACAACCTGCGGCACCGCAGCCGAAGGAAGAAGCAAAAACTCAGGCCCCAGTTCCTCATACACCTCAAATTCCGATTGCAGTCCCTGAAAGTTTGAGATAGAGTACCATAAAATTCTTGCTTGTGATATTCTTTAATTATGTTTACAGGGATAATTGAAGAAACAGGTACAATTAAGTCTTTTGAAAAATTAGCATCAGGAGCTTTGCTGACTATAAACTGCGATAAAATTCTTGATGATGTTCACATTGGAGACAGTATTTGCGTAAACGGCGTTTGCCAAACCGTTATAAAATACGACAATAACTCATTTACTGTAATGTTAAGTGGCGAAACACTTGATGTTACTACATTTTCTTATGCTAAAAAAGACGATTGCGTAAATTTAGAAAGAGCACTTACATTAAATTCAAGACTGGGCGGGCATATAGTTTCAGGGCATACAGACTGTATCGGAGAATTTATTTCATCCGAGAAACATTCAGAATTTCACAATTTAAAATTTAAAGTTTCTAAAGCAATTGAAAAATATATTGTATATAAAGGGTCTATAACAGTAAACGGAATCAGCTTAACAGTTTCAGACATCAATAATGATATTTTTTGCACCGCAGTAATTCCTCACACATACAACAATACGAACTTACAATATTTGAAAAACGGGGATTCTGTAAATATAGAAACAGACATATTAGCAAAGTATATTGAAAAAATAACAAGATTTGAAGATAATAAAAGTAATATAAGTTTGGAATTTTTGAAAGATAACGGATTTGTGTAATGGAAGAAAAATTTAGATTTGACAAAATAGAAGAAGCAATCGAAGATTTTAAAATTGGTAAACCAATTATAGTTGCCGATGATGAAGACAGAGAAAACGAAGGCGATGTTATTGTTTCGGCGCAAATGGTAACACC
>CADCNV010000065.1 GCA_902802825.1 uncultured bacterium | reverse complement strand
GTGAAGAATCTTCGCAAGTTTATCCAAATCATACCAATGTAAACCGACAGATGGCTCATCAAGCAGGTAAAGCGTTTTGCCTGTTGAACGTTTATTAAGCTCAGATGCTAGCTTAATTCTTTGAGCTTCCCCGCCTGAAAGGGTAGTTGAACTTTGACCTAATTTCATATAATCAAGGCCTACATCATTAAGTGTTTGCAGTTTTCTCTGAATTGATGGGATATTTTCAAAAAATTCCAGCGCTTCTTTTATACTCATATCAAGGACATCAGAAATAGTTTTCCCCTTATATTTTACTTCGAGTGTTTCTCTGTTATAGCGTTTGCCTTTGCAGACATCACATTTTACATAGACATCTGATAAAAAGTTCATTTCAATTTTGACAAGCCCATCCCCTTTGCAAGCTTCACATCTGCCGCCTTTTACGTTGAAACTAAACCTGCCGGGTTTATACCCGCGTACTTTTGCCTCATTTGTTTTAGCATACAAATCACGTATGTGCGAAAATACATCAGTATAAGTCGCCGGATTTGAACGCGGAGTTCTTCCTATTGGTGATTGGTCAATATTGATTACTTTATCTATGTTTTCAAAACCAAGTATATCGTCAATTCCCTGCGGTTTTGGTTTATTGCGTCTAAGTTTATGAATAGCAAATTCATATAATAAATCCTGCATTAACGAAGATTTGCCGCTTCCTGATACTCCTGTTAATACTACAATTTTACCAAGCGGGATATTTACATCAATATTTTTTAAATTATTTAAATGTGCATTTTTAATTTGTAAATAATTCCCGTTCCCTTCTCTGAGCTTTTTAGGTAGCGGAATGTATTTTTCGCCGCTTAAATACTTCCCTGTAATCGAGCTTTTTGCGGCTATTATATCTTCTACACTACCCTGAGCAATAATTTTCCCGCCTGCAGCTCCTGCTTTTGGCCCTATATCCACAATATAATCGGCATTTCTTATGGTGTCTTCATCATGTTCAACTACAATCAATGTATTTCCCAAATTTCTTAATTTAAACAGTGTTTTAATCAGCATATCGTTATCTCTTTGGTGCAGGCCGATTGACGGTTCATCAAGTACATACAAAACTCCGCTTAAACCGCTGCCAATTTGGGATGCAAGCCGTATTCTTTGAGCTTCACCGCCTGATAATGATCCTGCCATTCTGGCAAGGTTTAAATAGTGCAAGCCAACGTCAATCAGAAATTTCAGCCGTGCTCTTATTTCATCAAGAATTTGTTTTGCAATTTTTAATTGATGCTCTGACAGGTCTAAATACAGATCTGTTATAAATTTAAATTCATCATCTATTGATAATGTAGTAAATTCGTATATATTCAGGTTCTTAATTTTAACTGCAAGGGGGAATGGTTTTAATCTGGCTCCGTTACATTCAGGGCAGGGTTTTGCAACCATAAACGGTTCGATTTCTTCCCTCCAGTAATCCCCATTTGTATCGTTATATCTTTTTTCTAAAAATGGAATTACTCCGACAAACGGTATATTTCGTGTTACATATCTGCTGGTTCCGAAATCTTTAATTCTCATTTTTATCGGTTCTTCAGAACCATATAAAATAATGTCTTTATGCCTTTGCGGAAGTTTTTCAAACGGTTTATCCATATCGATGTTGTATGCTTCGCAAACGGAAGACAGCATATCTTTATAATATGTTGTTGCCGGTCTGTCCCATGCATAAATTGCATTATCGTTAATTGACTTTGTTTTATCAGGTACTACAAGGTCAGGATCTATTATAAAA
This sequence comes from uncultured bacterium, assembly GCA_902802825.1. Classification (GTDB taxonomy): domain Bacteria; phylum Cyanobacteriota; class Vampirovibrionia; order Gastranaerophilales; family Gastranaerophilaceae; genus Zag111. The sequence continues at coordinate 3,958 of CADCNV010000065.1, read as the reverse complement.
TCCGCCCCAAGTCCGCCGCATCGTTCGCAAGCCCCGTATGGTGCATTAAACGAAAATATTCTCGGTGTCAGCTCTTCATAACTTATATTGCAGTGCGGACATGCAAGTTTTTCGCTAAAAACTATTTCTTTATCTCCAATAACATCAATGTTTACTATTCCGTCTGCCCTTTTTAATGCAGTCTGAACACTGTCGGCAATTCTTGATGTCGCGCTTTCTTTAACGACAATGCGGTCTACAACGATACTTATATCGTGTTTTTTTGTTTTTTCGAGTGTAATATCGTCTTCATCCAGATTATAAATTTCTCCGTCAACTTTTACCCTTACAAAACCCTCGTGTGAGAGTTCTTTAAAAGTGGAAGAATATTCCCCTTTTTTGCCTCTTATAATAGGGGAAAGAATCTGGATTTTAGTTCCTTCACCAAGCAGCATTATTTTATTAACAATTTCGTCTAGAGTTTGGGGTTTAATTTTTCTTCCGCAATTTGGGCAATATGGAGTCCCGATGCGCGCATACATAAGACGAAGATAATCATATATTTCAGTAATTGTTCCGACCGTTGAACGCGGGTTATTACTTGTTGATTTCTGATCAATTGATATTGCAGGTGATAATCCGTCAATATATTCAACATCCGGTTTATCAAGCTGCCCAAGAAATTGTCTTGCATAAGTTGATAAGCTTTCGACGTAGCGTCTTTGCCCTTCCGCAAAAATCGTATCAAAAGCCAGAGAACTTTTACCCGACCCTGAAACTCCTGTAAATACTACAAGTTCGTTTTTGGGAATTTCAAGTGAAATATTTTTCAAATTGTGTTCTTTTGCACCCGAGATTTTAATTACATCTGCCATATTAATAATTATCGTTCAAGAATTTATTTTTTCAAATAAATTGTAAAGATATTATTTTTATTTATTTTTATGCTTTGTATAAGTAATTCAATTTGATATAATTAATGTAGTTTCGTAATGCATTTATAATTGTTGTTCTTTGCGGTATGAAAGGACAATTTCTATGGGTAAATCTACCAAATATCCGTCTTATTCGGGCGGGGCTGTCAATATAAACGGGATGAATGTAGCAAGAACATCTAAATCTGATAATACAGTAAATTCAAATTTCACAATGAGTGATGTTCAAAAAAATATCTATGATTCAATACAAAATAATATGTCAGGAGTGCTGAGTAATCTGTTTACAATTTCTGACCCTCAGCGAAAAGAATGGCAATCACAGCTAAGTGCAATGCAAAATGCAGGGATTCAAAATATTAATGATATATTTACTCCAATTCAAAATAATTTAAAAAATGATATTGCATCACGCTTTGGGAATTTGGATAATTCTGTTTTTCTTGATAATTTAAATGCAATCACAAATAATAAGTCAAAGGCGATTGCTGATTTGGCAAACAATATTCTTCTTGCGCAAAGTGATTTGTATAATCAGGAAATTCAAAACAGAATGAATATGCTTTCATTGCTTGATGGTTTGAATAATTCTATTAACAATAATATCCTAAGTTATTTAGGGCTTGCAAACCAAAATGCAAATTCAGGAAACCAGTATAATCAGGCGGCATATAATGCGAATTTATCAAATGGCGGAACTTTTAGTAATATCATTCGCCCGGCATTAATGAGTTTGTCCGGCGTTGCAAATTCTTTTATACGATGATGTTTTGTTTGGTGCGGGTTAATCCCGCACCTTTATTTTACATCAGATTCTTTATTTGCTATAATTATTGTATGGAAAATAATAATCAGGATTATGAAGATTTTATTTCTACTGTTAGTCACGAGCTTCGGACTCCGTTGACTTCAATAAGGGGCTTTTCGCAGACTATGCTTTCGTCTTGGGATAAATTAGATGATGAAAGCAAAAAGAAGTTTATTAAAATTATTGAAGAACAGTCACAAAGATTAATTAATCTTGTCGAAAATATGCTCGCTGTTACCAAGCTACATTCAAAAAATATTTTTGTATATAATGAAACTGCCGTAAAGCCATTGATTGACCAAACAATTACTATTATAAAAAGTAAGTATTCTAATCGCGTATTTAATTTTTCTTGTCCTGATAGTATTTCTAAAGTATTTGTTGATAAAGACAAGTTTCAGCAAATTATGACCAACTTAATCGAAAATAGTGCGAAATATTCTCCTGATGGCTCAACGATAAAAATTAGTGCGATAGAAAGGGACGATAGTGTAATAATACAGGTTTCTAATATCGGACTACCTATTGATGAAAATGATTACGAAAAAATTTTTACTAAATTTTCCAGAATCGATAATCCTTTGACCAGAAAAGTTCAGGGCAGCGGTTTGGGGCTGTATATTACCAAAACATTAACAGAAAAAATGGGAGGTAAAATATCTGTATGTTCAAAACAAATTAAAAGTAGTGAATATGCTGATATTACGTTTACATTAAGTATGCCAATTAAAAATATTGAGGAGCAGACAAGAATAAAATGCGTTCAGTAACTTTGTTGATTGATAAAAGACTTGAAATGTCTACAAAATATAAGAAGACGTTGGAAAATGATACAAATAAAGTTGTTATTTCAAAGAGTTTGCTTGACTCTATAAAGATTATAAAAGATTTGGAACCGGATTTAATAATAATATCTGATAGTTTTGATGATGATTTATCTGATTTCTGCAAACAAGTTCGTGCTCTGACATACAATATGCGTCCTGTAATTGTTGCTCTTTCTAAATCAGCGGATTCCGGGGATCGCATAAACATTTTAAACAGCGGAGCAGATGATTTTATTTCTGAACCTGTTAACTTGCCCGAATTTAAAGTCCGAATGTCCGCACATTTAAGAAGAGAATATGAGTCAAATTTAGATCTCAAACAGTTACTTCCGAATAAAAATTACTCATTGCGGGCAATAAAGCGTATTTGTTGTCGAGAGTCAAGTTGGTCAATGTTATATATTAAAATAGTTAATTTTGAAGATTACAAGGTCGCATATACAGAACTTGCTTCTGATAAGTTACTTCAGACATATAGCGCAATTATAAAAGCGACTTTGACAGAAAAGGACTTTGTAGGACTTATAGATGAAAATTCATATTTAATTATTACGGATAATCTTAAAGCAGAGACTGTTGCAAAGTTTTTAACTTATGCTTTCGATACTGTTGTAAGTAAGTTTTATGCCGAACATGACTTAAACAGGGGTTATATGATATTGCAGGGAGATGAATTCGCCGGTAAGCGTGCGAATTTTGTTCATGTTACTCTCAGTGGTATTTCAAGTGAAAATTCTGCATATACAAATGCTCAACAGGTTATGAACAGCTTAATGGAATTGAATTCTATGGCTAATTTACATAATAAATCCAATTATATATTAGACCGTCTAAAAATTCCCGGGGAACACTCGCTTCAGTCAAAGAAATATAATAATAAAATATTAATATATGAAACGGATCAGGCATTATGTACTTTGTTAAACACAATTTTAGACCTTCAGGGGTATGATATTACTGTTATGAATTCATTTGCGGAACCCGAAGAGGGTGAAACTCCTGCGTTACTGATTATTGATGCAGGGGATATTGAAAAGCAAAACGGTTTAAACCTTTGTTATAAAATTAAAAATAATGCGTCTTTATCTAATGTAAAGGTTATTGTAACATCAGCAGTACATGATAAAGAATTAGTTTTAAATACTGGTGCTGATTTATATATGCCAAAGCCATATGATGTTTCTGTTTTGATTAAATGGGTAGATAATCTGATGCGTGAATATAATGCGTGATTCGCCTTAATTGTAACAAAATGTAAAGAAAAATAGATAAAAAATTAAAGTTCCCAAACATGTTGTCCGACATGAGAGATATAGGAAACGAGAACAAGAAAGGACAGCTAAAAAAATGGGAATGAGTGCATCACAAGCTAGATTTCTCAGTTTGACTGCTCGTAAGACAAACGTTGA
>CADCNV010000064.1 GCA_902802825.1 uncultured bacterium | reverse complement strand
GATGCTTTCCAAGAAGCAAATATATGCGACATGGTCAAATCGTGCACGAAAGCAACTTTTCAAATTACAGATGCAAATGACATTGAAAAAATTATTACTGAGGCACATAATATTGCAATGTCAGGGAAAAAAGGCCCTGTACTAATTGATATGTCTAAAAATATATTTACTCAAAATATAGAATTTAAAAATAAAGAAAAACAAAACAAAGGAAACAATCTTACTTGCTCAATAGCCACAGCTGAAAGGATTTATACAAAAATAATAAATTCTAAAAAACCACTTATTGTAATCGGCGGAGGGGCAAATCATTCTAAATGCTATAATGAATTAACTGAATTTATTAAAAGAATTTATTAAAAAATTCAATATTCCTGCCGTATCAACAATGATGGGGCTGGGAGCATTAAGTACGGAAAATAAAAATTACATTGGAATGATTGGCATATTTGGGGATAAAAGTGCAAATGAGGCGTTACGCCAATCAGACTGCATTATTTCACTTGGAGCAAGATTTAATGACCGAATTACCTGCATCCTTAAAGAGGATATCCTTAATAATAAAGTTATTCAGATTGACATAAATGATAATGAAATAGCAAGAAATTTCACTCCAAAAGACTATATGGTATGCGATATAACAGACTTTTTCGATAAAATAAATAATTTTAACAATAGCGGATTTCCAAAACAATTTGAGCTATGGAACAAAGAAACAGAAGAATTTAAAAAATTAAATACCGAACCGCAAAAGATTTCAAATATGATACACTCATTTGAAGTCATAAAAAAACTTGATGAATATACAAAAGACAAATCCGTTATATTCACAAGTGAAGTCGGGCAACACCAGCTTTGGGCCGTAAAAAACTTAGAATTAAACAGTGACAGAAAAATTTTAGTTTCCGGCGGGTCAGGCACAATGGGATTTGGATTGCCGGCAGCAATCGGTGCCTCAATTGCAAATCCTAATAAGACAATTATTTGTATAACAGGTGACGGTTCTCTCCAAATGACTCTTGGAGAACTTGCTGTGTGCAATGAATACGGATTGAATATTAAAATCATATTATTAAACAACGGATATCTTGGGATGGTAAGGCAACTTCAGGAAAAGAATTGTCAAAAGAGGTACTCTCAAACCAAACTTTCAAACCCTGATTTTGAAAAACTGACTCAAAGTTTCGGTATAGAAAGTATCAAAGTAAATTCAGTTTCAAATATTGAAAAAGCTTATGAAAAAGCTTTTTCAAATGATAAAACATTTCTCATAAATTTTGAAATTGAACCGATGGAAACAGTATAACCCCATTATTGGAATTAGGATAGTTATAAAAAATGAATATACAAAAAATAAATGAAGTAAAAGAATTTTACTCTAAAAAAATTAACACAAAAAAGAACAATAAAATAAACAAGCAAAAACCGTTTTTTACAAAGATAATGAAGAAACTCACCAAAACAATATAAAAACATATAAAAAAAGTCCCGACTTTTTATAAGCCGGGACTTTTATATGTTAAAAAATTGTTTTATTTTTTCACAATTTCTTTATATTCGTGGCCAACATTTACATTTAATGCTCTGTATTTGTATTCAGATTCATCTTTATTGATAACAGTTGGAGATTCGCCCACTTTACCGTTTTGAACTGTAATATTTATATCATTTTCAGCATTTATCAATGTCTTTTTAACACCGAAGTTCAAAACATCACCATCAACAACATTGATATTAACGTTTCTTTTTGCATTTACATAATCATCATAAACAGTTGCACCGATTACGACATCACCGCCATTTGTATCAATGTTTACATCATTATCTGCGAACAATTGCCCTGAAACTTTGACCCCTTCAAATGATTCATCAGAGATATCAATATCATTTTTTGCCTGAACAGATGCATCTTTATTGAAGAAAGTACCTGTTTCAGAAGTATTATCAATAACAACGTCTTTTTCAGAAGTTATATCACCATTTACATTTATACCATTAGCGCCTGTATTGATTATTTCAATATCACCTGCATTTATAACGCCTGTTGTAACAACATTAACACCTTTTGCGCCACTGTTTTGAATATTTAATTTACCACTATTATTTACAGTACCGGATATATTGATTTGATCACCTTTGTTAGTTAATGTTGAGTCACCTGTATTAGTAAATTTACCGCTTATACTTAAAGGTCCGTTTTCATTTACAACATTTGTTGTGCCAACATTGCTGATTTCACCTGAAACAACCAATCCGTTTTTACCTTTGTTGTAGTAAGATGCTTCACCACCCTTGTTAATTATTTTACCTTCTTGGGTAACACTGAAATATCCGTCATTGTTTGTAAATGAAACATTGCCTTCATTGTTTACCGTACCCCAGACGTTTATACCTTCAGCCGCATTGTTTACAACTTCAAGTCCATGAGTATTCATTTGGGCATCTTTAGTAATGTTAATACCTCTTACTTTACCATTATTTGTAACAGTTGTTTTACCATTTACATTGCTTACGGTTCCGAATACATTCAACCCTTTATCTCCGCTGTTTACAAGCTGAAGATTACCGTCTTTATTCTCGATTGAGCCATAAACGCTCAGACTGCCTTCGCCTTCAATGTTATTTAAGATTTCAGCAGTTCCGGTATTACTGATTTTACCGTGTATATCAACACCATCTTTGCCGGTATTAGTTATTTTAACACCTTCTGAATTAATTGTTCCGGTTGATACTAAATGGAAGCCCTTATCACCTGAGTTAACCAGTTCTAATTGACCGTTTTTATTTTCAACAGTACCGCTTATATTGATCTGAGAACCGGAATTAGTTATTGTAGTATTACCGTTGTTAACTAATTTACCACTAATACCAACAGAACCGTTTTCGTTTGTAAGTGTAGCAGTTCCGTTATTATTTAATCTTCCTGCAACAGCTAAGCCGTATTGTCCCTTATTAGTTACATTTAAATCACCATTGTTATTAACAACGCCTGATTCGTGAACTTTGACCCAACCGGCATTATTGGTGATATCCATAGTACCTTTGTTAGCAACATTACCCTTAATATGGATACCATTTTCACCATTATTTACCATTTTTAAGTTATTAGTATTGATAGATCCTTTTTCTCTGACGTTTATACCGATTAAACCATCATTAGCAATGTATAAATTGCCTCTTTCAGTAGTGACATCACCATATACATTAACGCCATTTCTTGCATTTGCACCGCTTTTAACATCAACATCGCCATAACTGTGTACGCGGCCATTGATATTAAGACCATAGTGACCATTATTTTCAAGTGTTAATTTACCGTTTTGAGCATTTACATCTGCGCTTCCGTGTTCAATATTACCATTTACATTAAGTCCATAAGAACCGGTGTTTTTAATATTACCTTCATTAGTTATTACAGTCGTGCCATACAAGTTCAGACCATTCTTGCCGCTATTGGTAATTCCAGCATTATTAGCAATGATTAAACCATTTTTATCTAGATTTAATCCTCTTTCGCCTGTGTTTGTCATTGTAGTCGTACCGGCAGTACGTGCCTCACCATAAATATTAAGTCCGCCTTGGCCATTATTTAAGAATGTTGTGTTGCCATTTTCAGTAATAGTTTTACCATATACCTTTAAGCCATTTGTACCGGTAGCAGAGTTATTATAAGATGCATCACCAATAGTGTTTACATTACCTCTTATTACAAGACCACCTGCACCTGTATTATCCATTGCTAAACTGTCTTTGTTCAAATTATGAGAAATAATTTTACCGCTTTTCAAAACATTTAATCCGCTTTCACCATAGTTTTTAACAGCAAGAGCCCCATCTTCATTATTTATGGTTCCGCCAATATTTAAGCCCTTTTGGCCTTCTTCCATATTGATAATTTGAGCATCTCCGATATTTGAAACAGTACCTGTAATATTTAAACCGTTAGCACCTTCATTTTTAACATCTAAACCTTTTGAAGAAACACTTCCTGTTTTAATAATATTTAAGCCCTGATCACCTGTGTTATAAAGAGCCAATTTCCCATCATTATTTACGGTTCCTGAAATATTGAGTTGTGTACCGCTATTTGTAAATGAAGATTCTCCTGCATTTGAGAATTTCCCGAGAATACTTAAAGCACCTTTATGGTTAAGAGCCATTGTAGTGCCCTCATTATCAACTTCACCTGCAAATATTAGTCCATAAATACCATCATTTTCATAAATCGCATTGCCACCTTTATTTGACATATACCCTGATTCTTGAACTTTTAATTTGCCGGCATTATTTGTATAAGATCCATTACCTTGGTTTAATACTTTACCGTAAACATTCAGCCCGTTTTCTCCATCATTTTGCATTGAAATACCTTGGGCATCAACTGTTCCTGTTTTGAGAATATTCAGCCCCTGAGCACCTGTATTATTCATTGCGAGGGTCCCGTTTTTATTTTCAACAGTTCCTCCAACATTCAAACCGCCCTGAGCATTGTTAACAAATTCGGCAGCTCCGTTGTTTACAAACGTACCGCCAATATTCAATCCTCTGACAGCTGAAGAAGTATTTTTTACAACAGCTGAACCATTATTATTAACTTTACCGTTTATTGTTAATCCGTCATTGCCACTGTTTGTTATTTCAATACCCTCAGATGTAACTGTAGAAGTTGAAACTAAATGTAACCCTTTTGCTCCTGAGTTATTTAATGTCAATTTGCCGTCAGTATTTGTTAAAGTCCCTGAAACATTAAGCTGAGTACCACTGTTATTTAGCGTTGAATTACCTTTGTTTTGATAATTACCGGCAATACTTAAAGCCCCTGCTTTATTATCTATAACCGTAGTCCCAACGTTGCTGACATTCCCTGATAAAATAGTACCTTCAGCACCCGTATTTGACATTTCAATTCTGTTATTATTTTTAATTTGTGAATCTTTTACAAAGTAAATACCTTTACCGTTATTAACAATTTTAAGTGTTCCGCCATTATTTTCTATATTTGCAGTTTTAGCACCATATACACTACCAGCATGGTTTGTAATATTTAAATCTCCGTTATGATTCATCAGTTTGCCTGATATATATGTGCCTGAATTACCATAGTTGGTAATATTTGTATTCCCTGTTCCTAAATTTTGGACATCACCTGATATAACATTACCTACCGTTGAAGTAAATGATATGTTTCCATTTCTTGCAGTCATATTATTTGCAGAACTTATATTGGAAGTATTTACCAATGAATTAAATAATTTTTCAGCATGGCTGTTAGGCCCCAAAGCAGAATTTATATCTGCACCAGCCAATACTTTGCCCGGCACCTGTATCCGGCTTGAAACAACATCAATATCATTTGCTGCAAAAACATGACCATTTATTTGTACTGATCCGACGCCTACGTTATCTTTATTTCTTAAGGAGCTAAAATCACTACTTGGGTTATTTTTGAATTTTGTATATGCTTCAGTATTGGGAGTATATACACCTAAAGAACCGACGTTCAAAACACCGGATGCCCCAACAACCATTCCGTTAGGAGAAACAAAAATTGCTCGCCCGTTATAGAAATTGCCATCTCTCATTGAATTAACAACACCATCTATTCTGATAGTATTATCAACTAAGTTTAAAAAAGTATTTACATCTTTTGCTCCATACTTGAATATTAAGTTGGCAATATCGCCCTGACTTAAGTTGAAATCCTGATATTTTCTAAGACCAATGTCTGTGCCTTTAATAATAGCAGTCGGGTCTATATTATAAACTCCGTTATTACCTGTAACATTAGTAATGTTCGTAGCCAAAGCAGATACAAACATTGATTGCTGTATAATAAAAGCAGCTGTTAAAACTGCACATACAACACGTTTTGCAACCTTACGATTTCTAGTCATTTTCAAATCCTTTCATATATAAGTCTGGTAATTATGTAACTTTTTCATGCTCGCATGCATGTATTCAAGTTTAATAAAACTTCTAAAAAATAATTTTGCTATTTATATAAAATAAATTTTTCATCTGTAATATAACACTACCAAAGCTTATAAGCAAGCAGGCAGATATTATTACGGGACAAAAAAATATAAATAACAATATAATTGTTACATGACTTAATAACATGAACAAAAACAAAGACCTTACAATTAATGTAAGGTCTTTGTTAATCACTATTTGAATGAGATATTTTGATTACTATCTAATAA
>CADCNV010000063.1 GCA_902802825.1 uncultured bacterium | reverse complement strand
ACGCCACGCTCCATGTCCAGTTCCCACGCGAGAAATGGTCAGAGTCGGAATTTCAACAGACAATCGTATCGGAAATAAGTTTTTGTTCCCTGGTCTTGGATACGGCGGAAGTTGTTTCCCAAAAGACATAAAAGCCCTGATTAAAACGGGACATGACTTTGCGTGTGATATGAATATAATTAAATCTGCAGATGCCGTAAATAATAAACAAAGGCAAATATTTATTGATAAAATTTATTCTAAATTCGGGGCAAATTTAAACGGTAAAACATTTGCAATATGGGGGCTAGCTTATAAACCAAAAACGAATGATATGCGTGAGGCCCCTTCTATAACTGTAATTAATGCTCTTTTATCAAGCGGGGCAAAAGTTCAGACATATGATTCAAAGGCGATTGAAAGTGCAAAATTTTATTTCGACGATAAAATTATATATTCTTCAACGGCTTATGATGCACTGAAAGATGCAGATGCCCTTTTAATTTTGACAGAGTGGAATGAATTCCGACGTCCTGATTTTGATAAATTAAAAGCATTGATGAATAGTCCTGTAATATTTGACGGAAGAAATTTATTCGAGCCGTCAAAGATGTTTGAAAAAGGTTTTGAATACTATTCAGTTGGCAGATAACCCTTAATTTGTATCATTTTTTAATAAATTCTTGAAATAATGCTATGTTTGTAATATCTTTGTGAACGTGTATTTACATTAGTGAATTGGAATATGTTATGGCATTAAATTTTCAAAATTTGGTTTTAAATTTACAAAAATTCTGGGCTGATTACGGATGCATAATAGAGCAGCCCTATGATATAGAAAAAGGGGCTTCAACTATGAACCCTGCAACTTTTTTGCGAGTTCTTGGGCCTGAGCCATGGTCAACCGCTATGATTGAACCGTGCAGACGCCCGACAGACGCTCGTTATGGCGAAAATCCCAATCGTTTGGGACATTATTTTCAGTTTCAGGTCATATTAAAGCCATGTCCTGATGATGCTCAGGAATTGTATTTACGTAGTCTGGAAGCGATGGGAATTGATTTAAAAGAACACGATGTTCGCTTTGTTGAAGATAACTGGGAATCTCCAACGCTTGGTGCCGCAGGTGTAGGTTGGGAAGTATGGCTTGATGGTATGGAAGTTACTCAGTTTACTTATTTTCAGCAAGTCGGCGGATTGGAAATCAAACCGGTAGCTTTAGAACTTACTTATGGTTTGGAAAGAATCGCAATGTATCTTCAAAATAAATCTTCAGTATTTGATATTATGTGGAATGATACTTTGACTTATGGCGAGATTTATCACCAAAACGAAGTAGAACAATCAAAATATAATTTTGAAGTGTCAAATGCGGATGATTTATTCAAAAGTTTTGAACTTTACCAAAAAGAAGTTGATAATTGCCTAAATGCAAAATTAGTTTTACCTGCTTATGATTACGTTTTAAAATGTTCTCATACCTTTAATTTGCTTGATGCAAGAGGTGTTATAAGTAAAGATGAACGTAATAATTTTATCGGCAGGGTAAGAACTATGGCTTCAGGTGTTGCAAAACTCTATGTTGAGCAGCGTGAAGAAATGGGTTTCCCATTGTGCAAATAAAATGTCATTCTGGACTTGTTTCAGAATTTTGTGATTTGGTTGCCTTGACAACCCCGAAGGTTATAAAGGAAAAAGAAAAGGAACATAAATGGCTGAAAAATTCAATCGTGCGACATTTACTCGCAATTTTTTAAAAAATATTACAAGAATTAAAAACCCTGACGAAATGTTGGCAGATGCTAAGGATAGCAGCTTGGAAAAAACTCTCGGAGTTTGGGATTTAATTATATTAGGTGTCGGTGCAATTATCGGCTCAGGAATTTTTGCAATTGTCGGAATAGCAGCAGCAGGTAACGGATCCTCGTTAGGAGCAGGACCGGGGCTTGTAGTTTCAATGATTATAGCTGCGATTGCATGTGTATTTTCTGCCTTGTGTTACAGTGAATTTGCAACGATGATACCTGTTGCAGGTGGGGCATATACATATACTTTTGCAACATTAGGCGAATTTGCTGCTTGGATGGTCGGCTGGGTATTGATGCTTGAATATGCCATCGGGTTCATTGCGGTTGCGTGCGCGTGGTCAAATCATTTGATGCAGTTTTTACAAGGTTTCCCGGGTTTGCCTGAATGGATTTCAAATCCGCCTGTATGGATGACAAATGATGTATTTACTGTTTCAAAAATGGTTGCTGAAAATCCTGATATATCAGTGCCTATGGTATTTGGAGTCCCGATTTGTATAAATATTCCTGCAATTTTTATTGTCCTTTTGATGACTGCAATTCTTGTAAAAGGTACAAAAGATTCAGCCAAAATGGCAGGATTGATGGTATTTATAAAACTTGCAGTAATTGCACTGTTTGTAATTGCAGGTGCATTTTTTGTAAGACCTGAAAATTGGACGCCGTTTGCGCCAAATGGGGCTGCAGGTATTTTTGCAGGCGCTTTTTTGATATTTTTTGCATATATCGGCTTCGATGCTCTCGCAACAGCGGCTGAAGAATGTAAAAATCCTCAAAAAGATTTGCCAATTGGTATTATAGGGTCATTAATCGTAACTACAATTGTTTATGTATTGGTTGCACTCGTCTTAACAGGTATGGTTGATACTTCGCATTCTGTAAGTGCAGACTTTCTAAAAGCGCCAATGGCATATTGTATGATGCTTGCCAAACAAAACTGGGCTGCCGGTTTGATTTCAATCGGTTCTCTTGCAGGTTTGACTTCTGTACTTTTAGTTCTTGAGATGGCTGCTACAAGAATTTTATACGCAATGAGCCGTGATCACTTTATTTCAAAAAGATTCCAGAAAATTCATCCTAAATTTAAAACTCCGGCGTTGTTAACATGGACTGTCGGAGGGCTTGCAGTTTTAGGGATTTTGACTCTTAATTTGAGTGTCGCAGCAGAATTATGTAACTATGGGACATTTACATCATTTATAATCGTATGTCTTGCAGTTTTGATTTTAAGACATACTGATCCAAACAGACCAAGACCTTTTAAAGTTCCGTTTTCTCCGTGGTTCCCGTTGCTGGGTATATTGTGCTGTGGCGGGCTGATGGTATATAAATCTATGGAAGCAGGAAGTTCTGCATTATTATTCCCTGTTTGGTTGGGTGTTGGTGCAATTATTTATTTGCTTTATGGTTTTATCAGAAACAGAGATAACGAAAATAAGGTTCACAGAGAACTAGTGCGTGGTTTTCTAAAAGAAGAAAGTGAAAATGAATAGCAAATGGAATTTTTAAAAAGCATTACCCAAAATATATTCAAAAAAAGAAGTATTGATGATTTGATTCAGACAAGTAAAAAGTCTGAATTAAAGAAAACTTTAAGTGTATTTGACCTTATTGTAATTGGTATCGGAGCTGTTGTCGGGACAGGAATATTTGCGATCGTTGGTGCTGCAATTACAGGGAATTCTGAAAGTGTCGGAGCAGGTCACGCAATTGTAATTTCAATGGTATTGGCTGCAGTGGCTTGTATAGTCCCTGCGCTTTGTTATTCTGAAATTGCTTCAATGATTCCTGTTGCAGGAAGTGCTTATACATATACTTATGCAACAATGGGCGAATTTATGGCATGGATGGTCGGATGGATATTGATGCTTGAGTATGCGATTGGAAATATTACCGTTGCAAGTGCGTGGAGTGGCTACTTTATGCAGTTTTTAAAGGGCTTCAAAAATTGCTTGCCTGATTTTATACTAAATATTCCTATTTGGCTCAGATATGATTACAGAGCTATTTACTCGATGTGTGATAAGTATGGTTGGGATATTCACGATAAAATACCGTTTTTGTTCGATAAGATCCCGGTTGCTGTTAATATGCCTGCAGTTATTATTGTATTGATTTTAACTTTGTTGTTAATTAAGGGAGTAAAAGAATCTACACGGGTGGCAAGTATAATGGTCGGCGTTAATATGTTTATGATTTTATCATTCATAATCATCGGTTCGCATTATGTAAAACCTGAAAATTGGCATCCCTTCTTACCGCCGGTTGAACCGGTTACAGGAATTTTGATGGGAACATTTACAATATTTTTTGCATATATCGGATTTGATGCTATTTCAACTGCCGCAGAAGAAACAGAAAAGCCACAAAGAGATTTGCCGATTGCAATTTTGGGAACACTTATAATTTGTACAATTTTATATGTCGCAGTTGCTCTTGTATTAACAGGTATTGTACCTATCAATCAGATTGATGCACTTGCACCAATTGCGCATGCAATGAAATTTGTCGGTAAAGATTGGTTTGCCGGATTGATTTCAGTTGGAGCATTGTGCGCTTTGACAACTGTTTTACTTGTGTACCAACTGGGCACAACAAGAATTTTGTATGCTATAAGTCGTGACAGATTTCTGCCAAGGTCATGGAGAATGATTCACAGAAAGTTTAAAACCCCGCATGTTATGACATGGATTTCAGGAATTGTTGTCATTGTTTGCGGTTTGTTTATGGATTTGAAAATATCTGCTGATTTGTGTAATTATGGGACATTTACATCTTTTGTAATTATTTGCCTTGCAGTTCTTATTTTAAGAAAAACTAATCCTGACACTCACAGACCGTTCAAAGTTCCGTTTAGCCCTGTTCTCCCGATTATAGGGATATTTATTTGTCTGGTTTTGATATTCTTCTCGCTGAATACTCTCAAAACTTCTTCAAATTACTTTATTTCCTGGCTTGTTGTCGGCTTTTTAATTTATGCATTATACGGTTACAGACAAAAACGTATTGGAGAACAAAAAAGAAATTAGTAATAAAAAAAGAACCCGAACAATTAAGTCGGGTTCTTTTTAAATCCATTAAAGAACTATTTTACTAATTCTTTGAATTTTTTACCAGCTGAAAATGCAGGAACTGTTTTAGCAGCGATTTTGATTTCTTTACCTGTTTGTGGGTTTCTGCCAGTTCTAGCAGCTCTCTTACGAGCTTCAAAAGTACCAAAGCCAACTAAAGTAACTTTGTCACCTTTTTTTACAGCTTTTTCAATAGTTTCAATTGTTGCAGCCAATACAGATGCAGCATCTTTTTTAGAAACTTTAGCTGATTTAGAAATTTCAGCAACTAATTCTTCTTTGTTCATAACAAATCTCCTTTCTTAACTAAACATGTCTATTATATCTATATTTGAAAAATATGCAAGTTGTTGCAACATGTATTGTTATTTCGTTACATTTGGTAATATATTCCTACGTGCGACATTCTAAAATACCTGTTATTAAAAGCTTTTAAGTATTTGACAAAATAGAATGTTGAAAGTACACTTATTTTAAAGCGACTTTATACGCTTAAATGACAATATCTTGGGGAAATATATAAAATGAAAATTACTGAAATAAACTATTTAAAAACATTTGCCCAAAAAAATCACATGGGTCATGGATTCATAAGACTCAGAAATGGAGTTGAAGTTAATATACTCTCAAATCCTAATACAGAATTGTTTCATATTCTAAATATAAAAGACGGTAATATTGTAAAAGCAGAAGGTGGTCGTGGTGTTGAAGCGATGAAAAATATTATCAATAAGTACGAAGCAAAAACTCCTGATTACAGCAGTATGTGGAATGCATTTGCAAAGAGTTTTAATGTTATTGTTTAATTAATCAGATTGATTTTTTACGCAGACTTCGTATGCAGGATCACAAGTTTTGCCATTGGCTCAATTGTTCGCTTTCCATCGTGACGTCGCTTGTTTATCGTTTATGTAATGACTAATAAAAAGAAGCCCTTTTCAGTACTTCTCTTTATTCGCGGAAGACGAAGCTATCTTGACCTGCTCGCAATAAACGGGATTACACATTTTGCTTTTAGTGACTTAACGCCATAAGCAAAATCTGCTTAGCCCTTTGCTTACAGGTCGCTGCAAAATAACAGTCGGTTTGAGAAGA
>CADCNV010000062.1 GCA_902802825.1 uncultured bacterium | reverse complement strand
GAACGAATGAAATTCTCCTGCCAAATCCTGAACGTAGCGGCAAATTGTATAAACTTGTCTGTCGCGTGCAGATGTTACAATTAAATGCTTAAATTCTTCCAGTTTTAAGATAAGTTTCCTTGCTTCTTTTAATGTTAATTTTATAATATTTTTATCAAAGTTGTTCAGCATATTGTTAAAGTCGTTTTCTGAAATGATTGGAATCAATTCTTTTCCGCTTTCTGTGTCAATTTTTGGCAGAGTTGCGTTTCTCATTGTCATCCAAAATCTTGTGGCATCAACTCCGACTTCGTCAACAAGATCTTCTAACGTAACCATGTTTTTGCGTTTGCCCATGCGGACTTCGTTACCGTCTATTACAAGGTTAACAAGCTGTCCTAAAAGAACTTCAAGTTTATTAGGATCATAACCTAATGCTTCAAGTGATGCCTTAACCCTTGGGATGTATCCGTGATGATCTGCGCCCCAAATATCTATCATTCTGTCAAATCCGCGTTCTAATTTTTCTGCGTGGTATGCAATGTCTGCAGTTAAATATGTATTAGAACCGTCTATTTTTTTAATTACTCTGTCCTGATCATCTCCGTAATCTGATGACTTGAACCAGGTTGCGCCGTCTTTTTCGTAAATTTTGCCTGAATCCTTAAGCTTTTCAACGTAATGAGTTACTTTCCCTGAGTTGTGAAGCGTAAGTTCCGAATAGAAATTGTCAAATTTAACGTGTAATCTGTCTAGCAAATCACGCTGTACTTTTTCTTCGTATTCTTTTGCAAAATCGCAAAATACGGATAATTCAATAGAATCTATGTCATTCTGAGCGGAGCGAAGAATCTCACCATTTTCTTTTATAAATTCTTTCGCAACCGGTATCAAATAATCTCCGGGATAATAATTTTTTCTATCTTCTTCATCTGTCGGGAAGTCAATATTTATTCCAAGTTCCTGCTTAACCCTTATAACAAGTGAACGACCGAGTTTTTGAATTTGAGAGCCGGCATCATTTATATAAAATTCCTGATAAACTTCGTGACCGTAGAATTTTAAGAGATTTGCCAATGCGCTGCCCATCGCTGCCCATCTGCCGTGCCCAATGTGGAACGGTCCTGTCGGATTTGCTGAAATATATTCAAGAATAATTTTTTCAGTTTGCGCATTTTCAGGACGTCCGAAGTTTTCTTTTTTATCAATAATTTCTTTTACGAGGTTCGTTAAAAGTGTTTCACCTGCTCTAAAATTGATAAAGCCGGCAACAACCGTGTATTCATTATCTTCTTTATCGATAAATTCTAAAATAGAATTCGCAATCATTGGAGGTGCTATTTTAGCGTTTCTGGCAAGTGATGATACATTTATAGCGAAATCTCCAAAATCAGGATTTTTAGGGCGTTCAACAATAAGCGAACCCTTTTGGTATTCAGTCATTTGCCCAACTTTACCTTGTTCTGTTGCTTTTATTAATGCATCTTCTACTTTATTCAAAAAATAATCTCTTAACATATATACCTCGTCTGTGCGTAAATCAAAATTATTTGTCGCTATCTATTCTGAATTATACAATAAACATAAAAAAAAGACCTTGATTATTACCAAGGTCTTTTTTATGCGTTTATAAATTATTATTCAATAATTTTATCAACAACACCGGCACCAACTGTTCTGCCGCCTTCACGGATAGCAAATCTCATACCTTCTTCGATTGCTACAGGGTTAATCAATGTAACTTCCATTACAACATTATCCCCAGGCATTACCATTTGGCCGTCGAATTTGATTTCACCTGTAACGTCAGTTGTTCTGATGTAGAACTGAGGTCTGTAACCAGGGAAGAATGGAGTGTGACGTCCGCCTTCATCCTTAGTCAAAACGTAAACGTTAGCTGTGAAATGAGTGTGTGGGTGGATTGAACCCGGCTTACATAAAACTTGACCACGTTGGATTTCAGTTTTATCAATACCACGAAGCAATGCACCAATGTTATCACCTGCTTGACCTTGGTCAAGAGATTTTCTGAACATTTCAACACCTGTAACTGTTGTTTTCTTAGTTTCGCCTAAACCAACTAATTCAACTTCGTCACCAACTTTAACAATACCACGTTCTACACGGCCTGTAGCAACAGTACCACGACCTGTGATAGAGAATACGTCTTCAACAGGCATCAAGAATGGTTTGTCTAAGTCACGTTCAGGAGTTGGGAAGTAAGAATCGATAGCATCCATCAATTCCCAAATTTTATCAACCCACTGATCTTGTCCTCTTTGAATGTTTGGATTGGCTTGAACTGCTTCTAAAGCTTTTAAAGCTGAACCATGAACGAATGGGATGTTATCTCCGTCAAATTCGTAAGAAGAAAGAAGTTCTCTAACTTCCATTTCAACTAATTCTAATAATTCAGGGTCATCAACCATATCGCATTTGTTCAAGAATACTACCAAGTTAGGAACACCAACCTGTCTAGCTAACAAAATGTGTTCACGAGTCTGAGGCATAGCACCATCTGTTGCAGCAACAACAAGAATAGCACCGTCCATTTGAGCAGCACCTGTGATCATGTTTTTAACATAGTCAGCGTGGCCCGGGCAGTCTACGTGTGCATAGTGTCTGGCGTCTGTTTCATATTCAACGTGAGCTGTTGCGATGGTTATACCACGAGCTCTTTCTTCCGGAGCAGCATCGATTTCATCGAATTTTTTAGCGTCTGCTTTTCCGGCTGCAGCCATAACACCTGTAATAGCTGCTGTTAATGTTGTTTTACCGTGGTCAACGTGGCCGATTGTACCTACGTTAACGTGCGGTTTCGTACGTTCATACTTTTCACGTGCCATGAGATTAATCTCCTTTTCTTTTGTGTCTACTTATATATCCTACTAAATTTAGTATTCAATAATACATTCTAAGTATATTTGCTCATAATTTTTTGTCAAGATAGTGTGACAAATTTTCTGATTTTATCCCTTTTATAACTTATTGTAAAGATATGTAACAATATTTTTGATTATATGCATTTTGGTCATTAAAAAATACTTTATATACATGAATGGATATATATGATTCGGAGGAATGATTATGGCCGGTGATAAAATTGATGCAATATCATTAAATAAGAAAAATAACAGCGATTTTGGGATAAAGAATTATTTTTTGGAAGCACAGAAAAAAGCAGCTGCTTTCGGAGAGGGCGTAAAAAAGAAAATGCCTCCAATTTTTGATAATTATTTGTCCAACAACCATACAACTCAAACATTTGGTGCGAACTCTGTCGGTTCAAACTTTACAGGTTGTGCTGATAATTAGTTTATTGCGATAAAAAATAATTTGTAATAAAATAATCCTTAAGTAATTAAGGATTATTTTTTATGTTGTTAACAGTTGATATTGGAAATACAAATATTACCCTTGGATTGTTTGAGAATGATAATTACGCAAAAGAATTTAGAATTGCTTCAGATAAAGATCTTGAGCAATCTGAATACGAAAATTTATTAAAATCATTATTCAAAGACTACAATATTGACGGGTGTGTTATCGGTTCAGTTGTTAACGAGCTTGATAATAAATTTTATAATTCTGTGAAAAATGTATTTGGAATAATTCCGGTTGTTGTTAATGATAAAATCTCTACGGGGGTTACTATTGTTGCTGATTCGCCCGAAGAAGTCGGCGCTGACAGAATTGCTAATGCTGCGGCTGTTGCAAAAATGGATATTGGTGCTGCAATTGTTGTTGACTTTGGAACAGCAACAACATTTGATATAGTAAATTCAAAAAAAGAGTTTTGCGGCGGAATCATTATGCCGGGATTGAGGACTCAGTTAAAAAGCTTATACTCTTCTACTTCAAAGCTCCCTGAAATTGATATGGATTTTTCCCCATGTGCTGTTGCACAGAATACAAAAGACGCAATCTTAGCCGGTGTAATCAGGGGAAATGCCTGCATGGTTGACGGTCTTGTCGAACAATGTGAAAAAGAACTCGGTGAGCGTGTAAAACTAATTGCGACAGGTGGTTATAGCGGATTGATGGCAAATTATATGAAACGAAAATTTGACTTCGTAAATCCTGCTTTAACTCTTGAAGGACTAAAATATATTTATGAATTGAATCATATTCGGCAAAAAATATTTTAATTGTTTTAAATTAATTTTGCGGGGGAACTATGTGATAAAAAATATCATATTGTCTTTCCTGTCCGAAGAAATTTTTCACTTTAAAACTATACGGCTCAGGGGTAATTTTGTATGTTTCTGATAAATATGGACAGCATTTTTTTGTATCATCAAAAATGTGTTGTTCATCTCTGCCTATGATAAGTATTCCCGATTTTTCAAGATCTTCTTCATCTATCCAAGGATTTTTATACCCCTTTGTATCAAGAATTATCTGCTGATGATCTTTGCCGTAAATTGTCAGCGGCAGAGTCCATTCAATATAGCCCCCAAAGTATTTTAATGGGGTATCATACTTTTGAGCCCAGATTTTGTTCATATCAGAATAAATTTGGTTTACCGGATACCTGCTTCTGTAATTTTTTTCTATTGCAAGCAATCCGCCCAAAGCCAAAAATACTATCAACATAATTGTATAGGCAAATTTTAATGCAAATTTAAAGTCATCAGTTGATATTTCTTTTGTCGGGAAGAAATAAAACAGCATAATTACACTCAGATATAAAAATTCAAATCCCCAGCGAAAGCGTGTTGCTCCGCCTATAGCGACCATTATTACAGTAAATATCAAAGGGAAGAAATAGAATAGCATTAAAAGCCATACTTTTTCTTTTTCCGGTTTTTCGATTAGTTTTAGTGGTGATTTTTGTTTAAATTTCAAGCTCCCGAATATCAGTATAGAGCCGGCAATGGCGCTTAATTGCATAATAAGCAGCATAATCGGTGCTTTTATGTGATTAAACCATGAAGCCCCGCCAAGTTCTCCCTCAAAGTACATTAACGGGAAAAAGTCGTATTTTATCATCCATAATAAGTGCGGTAAAAATAGTAAGAATGCAATTATTACAGATATATAAAACATTTTGTTCTTAAAAACTTCTTTTTTGAACATTAAAGCCCAAATGAACATAGGGATTAGAATCAGGGCAGTCTGATATTTGTTAAGAAAGCAAATGCCGACAATTAAACCGAGTTTAACCCAATCGAAATTGCTGTTGCGTGTCATACATTGATAAAATACGTATGTTAAAAGCGGAAGTAGGAACAATAAAATTACGTCAGGGTTAAAACCGTAATATCCGGTAATATAACTGTATACCCAACATCCTTCAAGCAAAATAACAGAAAGCATTGCCCTGTTTTCATCAAGAAATATTTTCCCGAGTTTGTATATGTAGTAAAATCCCCCTATAATAAAGGCCTGACTTACAAAATATATAGAAAAATCGGTTTTGAAAACAGAATAAATCCAGTATGTAACCCAACCTGCAAAAGGCGGATGTTTAGGAGTGCCGAAATCATGCAAATTTCCCCAATATATCCCCTCCAAAGCATCTGTCGGTAATATGGTTCTTATTAAGCCGACAGCAGTCCATACGATAAGATGTACGCATAAAAATATGCAAAATGCTTTGTGTTCAAAGCTCATTTCCCTGATTTTTTTTATAATATCCATATCCAAAATCCCGCCTATTCTCTATATCAATATTAACAGCAACACAAAACAATGTAAATAATGTTTTATTCCATATCATATCAATATTGGTACGTTTAAATTATACATTGGTATTAGTATAATGAATAGAAATTATTATATCCTTTTTTATATGCATCTCTGACTGTTTTTGCGAATTTTTTTGCGTGTTTCCAATAACCAAAGTGCGCAGTTGCAAAAATCCCGCCGCTTTTTGCCTTTGAATAATTATATATAAAACCTTTACCGTCATTACTTAATGTTGTATTAAATTCCATTTCAATGTCAGCTTTTGAAATATTTCTGCTGACAGGGAATCCGATAGGATCATCTGCAAAGTTGGCAGTTAAGAAAAATATATTGTTTTCTTTTATATATTTTAAGAAATACAATTGATATGCTGCATTTGCATCATTCGTATGTGATATCTGACTTGAATAAAATAACGAAAAAGGACTTCCGAAATTAACGACCCCAATAACGGTATCATCAGGAGTACAAGCCATTTCTGTATATTTGTCGAGATTCTTGTATGCTTCCTGGAATTGTTTTTCATTAGGATTCTTGATTAATCTGTCAGTTGCCAATTTAAATCCCATGCCTGATTGTAAAAAAGCATCTACGCAGGTATATTTGTTTTCTTTTTTATCTGTAAAGTAATCAACATTAACACCTTTAAGTTTGTGTCGCATGTAGTCAATAGTTACAAAACTTCCTGCGCTGTGCCCAAACAGAACAACTTTGTCCCCTCTTTCAGCTGCTTTCACGACATCTTTATGAAGTTGATTAACTATTTTCTGCATATTTACTTCTCGTTGAACCCATATAGCATCGTGCATACAGTGAGCAAGAATATCTCTCACCGTTTGAGCAAATATAGGACTGGATTTTTTTGCTTCTTCCAAGTTGTTTTTTATAACATCCAATTCCTGTTTAGACATAAATCCCCAAAATAGAATATCTTCATTGTCGTTAATTGCGTATGGTTGTCCGTTTAAAAGATGTCCGGATATAAACTCATCATTTTCAAATATTTTTTTCATTTCTTTATGTAAAGTGTGGAATCCTTTTACATAAGCTTCTTTCGCACCTTCATTATTAGAATTTGACCCGTTTATGTAAATAAATTGTACATTTTGAGGGACTTCAGCTTGTACTGTAGTACAATTTAATCCTAAAAATAATGATAGTATTAACAATAATTTAAAAAA
>CADCNV010000061.1:1452-8195 GCA_902802825.1 uncultured bacterium | reverse complement strand
TTGCGAAACTTTCCGAGCGTGGAGCAAATCCAAGACAGGCTCATCACACCTTCGGCACTTTGTACCTACGGATACAGGATCAATCTCCTCACTACGTTGTGTCGTTTCGCTTTGTATCGCGACGGAGGTCGCTCATTTTGAACCTCTTGTGATTCGCAATTGTAATATAACAGTCAGTTTGATAATTGTGAACAGTAAGCTTGAGAATGTTTAGAATCAAAAATTTATATCGGTAATAAATTGCTTTTTATTTATATAATTCTTATAATAAACGTAAACGTATAATAGGAGATACTACATGGATGAATTATATCAAAAATACATTGAAATTTATCACAAAGAAATTGTTCCTTCAGTAAAAATTTTTGAAAATAAACGTATAAAACTAAAAAGGCAAATTGACTCATTTTTTAAAATAATTTATCCATTGGAGATAATATTATATATTTTTTTATGCATAAAAATCCCATCTTTTGAATGTCGATGGATTGTTATTTTTGGATTATTTTTGTTCTTTTTTAGTTTCCCCGGTATTATAGTATATTTCCTTCAAAAAAATTTTGAGAATAAAGTAAAATCATTTGTTATGCCTTTGATGCTAAAACCATTTGGAAATTTTAAATGGATAAATTCAAAATCTGAAGAATTAGTAACAAAGGAAGATATAAATAAGTCTGGGATGTTATATAGAACCAATTTTATACAAAAATCGGATGATGATAAATTCATTGGAAAATATAAAGATATACAAATAAAAATTTGCGAAACTAATATCAGTGCTGGTAAACATAATGATTTTACTGGTTTGTTAGTACTATTAGAAATACCCAAAAATTTTTCCGGTCATACTCTTATTTGTGGTAACAATCCATTATGTAAACAAAATCCTAATAATATAGGGATGAAAATAAATCTTGAAAGTATAGATTTTAATGATAAGTTTCATGTATTTTCAACAGATCAAGTAGAAGCAAGATACATTATTACACCATCATTCATGGAACGATTTATAAATCTGACAAAAATTTTTGGTCCTTATATATGCAGCTATTTTTATGAAAATAATAAAGTCCTGATAACTATTCAATCTTTAGAAGTATTAGATTTTTTCAGTATAGGAAATATAAAAAAGACAATGGCTGATAAAGAGCAATTTATTAGATTTTTTAATGAATTTTATGCAATTTTATCTATAATAGATGAATTAAAACTTTATTGCAAATAGCTTGTTGTTAAGTCGTTTGTAGTGTGCAGATTGTAGATTGGGCATACTTGCCCAACAAAAACTTTTTAGTGCAAATTAGCAGACATTTTAGTTACCAAAATCGGACATTTTGGACTTTTTGAATCAACAGACTTCCGACCACTATAAATCGGCAAAAGACGGATTGCTTCAGGCTTTTGCCCTCGAAATAACATGGAAAGTCTCCGACCAAATGTCCTGTTAAAAGGTAGCAATAATGACAATAAAAAAACAGACCCAACGGTCTGCTTTTTATTGTAAATGGCGGGAACGACGAGGCTCGAACTCGCGACCTCATGCGTGACAGGCATGCGCTCTAACCAAACTGAGCTACGCTCCCACATTTCTATTCTATTTTAATGATAACGGCTCCGCTTGTCAACCTGCTTGTCTTGCTCCCGCAAGCCAACACTGTTGACTGCGCTCCGTCGGGCTTCGCCCTCCTTGCCTCACCGCTCGCCGCGGGGCAACTGAGCTACGCTCCCATTCACTTTGTATATCCATTATATTTGCTGAATTTTAAAATGCAACAGTTTTTTCCTAAAAATAAAAAGCCCTGATTTTTAATCAAGGCATTGTAATATAAAATGAATTGTAAAAATTTTCCCTCACCCGAAAATTTAAAACTCGTTCCTCGTTTTGATTTTCTGTCCTCTCCCACTCAAATGATACTGTGGGCGAGGAGAAAAAACTTAATCAGTGTACAACGGAGCAAGCTTTGCAGATTGCTGAGGTATTATGCCCTCTTCAATTGACATATACACTCTGTAATCTATATCAGAGAAACAGTTATCAATACTTTCGATTTCTTTTAATTTTCCATCGTCAATATTGCCTGAATCTATCATATCTGCGATAAATTCAAATCTGTCAACATGCTCTCTGAATCTGTCTGTTGCATAATCCTTTGCCTGCCATGTTGTAATCAAAAATGGCCAATCAGAACTTTGCAGCAACAAGTTTTCTCTTGCCAACTGATTCAATGCTCTGTGCAGCAATTTGTTGTCAGGAATTGTCTGATATCTGTCAGCAATTTCTGTTATACGTTTTTCACAGGAATGAATAATTGGCCACATCCATTCGGTCAAATGGTTATTCCATACATAGAAATGTCCGCCTTGT
Source organism: uncultured bacterium (assembly GCA_902802825.1). Taxonomy (GTDB): domain Bacteria; phylum Cyanobacteriota; class Vampirovibrionia; order Gastranaerophilales; family Gastranaerophilaceae; genus Zag111. The sequence goes on along the minus strand of CADCNV010000061.1, from coordinate 5,830 downwards.
CCCCATGATGATTCAGGAATCTGAATTGCTTCAACAGGAGGATGTGCCTGCAAGTATTCACCTGCAGTCATTCTTTCAATTTGCGGCAAGAAATTATTCAGTTTTCTGATTACCTGTTTGATAAATTCAACACCTTCAAACCACCAGTGACCATACAACTCAGTATCAAATGATACCATAATTAAGCCCTCTTTACCGTTGTGAGATTGTTTATAATCATTCAGCAAGTGATATAGCATCGTTGTATAGTGATCTGAATTTGAATTAACCTGATTTAGAGCCAATACAGGGTCATAAAGCATCTTGTCGCCCAAATCAGTCGTTGGAGATGTAATTCTCCAATAATTCATACCTGATTTATCGTCTTTTTTATGGAATTCTCTGTAACATCCGTCTCCGGGATAACCGTCTGCAGCTGACCATACCTGATAGCCCGCTCTGTCGTTTCTGCCCATTACTGCAACCTGTGCATCAGGCAGCCAATATGCAGAATACGTATCATATCCGGTCGGTTCACGTTCAGGTAACGGAATATATTCAATATTGCCGTATATTCCGACTACACGTCTGCAACCAATTGAATTCCCACCCTCAATAACGTGAGATTCCGTAAAGAAATATTCAATATCATTGTTTTGTAGTGTTACTTCAATTGCCGGACGCCAATGTTTTTGACCGTCTTTACCTACATATTCATAGCCCTGACGGTAAGCACATTCAGGAAGCCAAGCTCCTTTTGCTTTTTTGCCAAAAAGTCGCTTTGTTGTATCAGAGCCAACTTTGAATTGAGCATTCAAATTGTTATCAGTTGCAAGCAAAGGTGAAAATCCGTGTGTTGCTCCTGATGTGGTTATTTCTATACAGCCCAAATCCTGAAGATTTTTAAATGCTGCTACTAAATCTTTATTATATTTATTTACAAATGAATCTCTAATATTTGAATACCAATCAAAATAGTATTTTGCAAGGTATTTCAAATGTTGTGAATGAGGAACTTTTTCATCAGGATATCTTTCCAAATCCTTCGAAACGCTCTTGATTTTCTCATCCAAATATTCTACAAAACCGTTTTGTAAATGTTCATCATTCAATTGTTCAGCCAAAATCGGGGTAATACCAACAGTCAATTTTGCTTTAATACCCTCATCATAATACAATTCAGAAATTGCATTAACCAAAGGTACATAGGTTTCTGCCATACATTCGTACAGGTTTTCTTCCCCGAACGGCCACATCCCTGCCATACGGTAATATGGTAAATGTGAGTGTAACATAAATACAAATTGACCTGTTGCCATTTATTGCCTCCAATCTTTTGAATTATATAACCTAATATAATCCAATTATGTATATAATATATATACCACAAATGAATAAAAAAATTAATCCTAATTAACTAATTCTATTGAATAATTTTACAAACAGTAATAATACATAAAAATATATAAAATGTGTTTGTGCAATTATGTGATATAATCAATTTATGAGAGTTTTGAAGTTTATTTTTATTTTAATATGCATTTGTGTCTTGGCAATGTCTTTGAGTGCGGTTTTATATCTCAAAGTTTTGCCTGCCGCTGTGCAAAACAAAAAAGTTATAAATTATGTTGAAAATATTGTCTCAAAAGCTCTCGGGGCAGAACTTAAAATCGTAGAACCCTATCTGAAAACTGATTGGACCCCGTATGCAAGAATTAAATTAAAAAAACTCTCTCTAAAAGAGAAGGGGAAACAACTTTTAGATATTGAAAATTTTGATTCCGAACTTTCGCTTTGGAAATTGAGAACTGATAAAGAAATTGACATAAAAACCATAAAAGTTGATAGTGCAAGTGCCAATATCAGCGGAATTTTAAATCTTCCGCCTTTTAAAAATGCTTCAAAAAAAGATGAAAAAGGTATAAGTGTAAATATTTTTAAGTCCACTGCTGATATAAAAAATTTGGAAGCTTTTTATCAAATTGATAAAGAAAATTCAGTGAAAATTAAGGCAAAAGATATTAAAATTTCTGATGACCCTGTTAAAAAAACTCTCAGTTATGATTTACAGGCAACTTTAATGAGGGGGAAAAGTAAATTAGACGTTCTTACAAAAGAAACAGGTGAAAATACAATCATTGAAAATAAGGAAAAACTTATAATTAAAAATTCTCCGCTAAAAGTTGCAAATTCTGATATTCTTTTTAATGGTGAAATTGACAGCAAAAATTTTAAAACAAATTTCAAGTCTAAGAGTTTTAGAATAAAAGAGGCCGTTGATATAATGAATTCTCAAATTGTTGCAAACAATCTGAGTGATTATCTTGTATATTTTAAAGATTTGGACGGGGATTTTGATTTTGATGTTGATGTTAATTCAAAAAGTATTGGCGGGAAAGTTAATTTAAATAAGTTATCATTTAAGCTTATTCCGCTTGCAAATCTGCCTGTTATTTTGAACGAAGGAAGTGTAAAATTTGATAATAATCTTGTAGCGATAAAGGATTTTAAAGGTTACTATGCCGGGAAAAAATCAAATAAAATTGATTTTACCGGCTCTGTAAAAGATTATTTAAAATCAGTTGATACTGATATTACAGGTAATGCTGTTGTTTCAAATGATTTTGCGGGTAAGTATTTGTCAAAAATCATTTCATATCCTATACAAATTAAAGGCCAAGCGGACACAAGAATAATGCTTAAATCAAAGCATGGCAAAATGGATTTGGTTTGGTTGTATAAATTTGAAAAAGGGAATGGTTTTTTGTTTGGCGGGCATGATGAGAGCTCAATAAATAATGCCGGTATAAGAGTATTGGTTGCAAAAATGCACATTGCGGACGGGTTGCTTGCCATAAAATCTCTTGATTATCATTTGGCAGAAAAAAAACCAAAATCAAGAAAAGAAATTCATACTCCTATAATGAGTTTGAATGGTAACATTGAGTTATCGGGGAAAATCAGAGATTTGGGTCTGGTTTTGACAAAACCGATGCCGAGTTCATTTGTGAATTTGCTTGTTCAGCAGGATTTATTCAGGCATGGAACTTTTACCGGCAAAATGAAATATATTAATAAGGGCAAAAATCCTGTACTTGATGGGGATTTTCAGATAAATGAGGTTGGAATTCCAAGTCAGCGATTATTTATAAAAAAAGGTGAGGTAAAAACCGAAAACGGCAATATGCTTATTAATGCTAACGGAAGATATCGTCGTTCATCTTATGATGTAAATGCAAAGATTAAAAACGAAATAGTTTTTCCTATTGTAGTTCGCGACGCAAATTTGACGGTTGATGATATGGATGTAGAAAAATATCTTCAGGCATTTAATCAGCAAAATCCGAGTGAACAGGCATCTGGCGATGTGCATGAAACTATTGCTAAATCTCTGGAACAGGAGGTTGATGAAGACGGCGATTCCCAGACATTCGACCTTGCAAATTTGCTGGTTGAAAAATGTACTTTAAAAATTATAAAAGGTCATTATAAAAAAATAAATTTTGCGAACGTAATCGGACATTTGACATTTGATAAAAACAGTATTTTGAATTTGGATTCAAACAGATTTGAAATTGCTGAGGGTAACGCAGAGGCAAAAGTAAAATGTGATTTTAAAAAGCATTTGTATAATCTGACACTCGCTCTTATGCGTGTTAATTCTGATACAATTGCAACTGAACTTGTTAATTTGCCTAAAGAAATAAATGGTAAAGCAAGCGGTATCATTGACATAAATACGGATAAAACTCTGAAGCTGAACGGAACGATAAAATTTGTAATTCAGAACGGTGAAATTGCAAAAATCGGGCTTGTCGAATATACAATGAAGGTTGCATCATTATTCAGAAATCCTGTTGTAATGATTACCCCGAGTGTAATTTCAGATTTGGTAGACATTCCTGAAGGAAAGTTTGATTATATCAATGGAACTTTAAAATTAGAAAAAAATGTTATAAGACAAATGATAATAAAATCAATATCTCCTCAATTGAGTACATTTATTGTCGGAAGGTATAATCTTGAAAATCAGGATGCAATTTTGAGGGTTTATACAAGATTTTCAAATCGTAAAAAAGGAGCTTTCGGATTCCTAAGGAGTGTATCTCTTAATAGTCTTGCAAACAGGATCCCGTTTAGCAGCCGTAACAACAGTAATTATTATGAGGCGGAAATCAAAGAAATTCCGCGAATTGAGGCAGATGAAAAAGATTGCCAGATATTTTTGACAAAAGTTGACGGTGATATAGTACAAAATAATTTCTTATCATCACTGTATAAGATTAAATAAGTTATATTAAAGGTATTTGCACTCACCAATTCCGATTGCTTCCTGAGATCCGAAATCAGGATTATCGTATTCAACATGAGAAGATATGGTAATTTTCATTGCCTGACG
>CADCNV010000061.1:0-1389 GCA_902802825.1 uncultured bacterium | reverse complement strand
TTATAAACAATTTTATTTTCATCATAATGGGCTAATCCGTTTATAAACTCTTTTTGCAGGTAAATATTTTTATATTCGTCATCAAGTCTGTATATTCGATGGTAACCATTTACAGCTTTTTCTTTATCATTTTCAAAAACAGTTTCTACAACATCGCAGCGTAAAACTTTCATCTTGTCAAATTCCGGAACATACTGATCTGCAAGACAAAAAGGTACAAATAATATTACAATGGCTAATATACAAAATATCTTCTTCACGCTTATATCATATCATATTAAAGCCATTTTACAAAATTTAACACATAAGATATCTTAAAACTTGCAAAATAGTATTTTTAAGATAATATAGATAATGTTGAAGATTTAAAAACTAGAAAAGGAATATAAATTATGGCAAAATGTTGTGAAATATGCGGAAAAGCTCCAAGAAAATCTGCTGACAGATCATTCTCTATGAAGCAGAATATCCATACTCAGGAACCAAACTTACAGACTGTAAAAGCTGTTGTAAACGGCACTGTAAAAAGAATCAGAGTATGCACTTCTTGTATTAGAGCAGGAAAAGTTACAAAAGCATAGTAAGTTTCTATTAATATTTAAAAAACGGCACATTCATTGTGCCGTTTTTTGATTGGTATTTATTTATATTCTTTTACTATATCTTGCGCAAATTTATCAATTTTTTTCTCTGATTTATTTATAATATTTTCAATATCAGCCCCGATAATATCAAGTTCTTCCGCTTTAATGTATTCAATATCTTTTATCCCGTGGAATTTTTGTGCAAGTTCTTTTATGTATCCGAAACCATATTCATCAGAGATAATTTTACCGCCTGCTGTTGTAATATAAATGAGTTTTTTTGCTTTACAAAGTCCGAGAGGTTGTCCTTCGTCATTATAAACAAATGTCAAACCAACAACATTTATTGCCTCGATATATGTTTTCAGAGTTGCGGGGAAAGACAAATCCCAATATGGTGCAGCAATAACTATCATATCTGCGGAAGCATATTCTTTTGCATAATGAAAAATCGGTTCATCAAAATTTTGTTCTTCACTTAGGCGTGTTCTATGCTCAAGGGATTCTCTATTTAACGGTGGAATGCATTCGTTTGATAAAATAACTTCTTTAACATTGGCGTTTAATTCTTCTATTTCTTTAAAAAAGTGATGCGCAAGTCTTTTGGTTCTTGAATCAGGACGAACAGATGCGTCAATATATAGAATATTCATAAATTTTCTCCCTTCTATTTAATTATATATTAAATAACAACAATTATACTTAAATAAAACATATTATAATTATAAAATTTAGCTCCGCAGGGTCCTCCGGACAGGGGCACTTTTGGTGGCAAAAGTGCCTCAAAACCACGACCTGCACTCCG
>CADCNV010000060.1 GCA_902802825.1 uncultured bacterium | reverse complement strand
ATAATTATTTATTTTGCATATGTACATATATTCCCAAAATCTTATTCTATAAATATATCAAACCACATAAAAAGATATTTTGCTAATTTTTTATCAAAATATTTACAAAAAGGACAAATATATAAAATATTTGCCCCTTTTTTAGATTATTGTTTAAGTCATAAATTGTTTATAATGTAAAATCTTCTTCTGCCGGTAAAATTGCAGGAATACCTTTTATCCATTTCTTTGCTTCATCACTTGCTTTTGTCCAGTTGACAGATAACAAACCTCTTTGTACCCAGATAAGTTCTTTAAAGAATTCATACTGTGAATTTAGGGCATCAAGCTTTGCATCAAAATATAATTTTTGAGCATCAGAAATCTGGTTAATCGGAACTTCGCCTTTTAAGTACTTCGCCTTAACCATTTGATAGTTTTCGCTCTGAGCAAACATTGCTTTATAAGATTTTTCAATCATAAAGTATTTTGAAATGGCTCTGTTTACAACTGTGCGAACCTGCATTTCAATTTCTGTATTAACTTCTTCAAGATAAGCGTTTAATTCGTTCAGTTCTGCTTTGCATCTTGCAACTTCGGCAAATTTATGCCCGCCTTCAATCGGTTTCCATTGAGCACCGATAACGAATCTTAAAGATGTTTTATCAAGATTTAAATATGGTGTATTATTCCACGCATTACCAAACGTTTGGGCTCCGGCACCAACAGCTGCAGTTGCATTTCCTGTTTGTGCAAAAGTTTGTGCCTGATCTCTTTCAGCCATGGCAGTTGCAGTACCTGATTTCAGCTGATTATGAGCTGAATCTTCGTAAGGTAATGCTCTGTCATACATTGTCCCGTATTCCAAAGACATTTTAGCATTTGGTAATAGGAATTTTTGTATATAATTACCCATTTCTGCTTTTTTCATTGCGATAGCGGCTTTTAATTTTGTTGTTTCAGGTGACAGATAAATAGCTTCTTCTACAAGCATGTCAGTAAATTTACCCAATTTTTTAGGGTTTCTTACGTGGTCAATAATATGTAAATCGCTTGTGAAAAATGCCGGATCATTTGCTGTCAAAGGAACAAAAGCGAAATCATATTTTTGATCCTGATTTAAAAGTTTATTGATTGTTACTTTTAAATTCTTATAATCGGCCTGCATAGAAAGCAGTTTCTTTTCTTCTTCACTTACTTCGCCTGCCCAACGGAATACTTCTTCATATCCGCATTTGCCTGTTTTTTCTCTTACTCTTGCGATTGCAAGATTTTCTCTGGTTTCCTGTACGGATTCTTCCTGAACTTTAATCATATTTTCCAGCATCAAAATTTCAATAAACAAATTACCAATATGATATTCGGTATTTGCTCTTGTCAAAAGCTCTTCGGCTTTATCAAATTTTAATTTTTTGTGTTTAACTATAATGTTTGTAACTAAGTCAGGCGAATATAATACCTGATCCATAGCAACCGTAAATTGCCCGGCATGAGTCGGAACTCCCGAATAAGAACGTGCATAAGCATCATTGTATGACTGATAACCCAAATCTAACCTTAAAGTCGGTAAATATCTCAAATAAGCACTTGCAACGGAACGACGTGCAGCACTGATTAAGAATTGTTTTCTTTTAATATCCAGGTTTGTATCATCTAATGCATCAATTAGTGTTCCTAAAGAATACTTAGGAAGTTCTTTGTGAGTTATAACAACAGAATTGTTTAATAATCTTAAAGGAGGAACATAACCAACTGCATCTCCTGTATCTGAGTTATAAAAAATTACCTTATCATCATAAAAAGGTATTTTTTCATTTTTAACGGCATTTCCGTGTAACACCCCGTGTATATTAAATGATGTGGCTTCGGCGATTTTTTTATCTACATCCATTGTTGAAGTCCCGAGCATTGCACCGAGTTCAACATCTTCTTTTCCTACAATTGAATAAGAAGGAAGTTTTTTGCTGATTGCATAATCATAAACTTCTTTTCTTTGTGCAGTTGTAAGATTGTATAACGGAGTTACAAAAATAGCATCAACATCAGAAGGTATCTTTGCAAGGGATGCTTTTAAATTAGCATTAACAGGTATAACAACGTAATTCAAATCACAATTTTTTTCTTTCAATTTCTGTTGAATACTTGCATTCCAGTTTGTTTCGGTTTTGTAGTAATTTTCATTCATCAAAATTGCTGCTTTTTTAATGGATGGTACTAAAACTTTGAAAGTCGAAAAATCGTTTGCTGTCTGTTGAATAGGATTGAAAAACTTATTCCCAAAATCTCTTAAACCGTACTGTTCGATTGTGACAACATATTTTTTCTTATCTTTTTTATCTGTATAATAATTGCTTGACATATATCCAAGAGAAATAACCATTCTTGCTCTTGAAGCAAGAGCTTTATCAGACGCTAATTTAGCTCCTTTTTCAGTCCAGTCGCCGACAAATATTAAATCTTTTGGGAATACTGCTCTGTAATCAGGCAGCAAAGATGTTGTAATTGTTGTCTGAAAGGTTTTCAGAACTTCTGCGTTTTTTTCAGACGGACCGTCAAAAACAAATGCCAATTCAATCGGCTTTGCATTTTTAAGCATTTGTTCAATTTTTGCTTGTTTTAATCTTGCCTGAGTTTGTTGTGGTGTTTCCTGTATTGCCAAAGCACAACCGCTGAAAACGAACGTAACCATGAACGCCAAAAACGTGCTTAATAATCTCTTCATATCCCTAACCCCTTATAATAAACTATATATTTTGGATATGTAGATTATAACAAAAAACATTTTGAGTGTCAAAAAAAATGCATTGCATTTTTACTTGAGTTGTTTTACCACTCAATATTATTATTTATTTTAAAAACAAGAAGAAAAGGGCCTCGTCGGCCCTTTCCATTCTAAAATGAACAAAAATACAGTATTTTTAACTGCTATTAATATTATAAACTATTTTTAAAGCTTTTCAACCCTGTTTTTGATTAAATTATGTAACAAATAAAATTTGTGCGTAGTATAATGGAATCAAAAAGGGATAAATTATGGCAAAACAATTTTCACCACAGCATATAGAACAAATGTTTAAATATATATTTGAATACAGCGGATTTGAAGTGGACGGGTTCGATCGTCAAAACAGAATTATAGTATACCCGAATCCGCAAAATCAGATGTTTGCTTATCCAATGACAAAAGACGGTCAGATTTTGGAAGGGGTAAGAAGTTATGATTTAGGTATAATGACTCCTCCTGATGAACTTTTATATTGTTCAAAAATAATTTTGGGTGAAAAGAAATACAACAAAATGAAGAAAATTCTTGACAATTCAACATTCAAGGAAATTCTTGAAATTTTAAAGCCGGAATTATGGATGAATTATTCAAAACATAACGGAACTCCAAAATTTGTTATCTTTTGTCGTCTGACAAAAGATGGCATATTGAAGATGATTACTGATTATGAAAATACCTATGATGCAATAGCTTGGTACGATTTTAATCCTGATGGGAGTGCGGAATTAAAAGCATGTTGGGATAATGAAGAAACAAAATATCCTCAGGAAATATTTACGGGATTAATTGATTATGCACATGAAATTATTTCTGAGAAAAATTTCATTTCAGTATGGTTTAATAAATTATTTCATAAAGGTGAATATGAATTTTCATTCAGAGATTGTCTGAGAATTTACGATTATTACAAGTCGATAGAAAGTAAAATACAATAGGTATTTACTTGTTAAATTATGTAAATTTTTTCTTCAAATCAAAAAAATGATATAAAATGTCGATATACTAATTTGGAGGAGAACAACTATGAAGCTATCAAAAGTATTTGCATCGTTTTTATGTTTGTCAGTAATGAGTGCCGGTATTGCAATGGCAGAAACATCTTTTACACCGTTAAATTTTGATGAGAGTAATGCGGTAAAAGCACCTGCAACAACAACATCAAGAACAGTATCGGGAGTTCAGGCAAAGAGTACTGATTTATTGGATCCTGCGCAAGTAACAGGTGGTAATAAAATGCAGAGTGCAATTACACAAATTGATAATGCGCAGATGGAAGTAAGAAATAACTTAATGAATTATCAGTCTAAATTTGCTGAAATTGATTCAAAATATCAAACAACAAAGGCAGAAAGAGCCGCAATGAGAAAGCAAATCAGACAAGCTGAAAAGAAAATCAAAAATCTTGATAAAGCAAAAAAATCTATTCGTAAGAATTTTGAAAGAAAATCAAACACTTTATAATAAGTGATAATAAATTAACGGTTGACATTTTATATGTCAACCTTTTTTTTAACAAATAAAATAATGCTTGATTTTGAAAAATGTTCATGATAATCTAGTACTTGCCGAAAATATGCGGGCTGCTAGCTCAGGTGGTTAGAGCGCACCCCTGATAAGGGTGAGGTCGGTGGTTCGAGTCCACTGCGGCCCAGATAAAAAAGGAAGTGACTATTGTTACTTCCTTTTTTATTGCAGTCAGTATAGGTTTTCAGGACAGTTTGGATGCGTTTTTTATTGGTGATAATGCCGAGTTGTTGCTAGTTTGAGGCAAGTTTATATTGTAGAGATTTGCCGGACTTTTCTTGCACTTTTGTCCTAATTTTTGCACTATTTTGCACTAAAAACTTGTCACCCTGAACTTGTTTCAGCATCTATTTAGCATGGAATTTAGCTTTAAGCGGAGTGCAATAAAATGAAAAAATAATTTATTAATCTGTATTTATATACATGCATAAGTTATAAAAATCTTTGTTCAAAATCTGCAGACTGATGGTTTTCTCATACAGAACAACCCAATAAAATCAGATGATTGGCAAGTGATTTAAAATAAATTTAAAACTGAAAATTATTTTAAATCACAAATTTATTAAAAAAGAAAGTATTATAATTATTATTCAAAATCATTACCTATGGTATTTTTAATCAGTATTTCGGTATTAACAGCTTTTGCACTTTTGCTTATTTTGGCAGTCCGTGAAGCTTCTTCGAGCATATTAATTTCAAACTCCTTATTTTTCAAGCTTTCAAGCGGTGATATATTAAATGCTCTGTTGCGGGCATATTCAATATTTTTGTTATATTGATCAAACACTTCCGCAGCTCTTTTGGGTGATTTAAATTTTAATTTTTCCAAAATATTTCGCGATACATTTTCAATCCCATAAATAAATGTGTATATATCAATCGTATCCCCTTTCTGATGATATGGAAAAATTCCATCAGTTATTACACTATGTTTATTCTTTTTATGTATAAAATGAAAATTAAATGATGCAAATGCATTGCCAATACTTGAAATTTTCATATCCCAAAATTTTGTTTTTGCGAGTCTTTTTTTAATTTGTTTAAATTCCAAAATATCTTCTTCAGACATTTTATCAATAACCGGAAGTGCTGATTTGTCAATTTTGAGTGCACAAAAATTTTGCTGTTTATTATTTTTGTCATTAATACTAAAAATACTTGGGGCAACAATACGCATTAAATTTTATCTCCTAAAGCCTGTTTATATTATATAGTGTAAATGTAACACTATTAATATAACATACAAATTTTTAATCGCAATAGTAAATTGGGTATTATTTTTTGTTGTATTAGGAGTAAGTTGGGTTAAACCTAACTATAATTTTTGAGTGTAAATATTGGAACAAAAACGATATCTTAAAACTGTTTCGGCTTTGGCTTGCCCGTTCAACCCACAAAACGGAGGATTCTCATCCTCATGTAAAATAACAGTCGGTTTGAGGATTTTTAACAGAGATTTTGAGAATTATTTTGGGGTAAAAAATTGCACCCTACACACTCGTATAAATTAACAGTCAATTTAAGAAGAAAGAACAGCTAGTTTGACAATTATTTAGATGTGGGTATACGCACCTTTTATTCGTTTTATAAAATTTTGTGTTACGATACAAATGCGCAAAAGGGTTATAAAAATGCAAGTACATAAGGTGGATAACAATACATCATTTACAGCGTTAAGAAGTTTTGAATGCAAAAAAAATTTGCATCCATTGCTCGGTAGGGCAGGAGAACTCATGGATCAGAGAATTGTAAAAGCATTCAATGAGAATGAATATTTTCAAGAGCTGTGCAAAAAACGTGATGTATGGGTGAGTGTTACTCCAAAACAGGATACAATCATAAAATCAGGCTTGGATGTGGAAATATATGCCAGCAGAATTAATGAAACAGATCTTGAACATAGAGAAAATGTTATCAATTATACAACAGTAGGTTTTGGTGATTATCGCAATAATTTATATATAGTGCAGGACTACTGGGAACATGTAGCGGATATAACACAAAAATTTTTAAAAGATCCTACAGGCATCAAATCTGCAATTAAAGAATTTTTAAAACAATCATAAGTTTGTAGGGTAGACTTCAGTCTACCATTATTATTTGAAAGTAACCGACCGGTGAGAGTAAATAATGAGTAAATCTGAGTAAATCGTTTTTTTTGGTAAAGTTAAACTTCCAACCGCTAAAACCCCTATAAATAGCGGACTTTATAAAAAAGAAACATCAAAAAAAGAAAACCGAACTACTCAACAAAATACAGCTCGCTTGTTCAACCCACAAAACGGAGGGTTCTCATCCTCACCTCTCTAATCTAAAAAACACCCTTTCGGGTGTTCTTTAAAAATGGAGGAGGAGGTGGGATTGTCTTGGGTTGTTCGCTATAAACGGGACTACGCATTTTGCTTTTCGTGGCTTTCAGCCACAAGCAAAATCTGCTTCGCCCTCTGCTCACAACCCGCTCGAACCACTGACAAACCTTACGGTTTGTTGGGTTCTCCAAATGTAAAATAACAGTCGGTTTGATTGTTTATAACAGACAGTTTGATTATTTGGGGAAGTCTATTTTGAATTTTAATAGCAAATAAATTTTTTCTCGCGTTTTATATTGTTTGTAAAAAATAAGAAAGGAATTATTTATGGGAATTTTACAAAGTTCAAATTACAACCCAAATTTCACAGCATTAAAAATTGATCCTAATATGCCAAGAAAAACAATGGAAAGTGTAATTAATAACATTGAAGTATTAAATTTAACAAAGAAACTTCACAATATTGGTGAGGATTTATATGTAACCGAAATTCC
>CADCNV010000059.1:7738-10799 GCA_902802825.1 uncultured bacterium | reverse complement strand
GTATAGTCTATTTTATCAAAATCAATTTTTATTTTTCTTTTATGACCTTTAGTCCCGCAATCAGATAAGATATATCCGACTTTTTTAATATGTTCAAGTTCTTTTTGAATGTCGTTTTCTCTGCCGACAAGTTCCAAAGCTACACCATATTCCATTGCAGCCCATAGTGCCCCTTCAACTATTTTCCTTGGGGCGTAATCGCCACCCATTGCATCTATTGCTATTCTAGCCATACTCCCTCTTTCAACTATCATCTGAACTCGTTTCAATATCTTTTTTTTAAGATGCTGAAACAAGTTCAGAATGATTAAATACCATTCTGACTTGTTAATTCATTATTCTGCTTTTTCTTCTTTAGCAGTTTTTTTAGCTTTAGCTTTTTCTTTTACTTCTTCAGATTTAGTTTCTTCAACCTTAGTTTCTTCAACTTTAGCTTCTTCAACCTTAGCTTCAGCTTTTTTTGTTGTCTTTTTAGCTGTAGTTTTTTTAGCCGGAGCAGTTGCAGCAGCAGCTTTGTCAGCTAACTTTACAGGTTGACCTTTATATGTTCCGCATTCTGTACATACTGTATGTGCTAAAACTGTTGCGCCACAGTTAGGGCATTTAGTTGTTTCAGGTTTAGTTGCTTTCCAGTTCGCTCTTCTTGAGCCCTGAGCGCTATGACCTGTTCTTTTCTTTGGTACTGCCATTTTTCTTTCCTTTTTTATTTTCTACTATCTACATTTTGGGTTAATTTGGAGATTTTTAAAGACTTCCAGTCTTGGATCGGAATTATTTTCTTCTGATAAATATTCCTTCCCTTTACAATTTATACCACAAACCTTTTTATTTGGGAAATTTAATATTACAGATTGATACAATAAGTCATAAATATCGATTTCTTTTTCTCCGTTAAGGTCTGTAATAAACTGTCCATCCTTGATTTCATATTCTTTGTCAGAATTTTCATATTCCCCGATAAGATTCCCTTTTGAGAATACTTCATCAATATCAAAATCAAGAGAATAGTCAAATTTTTCAAGGCACAAATCGCATTCAAGTCTTACTTTTCCGCTCACATGTCCTTTTATTTGTATAAATTCACCTAAAGATTTTGCTTCCAGCTTTGCCTTAATAGGTGTAACGCAGTCTATTTCTTTAATTTTTTCTTCAAAAATGCAAGTTAATGTTTTGTTTTCTGCGTTTTCAATATCTTCAATAAGTAATATCTTATTCATATTTCTCATGCAATGTCCTAGTGCCTTATAGTATCTTAGTGCCAAATTGCCTTTAACTAGATATATTGTTCTTCCTGAATTGCTACTGCTGCTAATTGATTTGACATAAAGCACACTTTTTTGATAGGGCCTTCTGTCTCTTTTTCAAGTAAAACCGCTTTTTGTGACTGCATAAGATTTAACAGCTCATCGTACAATTGTTGCGGTTCTTTTACGTATAAAACTAACGGTGCTGTTGAACCTTTAATGAATGCTAAAACTGCGTATCTTTTTTTGATATTTTGAGCATTCGGGTTGTTATATTGTTGTGCCATAACATACTCCTTTTCGTGTCTACATTTGATTTTACTAAAAATAAACAATAAAATCAAGGAATATAACATTGTTCATATTTTACAAACGATATTATTCATGCTATCTTTGAGCTATGAAAAGAAAACCTGTAGTTGCAATAGTAGGTCGTCCAAATGTTGGGAAATCCACATTTGTAAATCGTCTTGTCGGTTCAAGAAATTCTATTGTAGATGATGCTCCGGGGGTTACACGGGACAGAATTTATTTTGATGTCGAATGGCAGGGAAAGGGCTTTACTGTCATTGATACAGGTGGTATAATCCCGGGTGATGACGATGATATAATGAATTCAATTTTTTCGCAAGCTCAATTGGCCTGTGAAGAGGCGGATAAAATCATATTTCTTGTTGATGGAAAAGAAGGAATCAATCCGATAGATTATGATATTGCAAATATTTTGCGCAGGGCTTCAAAACCTATATATCTTGCCGTAAATAAGTGTGACAATCCTGAATCGATGGCTATGACAAGTGATTTTTACGGATTGTCCGTTGGGGAACCGCTTGCGATTTCCGCTTTACACGGATCGGGCGGAGTAGGGGATCTATTGGAAATTATTACCGAAGATTTTGATTATACTGAAGATGAAGAAAAAGACCAACGTATAAGGATTGCTATTGTAGGGCGCCCAAACGCAGGTAAGTCCTCTATTGTAAATGCTTTGCTTGATACAAAAAGGGTAATTGTTTCTGATGTTTCCGGAACGACAAGGGACAGCATAGACAGCTTTATAAAATATAATGATACGGAATTTACCATTGTCGATACAGCAGGTATAAGAAAAAAATCCAAAGTAGACTATGGGGTTGAAAAGTTTGCCGTCGACAGGGCAATTCGTTCTATCAGGGATTGTGATGTTGCACTTTTGGTTATTGATGCAAAAGAAGGAATTTCGGATCAGGATAAAAGAATTTCTTCATTAATTACAGAAGCAGGCAAGGGCATCATTGTTGCAATTAATAAATGGGATTTAATTGAAGATAAAAAGGCAAATACAATAAATAAATTCAGTGAAAAGCTTGAACGTGATATTCCGTTTTTGAGTTATGCCCCGAAAATTTTTATAAGTGCTGTTACAAAACAGAGGTTAAATCAGATTTTTGAAGAGGGTATAAAAGTTTATAATGAAGGTTGTAAACGTATTTCGACCGGTCTTTTAAATAAGGTTATAAATGAGGCATATGCGTTAAATCCGCCGACAAGTTTTAAAGGTAAAAGATTAAAAATTTATTATACAACACAAGTTACTTCGCAGCCGCCTACGTTCGTTTTCTTTGTAAATAGTGAAGAACTTTTAAAAGATAATTATAAGCGTTATTTAGAAAATAAACTCAGAGAGGCATTCGGATTTTTCGGCAATCCGATAAGGTTAAGTGCAAGAGAACGTAAAGATAAAAAATAATTGCTTATTTTGAAAAATGTTCTTCTTCAACAATAGCAATAATTTTGTTTAAGAAAGTTTTATAGCGAGTGCGTACGGCTTCCCCTGA
>CADCNV010000059.1:0-7624 GCA_902802825.1 uncultured bacterium | reverse complement strand
TTCTTCTGCTCTTACATAAAATCTTTCTTTTTGAACGTGATGTCTTACATCAACATAAATTTTAAAATCAAATGCATCTTTAATTTTTTCTGTTAATGTAAACAAACCTTCAGAAATAATAACTTTTGACGGTCGTGCGAGTGTATGGTTGTCATATCTTATGGCTGTTCCTGACATATCATATTTGGGAAGATAAACTTCTTTCCCTGATAATAGTTCTTTAATATGCGCATGCATCAGCTCAAGTTCAAGTGCATCAGGTATATCAAGGTCATAGTGTTTAGCAAATTCCGAAAAACTGCCTGCTGCTTTTACCATTTCGGAACGATCATAGTAATAATCATCTGTGTTAACTCTTGTTATTACATTTTCAAGTTTATATTTATTGGCGAAAGAATCAATTGTATCGATAATATCAAGAGTAATTGTAGATTTCCCGCTTGCTGTTTCTCCTGCAATGCCAATTGATGCCGAGCGGGATATAGCCCCGGAAATGTAGTCTGCAAGACGTTTTATAACTTGAGATTTATAACTGACTAAAACTGAATTTTCAGATTTTAGTTCATTATCAAAAATATTTTTTAAACGGATTTCAATTTGTGATAGTTTTTTATTCGGTTCTGAAACGTACAGCTTTTGGGCTTTTTGTTCTTCTTTAACCTTGTTTAGTGTATTTAACATAATTTTCCTTTGTGGAATTATTTTTACCTACTATATCAGAATTAAAATCAAAAAAAAATATTTTTTGACAAAATATTAAAAGATTCTACATATAAATTTACAATGGTTAATTACATCATACCTTTGCGGTTGAAAAATACTGCAGCAAGGCAGGTTGCGAGTATAGAAATAAGTATAACTATAAGAAATCCCAAACTGTTTTCGCCAAACGGCATAGGCACGTTCATTCCCCAAAAACTACCTATCATTGTAGGTATTGATAAAATAATTGTTATAGATGCCAAAAATTTCATTACAAGGTTCAGGTTATTGTTAATAATTGAAGCCATGCAGTCCATCATGCTTTCCAGAATTGTTCTGTGCATTTCAACCATCTCTGATGCCTGCTTGTTTTCAATAATGACGTCTTCAAGCATATCAATGTCATCTTCCGTAAATTTTAATATTGCCTGAAGATTTGCAGTATTAGTGTTAACTATTCTCAAAAGCTTCTGAAGTACAAGCTGGTTGTCTTTCAAAGATGTAGTAAAGTAAACCAAAGACTTCTGAATTTCCATAAGCTGGAATAGCGCTTTATTGTGAGTTGTTTTTCTCAACGAATCTTCAATACTGTCAGTTTGTTTGTTGATAATATTCAGGTATCTTAAATAAAATTTTGCCGCCCTGAACAAAATACTCAACATAAAATTAGCTTTTTTACGAGTATCAAAGAATTTGGCGGTATCCGCATTGAATGAACTTATAATCTTGTTTTCTCTTGAACAAACCGTAATTATGCTTTCCGGCGTAAAAATCAAACCAAGAGGTAAAGTATCAAAATTACCCTCATCATCCATTATTGGTACGTTTGTAATGACAAGTAAATTCCCGTCTTCAAATTCCATACGAGATAATTCGTCCGCGTCTAATGAGTTGCTGATAAAGTTTTCTTCCAAGCCCAAAACAAGCGAAACCTGCTGTATTTCTTCTCTTGTGGGTTCAATAAGATTAAACCATGAGCCGGAAACTGCCTCATTTAAGTGGAGAGTTTTTAATGTCCCGTCATCTTGTGTTTTGGTGATTTCCAACATAATTCCGTACCCGCAATTGACTACAAGTACATTAAACTACACTTTGTACTTAATTTCAATACCATAAACGGTGTATCATTCAAAACCGTTACAAAATTATTGTTTGAGGATAAACTTCTTCTATTCTTTGAGTCCATTCTTCAATTTTGTAGAACCCAATTGAAAATTCTGCGCTGTTTTCTCCAAGCTGTTGTGCGTCCGGAACTTTAATCGGAGGGCCTGCCGGAGTTGTCCTTGCTTTGTTGTCCGGTTTTGATATTATTCCTGTGCTGCGTAAAAGTGTTACAGACAGTGTATTTTTATATACTTCATATTCGCATAACCCTTTTGTTATTACTCCGAATCCGTTAGCCCATACAAATCTTTGCATTGGTGCAGTGTTTGTTTTGGCTTCAATTCCTTTTTGTTCAGGTAAATTCTTTCTCATATCATAATTGGGATCAAATTTTCTTTTTATCAGCATATTCATGTCTTCTGAATAAGTTTCTTTTACAGTTTTATTTAAATTAAATCGAACCTGCCATTTTTTATTTGACAATAAATTCACCCAATTAATTTTGAAATTTAGTAATTTTGATTTTTTATTAAGAGATACCGTAATGCTGAAAAAAGATGTGTCAATTTTAATAGCAGCTCTTAAATCCCCGTTCATAATAACTCTGGCTGAACGTATTTTAGCCGTTTCTCCGTAATCTTCCGGCTCAGGACAATTATTATAGGTATCTCCTTCATCTTTGTATCTGATAAATTCAATAAAGTTCCTGTATACATTTTTCCCTTCATAAAGGTCAATTTGTCCGTTTGTTATTTCAATTCTTATATTTGAGTTCCCCAAATAGTTGTTTCCTGTTTCTAAATCAGAAGGTGTTCCATCAGAATTAAATTCTTTTAAAACTGTATAAATAGAAGTATAATCTTCTGTAACGGGGATTCTTTGGGTATCATTCAACAGTGCGGTGTCAAAGCCCTGTTCTTTTTCTGTTATTTGCCCTGTGCTCGGATATAATGATTGTTTATATTCCAAAATTTTGTATTTATCTTCGTTTATAAAGCTTATTGCTATGTTATCTTTTTGTTCAAATCTTATTTCTTCAATTATTGTGTTTGCAATCTGCATTATTTTCTTGTATCGGATAATATTTTCCTGATGAACTTCATCGGTTGAACATCCGCAAATGCTGTCATGTGCCTGATTTTGGAGCAAAAGTTTATACGCATATTCGACTGCTGATGTGTATTTGTTTCCAAAGTTATATTGCAGTTTGTTTGCGATATCAAGGATGTATGAACATTTTGTATTAAGTTGTTTAAGTTTTGTTCTTGTGCTGTAACATCCGGGCAGGATAAACGTTGCGGAATTATCTCTCAATTCTTCGTTATATTTAGTTTTAAATTTAACCAAGTCAAAGTATTCAAACGGAGAAGATAATTCTATGTAATAATCTTCGAGAATATTATTAATTTCCTCAATCTGTTCTGATATATCTTCCGGAATCCCAAGATGATCTGCTCCAATAGGCAGTAACAATGTATCAGAAGATTTTTTTTTTTTTTTTTCGAGATTATCTTTCAAAAATTCTGCTTTTTCTTCAATAGTTTTGTTTGAAGAAAATATGTCCATGAAGTATCCCCGAACGAGATTTACTGTCGGAACACCGCAAAATAAAAATTCAGAAGGTAATTTATCAGGTACCCCGCGCCAGACTATTGCCTTGTCTATCCCATATTCAAGCAGAATTTCAGGAATATTTTGGCTGTGTCCGAATGTATCGGCAAAATATCCGATAAAATTTTGGCATCCGAAATCTCTGGCAATTTTAAGACCTATTTCAAGATTCTTCCTGAAACATATCCCATCTGTTAAAAATTCATCAACAAGAGTATAAAAAGGACCTATAAAAAGTTTTCTTTCTGATATAAGTTGCCTTACGAGTCCTTCTTTCTCCGGTTTTAATTTTAGATAATCAAGTAATGCGCAAACTTGTCCGTCAAAATAAAATGAGGGAATTTTATCGCTTTCCAGCATCTCAAGAACTTTATCAAATACACGTAATAACCTCAGACGGAATACTTCAAACTCTCTGTACCATTCTCTGTCCCAATGTGAATGTAAATATGCGATTACTCTCTTTTTCTTATTCATATTTTTATAATATCACCCTAAATAAAATTAATCCAATTGTTAATCTTATCAGGTAATGAAAAAATGTTTCTTTTTATTGATTATTTGTCATGTGAGGATTTAGTTATGTTAAAAAAAATGTTAATTATGATGTCTATTTTTACAATTTTGTTTTCCGGCCTTAGTGTTTTTGCTTATGCAGAAAGTTATTCATCGTCAGGTACGCAGGAACAAAATTGGGTTGAAAATGGGGATTCATATTGCTCTGAAAAAAAAGGTTTTTTAAATAAACTTAAAAGTGCGTTTATCGGACAGCCAACGGGGTATACTCCGCAAATACCTCCTTCATCTATGGTTAATCCGTATTTTGGCCCATCGTATCAGCAGGGCTTTTATACCGGAAACAGATGGAATGATCATAATGTTTATTCTCCTCAATATCCGATGCGTCTTTACGGGGTTTCCTTTTAAATGTAAAATTTATATAAATATCTGTAAAAGTTAGTTTTTTGATGGTATTATTATCATATATCAGCTTTGATAAGCTGGGATGTAAAGTTAAGGAGAGTTGAAAGTATGTGCGGTATAGTAGGGTATGTTGGTTCAAATCCCGTGTTGGATATACTATTAGATGGGTTAGAACAATTAGAATATCGTGGTTATGATTCATCAGGTATTGCAGTAAAATGTGATGACAAGATTAATGTATATAAAGCTGTGGGTAAATTAAAAAATCTACGTAATGAATTATCTGCTCATGCTTATGAAATTTCAAAATCCACAATGGGTATCGGGCATATACGCTGGGCAACTCACGGGGCTCCTACAACAGTCAACGCTCACCCGCATACCTGTAATTGCGGAAGTCTTGTGGTTGTTCATAACGGTATTATCGAAAATTATAAAGAATTAAAGCAAAAGCTAGAAAAAGACGGTTGTGTTTTCCGCTCTCAGACTGATACAGAAACGGTTGCTCACCTTGTTGCTCAAAAATATGCGCAAACAAAAGACTTAACAAAAGCGGTTGAACTTGCAACAAAAGAAATTGAGGGTGCTTATGCTCTTGAAATTATGCACAATGACGAGCCGGAAAAGCTTGTTATTACAAAAAGAAATGCACCTTTGATTATCGGCATCGGTAGTGATGGTTATTATGCGGCCTCAGATATTCCTGCTTTTATAAAACATACAAATAAAGCAATATACTTGTCAGATAACCAAATTGCAACTTTGACTAGAAATTCAGTAAAAATTCAGGATATTGACGGCAATGAAGTTACACCTAAAATTGAGCAATTGCCTTGGGAACCTGTGGCTTTAAGTAAGATGGGCTATAAGCATTATATGCTTAAAGAAATACACGAACAACCTGATGTTATAAGAAATATTCTTGTCGGTAAACTTCATACTTGCGATTCTCCGATTGAGTTAAATGAAGTTCAATTAACAAAAGAAACGCTGAAAAATCTGAACAGAATACAGGTTATTGCATGTGGCACATCTTTGCACGCGGCAATGATAGGTAAATATTTAATTGAAGATTTGTGTGGGATTCCGGTTGATGTTGAGGCATCAAGTGAATATATATACCGCAAAACTGTAACTGATGCTCATACACTTGTTATTGGGGTATCTCAGTCAGGCGAAACGGCTGACACTTTGACTGCTATTAAGCAATCAAAAGCGAAAGGTTCGCATATTCTGATTATTACAAACCGCCCTGATAGTGCAATGGCTCGTGAAGCAGACAGTTTATTATCAGTAAATGCAGGGATAGAAGTATCAGTCGCGGCTACAAAATCATATATTGCGCAGCTTACTTCATTCTATTTACTTGCCTTGTATATGGCTGAAATCAAGGGTTCGACAAGTGCTGATCTTATTAAAAATTTAAAAACGGAAATGCTCGCACTTCCTCAAAAGATAGAGCAAATACTTGCCAATAAAGATTATATTCAAACCTGTGCAAGAAAATATTCGGGTACTAGAGATTTTATCTATATAGCAAGAGGCATAAATTATCCTACGGCGTTAGAAGGTGCGTTAAAACTGAAAGAAATCAGTTATATAAACGCAACAGGTTATCCTGCAGGAGAATTAAAACATGGTCCTATTGCGATGCTTGATGAAACAATGCCTGTTTTGTCAATTCTGATGAAAGGTTCAGTTTATGAAAAACTCTTGTCAAACAGTGAAGAAGCAAAGGCAAGAAATGCGAGAATGGTTGCGTTGACAAATTCAACCGACAAAAAACTTGAGGATTTATTTGATTATATAATTCGTGTTCCTGAAGTTGACGAAATGCTTTCTCCCATTATTGCAATTGTTCCGTTGCAATTAATTGCGTATTATATCGCAGAATTCTTAGGTAAAGATGTCGACCAGCCAAGGAATCTGGCAAAATCTGTTACAGTAGAGTAGAAAGTATGACGAATTCAATTGTTTCCGATGTAATAAATATACGAAAAGATTGTTTTGATATTGAAGAATCTTTGTCAGATGTTTGTGGCGGCGAAATTATTCGTTGGGCAATTGTTGAAGTTAGTGAAGAATTTTATAAAATAAGTTTTTCGTATAGAAGGTAAAAAAAACAGGATGCAAAAAAGTTGCATCCTGTTTTTTGTATTGTTATTTTTTTATTTTACCATTGTCTGGGCTAATTTGCTGTAATCTTTAAAAGATATAGGTTCACCTGTCTGAGCGTTTATAATAGGGGCAATTGCTACCATTCTTTCGTATTTTTTGTGCAAATCATCATATTTTTGGTCAATTGCACCTTCTTTTCTGTAGTAATTGGTGATTGTTTTTAATCCTGCATAGGCAAGTAATGCGGCCCCTGCTGCAATCAAACCGATTTTACCTCTTTTAGTTGTAGGTGCTTTAGCAAAATCTTTCAATGCTTTTTCTGCTTTTACTACAACTTTTTGTACTGTACTATTTGATGCAATCTTTTTTACTGATTCTTTTACTACATTAATAACTTCTTTTCCTATTTTTGAATTTTTAAAAGTATTAAATAAATCTTTTACAACTTTAGTCGCAGATTCTACATATTTGTTATTTTTGTTTTTGCTTACAAATTCAGCGGCTTTTTTGCCATATTCAACAGCATATTTTGCACCTTTTTCAATTGCTACGCCTGCTTTGTTTGCAACGTTTACTGCAGTTCGTGGATTTGATTTTACTGCTTCTTTAATTATAAAAGGAGTTGCTGTTAAAGCCCCCAAACCTACTGCTGTTTGAAATTTATTTAAATTATGTTCACCTTTTTGAGTTTTTGGTTTTGCTACTGCTGTACCTGCAACTGTACCGCCTACTAAACCCATTGTTGCTAATTTTCCTGCTGCACTAATCATACTAAAACCTACCTTTCAAAAAAAATACAATTTTCCTACCTACATATATTTAAAGTATTTTTTTTGAGAGTAATTGCGTATTTGTAAAAAATTGCTTAACAATTTGTAATATTTGGGACACTAGGATACTAAAATACATTCTTAGCGCCTTACGGCCTTTAAACCTACATTCTTTCAGGCGCTGAAACTGCAATTATTTTAAGCGCATTTGCCAAAACTGTTTTGAATGCATAAATAAGTGACAATCTTGCTTTGGTTAATTCAATATCATCAGTAATAACTCTTGTAGAGTTGTAGAACGAATGAAATTCTCCTGCCAAATCCTGAACGTAGCGGCAAATTGTATAAACTTGTCTGTCGCGTGCAGATGTTACAATTAAATGCTTAAATTCTTC
>CADCNV010000058.1 GCA_902802825.1 uncultured bacterium | reverse complement strand
GTTTTTCCAATACTTAACTATGATAATTCCGCCAAGATACTATGTTTCATTTATTGAAAGTGAATTTATGGCTGGCGGGGTAAATGAAATAAGGTTAGCAAATGCCTTTTATTTAACAGTATTAGGGTTGATTTTATTTGCAGGAGTTTATAAGAAAACACAAATGAGGTTATCTAATGATTAGAGATTTTTTACGCAGAGTTGCGGCACTCATAAAAAAAGAATTTATAACAATTTGGAATGATCCTAAATCTCGTGCCATTATTGTAATGATGCCTCTTATGCAGCTTTTGGTGTTTTCAAATGCAGTAACAATGGAAGTAAGAAACATTGATACAGTTGTTTTAGATCGTTCTCAAAGCGTTGAAAGCAGGGAATTGCTTTCAAGGTTTGAAAATTCATCGAGATTCAGAACATTTTACTATGTAGATAATGAAAAAGAATTTCAGAAAAAACTTGATACTCAAAAAGCTCAAATCGGAATAAATATCCCGAATGATTTTGCAAGGGGGATAAAGTCTAAAACAAGTGCAAATGTTCAGATTATATCAGATGGCAGACAAACAAATTCTGCCGCAATAGGATCAGGATATGCTTCGCAAATAATAAATTTGTATAACGCGGAACTTGCAGGAAACAAGAGCTCGGGATTGGATATAACCGTAAGAAATTGGTTTAATCCTAATCTTGAATACAAATGGTATATTTTGACAATTATTGTTGCAATGCTTTCGCTTGTAACAACTTTGATTTTGACATCTTTATCGATTGCAAGAGAAAGAGAACTAGGAACATTTGACCAGCTTATTGTAAGTCCTCTTTCATCATTTGAAATATTATTGGGCAAATCAATTCCGCCGCTTGTAATTGCAATGACTTTAACAATGGTTATGATTGGAATTGTCATTGTATTTTTCCACGTACCTTTTGTTGGTTCGATAGTTTTATTTCTTATTTCAATATTGATATCGCTTTTAGCGATAGTCGGTGTCGGACTTTATATTTCATCGATTTGTAATACGCAGCAACAGGCAATTTTATCTGTTATGACATTTATGATGCCCGCAGTATTGCTATCAGGGTTTATTTCGCCTATTGAAGATATGCCGCTTTGTTTGCAGTATTTAACATACTTAAATCCTGTAAGGTTTTTTATGGTTCTGTCACGCGGAATAATATTAAAAGGTATGGGAATAGATGATGTAATAGTAAACATAATTCCATTACTTATAATAGCTTTGATAACCCTGACACTTGCAAGCAGAACCTTTAAAAGAAAGTTGGGATAAATATTAACACATAACTATACAGGAGAAATTGAACAAATTAAACTTTTCAATTTCACTGTCCAACTTGTTCTTTTATTTAACTTAAATTCTGACAAATTTCAATCAACAAATAACAAAAATTTTTAATCATTTTACCAATTATTATTTCAACTTGTTATATTCTTCATCTGTTACCGGCTCCAGCCACTCATTTGAAGTTTCTATACCTTCAACTTCAACTGCCAAATGTGAAAACCATGAATCAGGAGCAGCACCGTGCCAGTGTTTTACATTCGCAGGGATATTTATAACATCACCCGGTTTCATTTCAATCGGTTCTTTACCCCATTCCTGATAGTAACCTTTGCCGCCTATTGCAATTAACATTTGACCGCCGCCTGATTTTGCTTTATGGATATGCCAATTATTTCGGCACTTTGGCTCAAATGTAACATTATATATTTTTACCTGTTCGGTTGATATAGGTGCAATATAACTTTGTCCGATAAAGTATTTTTCGTATGCATCGTTTGTATTTCCGACAGGAAACATTATTGTATTAGAATATTCTTGTAGTGTCTGCATTTTATTCTCCCTTCTGTTAAAATTAAACGCAAAACATAAATTAGATGTCAAAAATAAAATTGTAAGTATTAATAAAAATATTTTTTTCATATTTACCCCTATAATTTATTCATTCATTACATCTTTAACCGTTTTCAATGCTGCAAAGGAATTTGGGAAACCAACGTATGGCATAACCTGAATAATTGCAGCTGTAATTGTTTCTATTGAATTACCTGCTTTCAGGTTCCCTTTAATATGGCTTTTTAAAACTCCTGTATTGCCGGTTGTTGTAAGAATTGCTATTGTCATAAGTTCTCTTGTTTTAAGATCTAAACCATCTCTTGTATAAAAATCGCCAAAACAAACTTCTGTTAAAAATCTTGCAACATCTGCTCCCATATCATCAGGCAAACCCTTCATATTTTGAACGATTTCATCCCCATACATCGGATTTTGTATTTCGTGGCCTTTTTTGTATCTGTTATTTTCGTTGGTTGTTTTTGTGCTTTTTAATTCCTTTTCCAAGCCCTTTTCTTTTATAATTTCGTTAAAAACAGAGATAGCATTTAAGGTTTTTGGGAAACCGATAAACGGAGCGCATTGATAAATTGTTTCTCTTATTTCAATCGGAGTATTGCCGGCGTTTAAGGCACCGTTTATATGCGCTTTTAACTGTGGCAGTGTCTGCATGACAGTTAAACTTGTAACTGTCAGTAATTCTCTTGTTTTTATATCCAAATCACCGATTGTGAAAACTTCGCCAAAAATATATTTCTGCAAAATATCCATAAAATCTTTATCCGAACCTTTATTATTTTTAGTTGTGATATTAAACAAAATTTCTAAATTTTTATCAGCAATTTCTTGTCTTGTCATACTTTTACTCCCCTTTGCTAATACACTCAAATTGAGCATTAAAGCAGATATTAAAACCGTAATACATATTTTTTTTAACATTAAACTTCCCTTGTTTACACTTTTACATGATTATAGGATAATTATATCATGTACAGTAAAAATTAATAAACGGAAAGAATCATGAAAAACATAGTGTTAATAATTTTAGGAATACTTATCATCAGCGCAGGCGTTGTTTTTGCTCTTAACAACAATACAAAAGCAAATTCAGACAATACGACAAATAAAAATATATTGGTTGCATATTTTTCAGCAACAGGAACAACCAAAAGAATTGCACAGAATTTGGCCAAAGCAACCGGTGGTGATTTATATGAAATTAAACCCTTAAAAACATATACTAATGCTGATTTGAATTGGCACGATAACAATTCAAGAACATCTGTTGAAATGAATGATCCTAAATCAAGACCTGAAATTGTTACAGGGGATTTATCCATTGAAAATTATGACACGATTTATTTAGGTTTCCCGATTTGGTGGGGTACTGCACCAAAGGTTGTGCATACTTTCCTTGAAAAATATAACTTTTCAGGCAAGAAAATTATTATCTTTGCAACATCAGGTTCAAGCGGGCTTGGGAATACCGCAAACAATTTAAAACAAAGCGTTTCAAAAACAGCTACAATCATTGAAGGAGATGTATTAAATTCAAATCCATCAGTAGAAAACTTAAAACAATGGGTTAAAAAGTTTTAATTTATATTTATAAATATTCCGGTTTATTTTAATTAGTTTATTTTAAACTCTTAATAACTGTTTTGCGGTCAGGTGCAGAAGTATTATGTTTTGTTTTCTTATTATTTTTACCGAGGGTCCAACGGAAACCTGCCGATAAAACAACACCGTTTCTTCCGCCGTTACGAATCATTGCCTGTAAAAATCCGGTAAATCTGTCTGCCCACGTCTTTTGAACGCCAACTCCGTATTGAACATAAGCACGTTCAGACAATTTAGGAAGAACCACTTCATTCGCGGTCGCCTGATTCCTTCCCATAAATATATTCCAAACCATATCAATTCCTGCATATGGCTGCCAACCGTTCTTTGTATTTCCTATAAGTTTTATTCCTGGAGCAATTTGTAAAGCATTTAGTGCATCCTGTTTTATTTTTACACCTGCTGAATTCGTATAATCAAAAGTGTTAACCCATGAATATCCTAAGAATAATGCCGGCTGAAGAATTATTTTACCTTTCAGAAATTCAAAATTGTAACCCGTTTTATTTGCAATACCTGCAGTTAATAAGGTTATATTATCGTGCCCATACATCGTGTCTGCATCGCCTGCACTTGCCCCTGTAGATACCGTTAATCCCGTAAAGAAATTACCTCTGTATGCATTTAATGTTGCACCCAAAAAACCGCCGTTTTGGGTCATTGAAACTCCGTCATAGGTCATATGGTTGCCGTTATATCCGATAAATCCGGATATTACACCCTTAAACCCGTGACCCATATCGAACATGTCAGAATCCCCGCCGTAAGTCATTCCGTAAGATATGTTATCTACACTTACGCCTCCGCTTAAGTTAACTCTTTCAAAAGTCGTGTATGGAATTACCCACATAGCTTGTGATGTTTCAGGAACTCTATTTACGTCTAAATTTGTAACAGGAGTTAATGAAGCAATTTTGTTTTGATTTTCTGCTGCAAATCTGTATGAATCAGAGTGTTTCATATATCTGTCCATATGATAAAATCCCTGATGTAGTGCCTGCATTTGATTTTGATAACCTGTAACAATTGTTGCAACAGAAGAAGCCATAACTGCGGGGTTAAAGTCACTTGGAGAACTTCCTGCCGATGCAAAGCTGAAATATCCTTTCCCATCTTTTTGAATATAAGACGTATTATATTTATAAATTGGTGAATAAACTATTTGTCCCTCGCCTGTATAGTTTACAATACCTGCTAAAGTTGAATTATCGGTAAATATCAAGTCTAATTGTTTTTCTGTTGTAGGAGACATCAAATTAATTTTCGAAACGTCAATTCTGCTGCCTGCCCCTATTGCTGCAGTTGTTGCTGAAATCCTGTCCATTGTTTTATTTGCCAAATCTGCATCAACCTGTATATTTAATACACCATTTATGTTTACATTTCCTAAGGCAAGAGTTTTAGTACTGTTATTTGCCATATTCAAGTTATTATTACCGTTGAATGTTGTATTTAAACCATTCAAAGAACTTTCATTTGCAAGATTTATAGTCGTATTATTAAATGTTGTATTTAATCCTGTAATGCTTGTGTTATTGCCAAGATTTACAGTGCCGTTAGAAATATTTAATTTATTAGATGCTCCTGTTCCTGTCAATATTGAATTTAAAGTAACAGTATCATTACTATTAATATTTATCTCTGAATCTGCTCCAATTACTTTGATATTATCGGCAATAGTAGAATTTCCTTCAATTTTAACATTCCCGCCGGTTTGAATACCGGTCCCGTTATCATGAAGATTAACGTTATTCAAAATAACTTCAACCTCGTTTTCGGCGATGCCGCCAATAAGCATGGAAGCATTTTTAATTTCCACATTTTTTAAGGTTATACTTGCATTATTCTCATCTAATACAAAGCCATTCTTTGAATTAAAATCGATAGTAGAACGAACAACGCTTTCTCCTGTTGAATCAACAACGCCTTCTACCGTAACATTCCCATTCGTTACATCAAGGTCTTCCTTTACGGTGTATACATCATTGGCATCTGTAGACTTAAATGATTTATTAGCTTGTGTATAATCCTTGTTTACAACTTTTAGAGTGTCACCTAAGGATGTATCAGTTGTTACACCCCCGACTTCTCTTCTTTCCGTTATTGTAATACTTTGTTTGTCATCTGATAAACCAAGTTTACTGTATTCAGTTCTTGCGGTAGTTATATGTTTTTCATAGAAATCCTGAGCCCATGGTGTTGTTGCCTGAACTTCATCTGTTGTTATGCTTTCCCCTTCGGAATCCGATATATATTCATGGTTGGCAAATTGTTCTTGAACATCACTACTCAATGCAAGTTGTATTGAACTTTCAACTTGCGGATTTAATATCTTAACAGAGAAATTTTTATCAATTTGAGTTGTTGTAGGATCGATAATATTAACGGAATTAATTGTTAAAGTTCCGCTTGAAGCTTTTGCCAGATTTATTTTATCGGAAGTTTGCTCTGAAAGATTCATATCAATATTCAAATTACCATTTCCGACAATCTTACCTATATTGTGAGTTGTGACAGATGGTGTTGAACCACCGGAAATTGTAACAGTTCCGTTATTCATATCAAGAGTACCGGCAATTGATGCTGTTTCAGATGCCCCGGTATTCAAACTAAGTGTTCCGTTAACCTTTGTTGTTCCCGAATCACCACTTACAGCTTTCGCTAATGTTCCACTCAGGTTTAATACACTATTTACACTATTATTTTCAATTGTTCCTCCGAGTTTTTCGGCATCAGAAGTCAATGTGCCGTTATTTATAACAGCATTATTAATTGTACCTGAATTTATATATATTCCATTTTCAGCAATGGTAAACGTACCTGTTCCGTTTATAGTGTTGGTATTTGAACCGCTTTTTACAGATAAAGTTGAACTGTTATTGGTAAATGTACCGCTATTTGTCAGTGAAATGTCGGATATTTGGCCATCATTTGTAAATGTGTTGTTATTAGTTATAGCTAAATTTGATAATGTTCCATTATTTGTAACGGTTCCATTGTTAATAATGGTTGCTTTATTATTTCCATCAAAGCTGAAAGAATTCGGAATTTCCTTATCCGCGCCTTCAACGAATGTAAACTGCTTATCATTTGTAGTTGCATAATTTGCCCACGCTTTGAATGTATCCTGTAACCCTCTTACTTTTATACTGTCATTAATTGTGTGTGTGGTATATAAGCCAAAACCTTCTGCAAGTATTTCATCAGATGACATATTGGCTGTTGCTTCCGTAAGAACGGATGATTCTGTATAATCCAGACGTATATAGCTATTACTTGCATCTATTATCTGTACAATATGTTCAGAATCATCTGTCGGAAGACCTATCGATAAATCTCCAAGATGTATTGTCCCTGAAGAATTTACTCCGACTTTGAATTTATCTGCCTTCAAAACTCCATTATCAAAAGTAAGATTTATATTATATCTTGCGTTATTATTAGATACTAATTTATCAATTTCATAAGTACTGAAAGCAGTGTCATGAAGATTAATTGTGCCGGATACGACATTAAGGGTTGCATTTTTAAATGTATCTGTATTGAATTGTAATTCTGTTCCGTTAAATGTCGTATTTGATTTATTTAATGTGCCGTTTACCGTTGTTGTTCCTGAGATTGACAAATCGTAATTTACGTTTGAATTTATGTTACCGTTTAAAATTGCGTTATTCAGACCTACTGTTGCAGAACCGTTGGTAACAGTTGCAATAGTTGTAGTTGCAGGAGTTTTTGTATTGTCACCTACGGTAATATTATTAAAGTTTAATTTCGAATTACTGTCTGCGAGTCCGAAACCCGTATGACCATTGAGATTCAGAGTTTCGGCATCGCCATTTGCAATACCATTAATATTCAATGTCCCTTTTGTAGAAGCAGAATTATAATCAAGATCTGTTGTTAATGTGTAAGTTGCACCATTTTCATTGGCAGTGAAATCTTTTGTAGCATTTGTTGTGTCTTTATTTACAAGATACAAAGTATCTCCCATTGATTCTTTTCTTGATTCATTTCTATCCACACTTGTAAAACCTAAAGAATCATTTTCAGTTGTCGTTTGTGCAAGATTCCATCTGCCGTAATTTTTCTTTTCAACTATTGTATTTTTATATTCTTTATCCCAATTTGTTGTTTTTATTTTCAAAAAGTGTTTCTAAATCGGTCGACAAACCTAATTGCAAATTTGCAATACCAGAAGTAAGAATTTGTATTTTTTTATTAAGGTCTGATTCTCCAAAATCTTCCCAGGATTTTGTTCCGAGCAGATTAATTTCTGATAAAATTATCTTTCCCGTACCGTCTGAATAACTTGTTTCAATGGTATCAGTTTTTTCGGTTGCCAGATTCATATCAAACTTATAGTTTAGATTACTGTTTAAAGTAACTGAACCTAAATTTTGAGCATCAATATGATCGTTTATTGTATCAATTGAACCGCCGTTTTCGTCATTTGCAAAAGTTTGACCGGATAAATTAAATACTCCGTAAGTTACAGAGTTGTCGGTTTGTGTAATTTTATCTAATTTGATTTTTGCACCATTAAAAATTGCAATATTATTACCTGAAATTATATTATTAAATTCATAATTTCCATTTATGTTTTGTGCGGTACCGTTATTAATGTTGATTGTGCCATTATCACCTTCAATTGTTCCATTGAAAATAATATTATGGTTTTCGGCAGCATTTATAGCTATTGTACCATTATTCTGGTATATGTCGTTGTATTTGGTATTATCTTTGTTGTCATAAAACAGCATATCTTTTGTTTCGGCAACAAGAGCCATAGTGTCGGAGTTATAAATACCTGCACCTTTTCCGTTTGTAACTCTGTTTCCAATAAAATCAGCCGTAATACTTGTAATATTACCGGAATTATATATAGCACCGCCGTCATTGGTTGCACTGTTACCAACATAATCTCCGGTTACATATCTCATACTGTTTTCGTTATATATGGCTCCGCCAAGCCCTGTTGTACTTTTCGAGGTCGAACCTTCCGCAGCATTTCCTATATAATCGCCTATTACATCATATATTAATCCCCTGTTATAACTTTTATTGTTGAAGCAGTGGTTTGCCCTCCGTTATTAATCGCCCCCGAATTATTAGCTGCTGCATTACCGACAAATACTCCGTGGATACTATCTACTACAGCACCGCTCCAAATATTTAAGGCACCTCCGTTACTTTTTCCCTGACTACTTCCTGAAACTGAATTCCCCACAAAGTTACCTATAATTTCTTTTATATGGCCGCCTTGAATATTTATACATCCGCCTTCTCTGGCGGTATTATTTATAAAGTTGCCTTCGATTTTTGGGACGGTTGCAGTTGTTGTTGCTATTGTACCTGAACTTGTTGTTCTATTATTTATAAAATCAGCTTTAATGGAGTGCACACCGGAAGCAAGTGAAATTGCACTACCGGCACTACTTTTTCCGTCCATATTGTAAAAATATTTATTATTTACATCTTGATTTTTGACTTGTGATGCCTGACGAGTGTAGGTTGTTGGAATATCGTATT
>CADCNV010000057.1:2367-14743 GCA_902802825.1 uncultured bacterium | reverse complement strand
TGTAGAGTCTCGCTATCGGCTTTCTTATTTTGCTATAATTACAATTTTTAGACTCTCACTAGCATTTTTCTTGTTGAGAAAAATGCTGAGTTCAGCAAATAAATTTGCATACGGATATGTAAAACTCGGATTTCATATCCTCGCTTACATCTCCTGTAGAGTCTCGCTATCGGCTTTCTTATTTTGCTATAATTACAATTTTTAGACTCTCACTAGCATTTTTACTCAAGCCCGAAGAAAAATTGTGAATTTAAATCTTCACCCATTGACTTATATTCATCAAATGCAGCATCTTCGGCTTCTCTTGCTTTTACTTCCAAATAATTATTTACATATTCCGGATTTTTAGATAAATCTTCACTTTTATCAATATTTGGATATTTTTCGGATGCAACAGCATATTTATGTGCTTCCATACTCTCGTTTATACCATCAATTGGACCGTACAATTTTCTGCTATCACGACAATATTTACTATTCCCTTTGTATATTCTGCCAATTTGTTTGTACTGGTAAGCATGTTCTACTTCATGTGAAGCCAATTTTACCAAATTTGTATTGCTATTCTTATTATAAACAATGGCTCCTAAATTTTCAGAAAAATACCCGGCAGTATTATCTGATATCTTATCTGATACACTAATTTTTATATTTAATTTATCGAGATTTTTTTCATTTATGTAATGTTTAGTTAATGATTTTAATTTTATATAATCATCAATAATGAACCTGTAGGGTAAATACTTGTCGTTTGAAGGGAATTTTACATTAGCAGATTCAAAAGTTTCTCTTATTACTGGGATACCGTCAATAAAATCCATTTTTAGCCCAAGTATTTTTCTTTTTACAAATTTATTGTTTTTACCTGAAAAAGGTAATTCCGTAACCGTTGAATTTACCGAATTTCCATCTATTTCGTTGGTAAAAAGCTGCATTTTGATTTTTCCGTCTTTTTCTGAGCGATATCCTTTAATTAATTTTATTAAATTAGTTTCAAATAATGATGAAGCTTTGTTCTGAACCTTATTAGTAATTTTTCTTTCAAAAAATGTACATTTTTTTAAGCCAATACCGGAATTTTCATACTCTCTTATTATATTATTTCCGTCAGAATCCTCTATCATTCTTTTAATGATATTACCTTCAGTATAATATGTGGTTATTTTCTTTTTATACAATTTATCATTTTTTTTACATATTGTGACAACAGTATAAGTATCAGCTTGAGAGGGAACCTGCAAATTAACTTTTTTAAGCGGTTCGGCACTTAAATTTTCTGTTTTTTGCGCGAGAAAATAATTACACCTCTTCGGATTTAACCGATGAAGTATACTTTGTTTTGCCAAATATAGATTGCTTCGCAGGGATGTATAAATACTCATTTTAATTACCTTAATAAATAAAACAAGTAAAATATTTTTTTGCTATCTATAAAAAAAATTATTCCGCAATTTTTACATAATTGTACTCAGGATTTTCATTCATCTTAGCTTCAATTTCATCAAAAGACAAAAGTCCCTGAGTTGCACCAAATTCAGAAACCACCCCACCGGAATTTATAGAAGCAGCAACAAGTGATTTCCCGGTATCAATATTATAACGGCTCATCGCAGCACAGAATGTAGAAGCAAAAGCATCACCCGCACCAAGTGTTGAAACAACAGGACCATCAAAACATGGGCAGTAGAAATACTCTCTGCCATTATAAGCATAAGCCCCACGGCCGCCATCGGTTATTACAATAACCTGATAATCAGATATTTTAAGCTTTTTGAACATTACTTTTAAATCAGGGTGAATTAATTCTTTAGAATATTTAATTTCTTTTGTATCCTGTCTTAAATAAATTCCAGTCGCCATTTGTGCTTCTTCTTTATTCAAAACCACAACATCTGCCAACGCAAGAATTTTCTTTAAATAGTTAAAACCCTTTTTAATACCTGTTGTTCCTGCATTAAAACATACCAATGTATCATTTTCTTTTGCAAATTTTACAAGATCATCCAGTTGCTTATTGCTATCACCATTTAAAGGTGCAATATATAACAATTTAGCATTTTTAATTACCTCAAAATCAATTTCGGATTTTTTAATGTGAGCATTAGCACCTCTGTGAGCAAGAACTGTTCTGTCGCCCTCAAAACTTGTCAGGATAATTGAAAAACCGGTTGTGTCCTTTTTATCCTGTATTATAGAATCTAAATTTACATTTTTATTTCTGAAAAAGTCAAATAAACCCTTTGAGTAAATATCATCTCCGACCTTAAATATAACAGATGTAGAAAACCCTAAGTTCGCAAAATTAACAGCAGTATTTACTCCTCCGCCACCAACTTGCGTATCAAAATCAGTAATTTCCAGCTTTGATCCATAAGGATAACTCATAAAATCAGTAGAATGATCTTTTTTACGCACTGACACAACATTTGCATCATCACATTCCACAAAAACATCCATCGTCGCACTTCCAATTGTAACTACATCAACCATATTCAACTCTCCATTAGTATTCTTATTTTATAATAACACAAAAAAGACCGATTTTAAAACCGGTCTTTTTTAATTTTGTCATTTAAAAGAATTAATTTAAGCAGTTTGCCTTATCTTCATCGGTAACACCCTTTAAAGTAAGGTTAACTCTGCCTTTTTCATCTATTTTAATAACCTTGACGATAACTTCATCGCCGATATTAAGATGCGGTTCGATAGTTTCAATTCGTTCGTTGCAAACTTGAGAAATATGGATCATACCATCTTTGCCGCCACCTAATTCAACAAAAGCACCGATAGGAATAATTCTTACGACTTTGCCTTTGATAACCATACCGACTTCCGGCTTAAATGTTATATCTTTAATCATTTTAATAGCGATTTTAGCGCCTTCCTGATCATTAGATGTAATTGTTACCAAACCTGAATCCTGAATATCAATTTCGGCACCTGAAGCGTCAATGATTTCTCTTATTTGTTTTCCGCCCGGCCCGATAACTGCGCCGATATCTTCTGTCGGAATTGTAAGAGTTGTTATACTTGGGGCAAATGGTGATAATTCCTTAGCCGGCTCAGTGATAACTTCTCTCATTTTGCCTAAAATATGCAATCTTCCGTCTTTTGCCTGGAATAAAGCACGGCGTAATGTTTCATTCGGAATGCCTTTTGCCTTCATATCCATTTGAAGCGCTGTAATACCTGTATCATTACCTGTAACTTTAAAGTCCATATCACCTAAAAAGTCTTCAATCCCTTGAATATCAGTTAATACAACGGGTTCATAACCGTCTTCTTTAATCATACCCATTGCAACACCACCGATCATACATTTTACGGGAACACCTGCGTTCATCAAAGCCATTGAAGAACCACAAGTAGAACCCATTGAAGTAGAACCGTTTGATTCAAGTACATCAGATGTTACACGAATTGTATAACCAAATTCGTCAGGGCTTGGTAATGCAGGAATATTAGCTCTTTCTGCCAAGTTCCCGTGACCGACTTCACGTCTCCCTGGGCCTCTTAGTGGTTTAACTTCACCAACAGAGAATCCCGGGAATATGTATTTATGCATATAAGTTTTTTCAGTTTGAGGGTCTACACCATCAAGCTCCTGTTTCATAGCAGGTCCAGCAAGAGTTGCAACAGAAAGAATTTGAGTTTGACCTCTTGTAAATACTGCTGAGCCATGCGCTCTTGGAATAACACCAACTTCGCACCAAATAGGACGAACTTCTGTTGGTTTTCTGCCGTCTGCTCTGACTCCTTCGTCAAGGATCATTGCGCGCATAATGTGTTTTTCTGCAGCTTTAAATTCTTCTGCAACAAAATCAATACCTGTTTCTTCAATGATTTGTTTAATATAATCATCTTCAGGTAAAGCATCGATTTTTTCTTTAACTAATTTTTTAGCTTCTTCTAATTTATTTTGACGATATTCTCTGTCAAAATTGTGGTAAGCGTCAAAAATCATATCGTGTGCCGTTTCTTCAATAATTTGCGCAATTCTTGATGTCTCATAAGGATTTGTAAATTCTTCTTTTACAACACCGCATTGTTTTGCAAATTCAACCTGAGCATCACATTGTTTTCTGATTTCACCTTGTGCAAATTCAACAGCATTCATAATATCGTCTTCAGTAACAAATTTACAACCTGCTTCAACCATGATTACAGAATCATGAGTACCGGCTACTACTATATCTAAATCAGATTCATGAGCTTGTTTGTGAGTCGGATTAGCAATAAAATTGCCATCTGCATCGCGTGATACTCTAACAGCACCAATTGGGCCTTCGAATGGCGCACCTGATAACATCAATGCACAAGAAGCGCCTAACATTGCTAATGTATCAGGTTGATTTTCCTGATCATAACTAAATAGTTGAGCAACTATTTGAATATCGTTTCTATATCCTTTCGGGAAAAGAGGTCTGATTGGTCTGTCGATTAAGCGAGATACCAAAATAGCTTTGTCGCTTGCTTTTCCTTCGGATCTGTTGTATCCGCCCCATCTTACAGTAACAGAACCATTAGTTGACTGTGCATACTTTCCTGTTTCAATAGTTACGGTTTTCCCGCCGATTTCCAGTTGAAAGCTTTTTGTTTCAGGTTTCATATAATACCCTTTCTTTCTGCGCATCTTGCGCCTTCTTATTCTATACACTTCCTTTAAGTTCTCTATTATTCTATAACAAAAATAAATATTTTTATACGGCAAAAAAATTTTTTTTTGAATTTTATTATAGCTGCTATGATGATTGAGAATAACAAAAATTACTCGTTTACGGGGAAATTTATAAATTATGCAAAAATTGGCAAATATGTAAAAGAGAAAAATGCATATAAAGACATAAAATCAAGCTTTGTAGAGATTGATTGTAAAAGTAAAAACGATGTTAAATCTCTGGAAAATGCAATAAATTACTGGGAAGATGACAAATTCGGGATGAACGCACTTTATGCAGTCAAAGAAGCGCAAGAAGACGGCAGTTACTATTCTTATCACAAAGTTTATACACTTACGAGCCAAAATGATAATTTTGAATTATTAAACTCGGACAAAATATTAGGGGTGATTCATGTGAGTCCCATGGGGAACAATAAATTATATGTTGATCACATACAAACAAACCCAAAATATTTATACAGCATGAAGCCGGAATATGCCGGAATCGGGACTGCTATGATTGAATCAATAAAAAAATTATGTAACATGATAACTTTATTCCCGGCTAAAGAAAAATCAGTTAAGGATTTTTATTATAAAAACGGATTTCAAGAGTATG
Source organism: uncultured bacterium (assembly GCA_902802825.1). Lineage (GTDB taxonomy): Bacteria > Cyanobacteriota > Vampirovibrionia > Gastranaerophilales > Gastranaerophilaceae > Zag111. The sequence continues at coordinate 9,464 of CADCNV010000057.1, read as the reverse complement.
GACACGGAACAAACTGTTTTGTTTGGATAAAAGACATATTTGAAAGATTATAGTTTTGTGATAAATTATATAAGTAACGCCTCGTAGCTCAGCAGGATAGAGCGGCGGTTTCCTAAACCGCGTCTTGCGCGCGTTCGACTCGCGCCGGGGCGAAATAAAAGGCAGGGTTAAATACCCTGTCTTTTATTTTACTTCTGCAAAGAGTCAAGCGCTCTTGCGTTCGAGCGGGGAGCGAGCAGAGGCTGGAGCAGATTTTGGCTGTGCTTTACGGCACAAAAGCCAAAATGCGAAATGCCGTTTATTGCGAGCGACCCAAGACCTCGCGCCGGGGCGAAATAAAATACAGGATAGATTTTTCTATCCTGTATTTTATGTGTCTTGGCAAAGGGTCAAACACTGTCATTCGTTCGGAACGAAGGAGCCAAGTATGAAGATAAATAAATCTTAACTAATTATTTCCATGTGTTTACAGTATAATTATTTTAAATTCTAAAGGGATATTATGAAAAGCGATAACATCAAAAAAGGAATAGCGCATACGCCGCACAGAGGTTTACTAATGGCGGCCGGTGTGAGCAGAAAAAACATGGATGCACCATTTATCGGAATTGCGAGTTCATTTACCGATTTAATCCCGGGGCATGCAGGGATGAGAGATTTAGAACGCCAAATTGAAAAAGGAATTCACTCAGGCGGCGGACAGGCATTTATATTTGGGGTACCTGCAATTTGCGACGGTATAGCGATGGGGCATAACGGTATGAGATATTCCTTACCGTCAAGAGATTTGATAGCAGATTGTGTTGAAACAGTCGCTCAGGGTCATCAACTTGACGGGCTTGTGCTTTTAACAAATTGCGACAAAATCACTCCTGCAATGCTCATTGCAGCTATGCGTCTTGATATTCCTTGTATAATTGTTACAGCAGGACCGATGCTTGAAGGCGAAAGCAGATGTGCTAAACTTACAATGATCAAGGGTTCATTCGAAGCAGTCGGGAAATTCAGAAACGGTGAAATTGATGAAAAACGCCTTTTAGAACTTGAAGAAGAATCTTGTCCTACAATTGGATCATGTCAGGGAATGTATACGGCAAATACAATGGCCTGTTTAACTGAAGTAATGGGAATGAGCTTGCCATTGTGTTCAACATCTGCTGCAGTTTCATCTAAAAAGCGAAGAATTGCATTTGAGTCAGGGATTCAGATTGTAAATCTTGTCAAAGACGGAATTAAGCCATCTGACATAATCGATAAAGAGACATTAGAAAATGCAATAATTGCCGATTTAGCACTCGGCGGGAGTACTAATTCAATAATGCACCTGCTTGCAATTGCAAATGCAGGGGATATTGAGCTTACAATTGACGATTTTGATAAATGGGGCAAAATTGTACACCAAATTTTGAAACTTGATCCTGCAGCTAATCCCACAATGACGGAATTTCACAATGGCGGCGGAGTTCCTGCGCTTATGAAAAATTTAATAGAAGCGAATATCGGAGTAAAAGATAAAAATACGGCTAGCGGACTTTCTACTTTTGAAATATCAAAAAATGCTTTTGTAAACTATGATTTGATAAAAACTTATGATAATCCGGTTACAACAAAACCGGGACTCGGCATATTATACGGAAACATCGCACCTGACGGCTGTGTAACAAAAATTTCAGGCATTGATGAAAGCTGCTATGAATTTGAAGGGACTGCAAAATGTTTTGACTGCGAAGAAGATGCGATGCATGCTCTTGAAAATGATCAAATTAAAGACGGTGACGTTATTGTAATTCGTTATGAAGGGCCGAAAGGCGGCCCCGGGATGAGAGAAATGCTTGCACCGACATCACTGCTTGTAGGGAAAGGATTAGGCAAAACCGTGGCGTTGGTAACAGACGGAAGATTCAGCGGCGGAACAAGAGGAATATGCATCGGGCATGTTTGCCCTGAAGCCGCAAATGGTGGTAATATTGCACTAATAAAAGACGGTGACAAAATTAAAATAGATGTTAACACGCGTTCAATAAACGTTCTTGTCTCTGATGATGAATTAGAAGTCCGAAGAAAAAATTTAAAACCCTTTGAATTAAAGTGTAAATCCGGCTATTTGTCAAAATATGCAAGAACAGTGCAAGATGCATCTCACGGAGCTATTGTATAATAACAAAAAAAATTTTTTTTAACTTTTATATTTAATAAAATAATGAAAGGGGAAAATATGGTTATCAGATGGAATTATTCAGATACGTGGGCAAAAGGTATATTTACATTAAAAAATCAAGCTCCTAAGATTAATAAAAGAAACGCAATAGATTCGACCTTGCGTGGCATTCTTTCACTAAATCCGTTTGGGACCACTGTAAAAATGCCTAAAAAGCTTGCATCTGATGAATTTATGACATTTAAATATCCGAAGATGAATTTAATCGATAAAATACTGAAAAATTTATAATATATAATTAAAGAGACGTATGAAGACAGAGAGTAAAATTAAACATATAGCAATTATAATGGACGGTAACCGCAGATGGGCAAAAGAACACAATTTACCATCTGCCGCGGGGCATAAAAAAGGTGTTTCATCCCTTCGTGACACTGTAAGGGCATGTGATGAACTCGGAATAAAATATTTAACGGTTTATGCTTTTTCAACTGAAAACTGGAAGCGCAGCGAAGAAGAAGTTAATTTTTTAATGAATCTTGTTGCACTAACCCTCAAAAATGAACTCAATGATATGCATAAAGAGGGCGTCAAAATTACATTTATAGGAGACAGAGCAAAATTATCAGATCAGCTTATAAATGTAATGAATAACGCACAAGAAAAAACTGCAAACAATAGCGGCGTTAATCTGCAGATTGCGTTTAATTACGGTTCGAGAAATGAAATTACTCGGGCAGTAAAATCAATTATTGAAAAAGGTTATACCCCTGAAGAAATAACAGAAGATGTTATTTCAAAACATCTATATACCTCAGATATTCCTGATCCTGACATTTTGATAAGAACCGGAGGGGAAAAGCGAATATCTAATTATTTACTGTGGCAAATCGCTTATAGTGAAATAATTGTGACAGATGAATATTGGCCGGAATTTGACAGATGTTCGCTCATTAAATGCATAGAAGAATTTGAAAGAAGACAAAGAAGATATGGAAAATAAAATTAAAATAGTTTTGGCAACGGGAAATCCGCACAAATTACAGGAAATTAGTGAAATAACAAATGGTTCTGGGATTGAATTTGTATTACCATCAGGCAAATTTGACCCTATAGAGAACGGTGAAACATTTGAAGAAAATTCCGTAATCAAAGCCAAAGAAGCATCAAAAATATCTGGACAAATTGCCTTGGCTGATGATTCAGGATTATGTGTCGAAGCACTAAACGGAGAGCCGGGGATACACTCAGCAAGATATGATACAACCCCTCAAAGACGGATAGACAAATTACTAAAAAATCTTGCCGATACGGCTAATAGAAAGGCAAAATTTGTTTGTGTTATGACTCTAACTGATAAGGATGGTAATATCCTGCATCAGGTCAAAGGAGAATGTCACGGACAAATAGCAAAAGAACAATTCGGTACAAACGGTTTTGGTTATGACCCTGTATTTCTCGTCGATGGATATGATATTACAATGGCTCAAATGAGCGAAGAACTTAAAAATAAAATTTCACACAGAGCAAATGCCTTATCAAAAATGATTAGATTTATAAAAGAAAATCTTTAGTTTTTGAGGATAAAATTGAAAAAAACACTGATTATAGTTTCTGCAATAATTTTATTGCCGATATTTGCACGTCTTGTTTATAAGGGAATATTGGCATTAACTTACAAACCCGTTTATATCCCGCCAAAAGTAAGAGTTGAAACGATTAAAGAAAAAGAAATTTATGAAAGCTTTGAAGCAACAGGACGTGTTGATTCTGTTTCAAAGGTAAACATTGGGGCTAGGGTATCGGGTTATTTAAAAAAAAGTTATTTTAAAGAAGGTGCATTTGTAAAAAAAGGACAAACTCTATTTTTGATTGAACCGGAGCAATATCAGTATGCCACACAAATATCGAGCGGAGATATAAACAATATTCAGTCAAAATTAAACTATGCAAATAAGCAGTTAGCAAGGGCAAAAGAGCTTGTTAAGCAGGATTATATAGCAAAATCAAAATACGATGAGATTTTATCACAACGAGATTCACTTGCGGCCCAGCTAAATATTGCAAGAACACAACACAAAGATGCACTGAGAAATTTGTCATATACAAATATAAAAGCACCTGTTGACGGCAGAGTAGGAGCAGTTGAAATATCTGTCGGGAACTATGTAACACCTTCTAGCCCCGCTCTTACAACAATATACAGCACAAACCCAATATATGTTGTGTTTTCTATATCGGCTGAGGATTTTGACAAATTAAAAAAAACTGACTTAAGAATATCATCACATAAAACAGAAATATATTTGCCAGACGGAACAAAATATAAATATACAGGTGTTCAGGATTTTTATGACAATAAAATTGATAAACTGTCCGGTTCAATAAAGCTTCGGGCATCATTTGAAAATTCTGACAATATCCTGATTCATGGTGAATTTGTTAAGGTTAAAATATTCGCAAATAAAGCAATAAAAAAGGCAATTGTACCGATAGTAGCTGTCTTGTCTTCTCAGGAAGGCAAATATGTTTATAAATTGGACAAAAACAACATTCCTCAAATAACCCACATTGAAATTGATTCTCCGCTTGATAGCAAAAGATGGGTAGTAAAATCCGGCCTGAAAAGCGGAGACAGGGTAATTACCGACGGGTCAGCAAAAGTAATTCCACAAAAGCAAGTTATTATTGAGGATGACAATGAATAAACTTATAATTGTATTCCTGATTATATTTTTTTGCGCTTTGACCTGTGCAGGTAAGGACATAAAAGACATTTACCCTGATACTGATGCGGATATGACAGAAGTAATATCAGGCAGCGTAAATTACACCGTCGACATGACGCTTGAAAACTGCATAAAAATAGCTCTTGGAAATAATCCAGAAATATTATCAGCATTTGAGGATATATTAATAAATGACTCAAAAATAAAACAAATATGGTCTAATTATTTCCCTGAAATTTCGTGGCAAACAAGCTGGTCACACATAAAACAACTTCAACTGTCAGATGCATTTAACTACAATTTGGAATATGAATACTACATTTTAGGGCAAATTTCACTTCAGCAATTACTGTATGACTTCGGGGTAACACAAAATCAGGCAACAATACAAAGATTAGGGTATGAATCTGCCAAAAAGACATTTGCATCAGTAGTTAATGATGTAATATACAAAACTAAAACCGCATATTATGAATTATTGTACTCATACGAAGCCGAAAAAGTAGCTCAAATGAACGTCGATAACTATCAGACATTTTATAATCAGGCACAGGCACTTTATTCAATCGGATTTAATCCGAAAATTGATGTAACAATTGCTCAGGTAAATCTGAGTAAAGCAAAAATGGGTCTAATCAGCGCAAAAAATTTAATAAACACCGCAACCGCGAAATTAAACAACGCCATGGGAGTACCGTATATTGAAAAATACAATATACAGGGGAAGTTAGATTATGAACCGCTCGATTTGTCATATACAGACGCAATTAAATGTGCATTAAAATCAAGACCTGAGCTAAAAAGGGCAGAAATAAACGTTGAAAAAGCCAGACAGAATGTAAAACTTGTAAAAAAATCCTATTTCCCGCAGATTGAATTTGACGGAGCGTACCAAGAAGGCGGGAAACACTGGACATCAAATAACGGTTGGCAAATTGGGCTTTATTTAAATTTCCCGATTATAAACGGAGCCAAAACGTACAATCAAATAAAAGAGGCAAAATATTTGTATGACAAAGAATTGGCAAATACAAAGAAAATTCAGAATAATATATATCTTGAAATTCAAACTTCATACCTAAAATTGCATGAAAAGAAAAATCAACTTCCGGTAGCGGCTGTTCAGGTAAAACAGGCAATTGAAAATTATGAACTTTCAAAAGGACGATACCGTGTAGGAGAAGCATCTCCGATAGAAATGCGTGAAGCACAAAATACCCTTGCTGACTCTAAATTACAATATTTTAAATCACTTTATGAATATAACAATGCAAAAGCAGAGCTTGAAAAAAATATAGGAATGAACCTGAATACCAATACAAAATTTTTGGGAATAACAAAATAAAACGCCGGCTTACAAAAGCCGGCGTAATTCTCTTTGCATCAATATTTTATGCACTTTGATTAAATTTCATTGTTCTTTCTATATTTTTATTTATTACTCCTTTAATTACATCATATTCGGTTTGTAATGCATTGTGCTCAGTATCAATATTTTTAAGTTGCAAATCAAACATACTGTCCTTTTGTTTAATATCATTCATTGCTCTGTTATATTTTGCCTCAGCTTTTGCAACAGCGGTTGAATTATCTGTTTGTTCGAAAATATTTGAGCATGATTTATAATCAAGTGATTTCCAGTTTTGAGACAAATCGACCTGTTCCATTGTTACAAGCCCGCTTTCAAAGGCATATTCAAGCCATTCTGACGATTTAGCAAGACCGTTTTCAAGAACTTTATAGCCATGTTGCATACGGTTGAATAAATTTGTTAACCATTGTGCCTTAGAATCAGCATTACCAACATTTGCACTATCTGTTCTGTCTGTCCATGCATATTTTGGCTCCCCTAATACATTCAGCATCATGTTAACAGCATAGCTGTTTAATACACTTTTGAAATATTCAGAAGATACCGCTTTAATAAGTAGATCTGATCGTTCAACAGCCAATTTATCAAAATCAACAAGATATTTTGCATCCGCTGGCATTTTTAAACCCTCAGAATTACTTGTGCTATAATTCAAGCCATATCTTGAAAATTTTTCTTCCGCTCCTTGAAGCTCTGTTAATCCACTCAAATTCCCATCATCTGTGGTATACTGCCCGTTACGAACAGCAGTATCATTAAATGAACCTTGGCTGAATATTGCATTCAAATATGATTTCACAAATGATTTAATATCGAATTCCGAAGATTCTTCAAGATA
>CADCNV010000057.1:0-2294 GCA_902802825.1 uncultured bacterium | reverse complement strand
TTCCAAAGCAATCTCACCGACATGATCCAACGCAAAAGAAGAACTTGAAAAAAATGGGCTTCCATTTTTATATCCCTGAACCGATGATCCAAACGGAATTGATATTGTCATTATTGATGAATTACCATATACTTTTACATTACTGCCGGTCTCAATTTCTTGTCCAACATCATTTAATGTAATTGTTTTTGCAGTACCAACACTATAATATGACTTTCCAAGTATAGTGTGTTCTTCGAATTTAATATCTTGATTCCAAGATTTCCATACATCATCAACTACAAAAGGTTTTACATCATTATGTATACCGGCTAATATATTTTTGACCTGATCCATTGTTCTACCACTTGTAATTTGTTCTGTAGCGGTATCAATATTGCCACCATAATCTTTCAAAACACTTCCAATTATTTCACCAATACAACTGTCATATAAATTTATTGAAGCTCTCATATACGATTTTGCAAGAATGTCATAGTTCATAGCTTCCAAAGAAGCTTCTTCACTAAGAGATTCCAGATACATCTTTTTTAAATCTTCGTTTGTTTTATCTTTAAACAAATATGCAATATCAGGACCTGATTCGCCATCATAGAAGCTTGTCAGTTTTTCTTGCAAATTCCCGCTTGTTTTATCAAAGAATGTAGTAGACCATTCAAGATTGTGAGCTCTTAAAAATGCTTCAAGATCATTATTACAACCCTCAAAAATCTTTGCATCTTCTTCGCTGACAAGTATTTGACCTGCGGAATTAACAAGTCCGTACTGGTTATTATATTGACTGTATTGAGTAAGAGCATTAAATGTCAACGGTTGAGACTGAGCCAAACCATCAACAGTAGTGTTTGAGAACATCATTTGAGCGGAATTCAAAGCATTAACATACTCATCACTTGCTTGCGCACTCTGAGTTGCAAGGCGCATTTTCGCATTGTTAATGGTTTGCGAACGCAATTCATTATCTGCGAGCCGTGCAGTGATGGTTAGTAGTCTTGCTTGTGAAGCCGCCAATCCCATTTTAATACAGTCCTTTCATTTTTCCTTATAGTTCTGTTATTCTTTATGTCGGCATTTTTGGCTTAAACTTTAAACTTTTACCTCTTTTGTTAAGATTTTGTTACAATTAAAATTTATTAATTAATAAAAAGAACGGGGCTTTTTGTAAGTCCCGTTCTTTGTAAATTATATCCCTTGCCTTTGATTTTCCTGACTTGATTAACCTTGTCCGCCTGTGTAGTTTGGTGTAAGCATTTTGACATCTGCCTGTTCCATCTTTTGACAAGCTTCGTAATCTGTTTTTGCGACTTGAATTTGAGATTCCAAAGTGTCTTTTTCTAATTGCAATTCGTCTTCTTCGTCTTTGAGCGGCTCAAGCATTGTCTCACGCATATTTTCAATCATATGATACAACAGATGAAGGCGTTCAACAAAGACTAATAGAAGGATGGAAAAAGGATAATGAAGAGCATTTAAAGAAGGTCGAAGCCCAAAAAAATAAGCTTCCCACACCAATATTTAAATATCCAGGTGTACAACATTACAAAGATGAATTCGATCAACATCCTGTTGAAAGAAATTTTCCCATAGATAAAGAAAAGCCAAGAAAAGCAAAAGTAATAGAAGGAAAAGTAATCACAGAGAAAAGAGGAATTTTTACCCAGCCGATGAAAAAAGGATTTAATAATACTCCGGGTATATATTTTTCTTATGCTCCATTGCATGAAAATAATGAAGATAAAATTAATAAGCAATTACAAAGCAAATCTGGAAAAAGGAAAAAAAGGCCACAAAGTTCAGTGCCACTTCAACGAGCGTATAAATCGGCCTTTAAGCCCGCCTCTCTTAAGAAAAATGAATGTTTCTCAAATATAAGAGAAACTTATGGATATGAAGATAAATATTTTGATAATTTGAAAAAAATGTCGGATATCGAAAGAAAAAACAATAATAAAAAATATACTAATCCACCGCCACCTGGGTCTGTTAAACACATGAGACCGTTTACCCCTGCCCACCTTGGAAAAACTGGCCGAGATGGCCTTTTTAATCAGAGAGTATGGGATTGCCCACAAATACCTGAAAAAATTGTGATTATTAATCAAAGGGAAAAAAAAGAGTATGAAAGAACACATAGAAAAGCTCCTTATAAATATAATATTATGCAGGAACAAACGAGATTTAGTCCTCCTGTTATGACTAATACTTTAAATATGAGAAGAAATTATCCATCAGTTTTTAAATAATTTTAATATTTAAATTTTATTTTTAAATTTATTTTTTTAATTCAAAATATA
>CADCNV010000056.1 GCA_902802825.1 uncultured bacterium | reverse complement strand
ACTTTAGAGAACATGACCAGAGATGAGGCATCTGATATAATAAAATCTCATGGCGGTAAAACGTCGTCATCTGTATCTAAAAAGACTGATTTTGTGCTTGCCGGAGCTAATGCAGGTTCAAAATTAGACAAAGCACAAAATTTAGGTGTTATAATATTGACAGAAAATGATTTTCTTGAAATGATAAAGTAAAAGGATATGAATGTATGAAAATTTTTCAGATAAACGGTTTTAGAGGTTTGATAATGACAGCTTTTATTATATGCTGTCTGTTTGCCGGTTTTGTTATGTTCCCCGGTGTTGTTGCAATGCACTTGTGGAATAAATATCTTGTAAATTTATTATCATTCCCGAGTTTAAATATGTTTCAGGGTGTATTGCTATGGGGTATAACAGCTTTGTCTTATTTCATAATTTCAAACGGGAAGCTGCCTGTATCATTTGAAACGCCCGATTCTTTATCTGATGCGGAATTAAATATGATTATGAAAAAAGCGCGCATAAGTTCTGATATGAGAAAAGTTAATTCTATGATGAAAAGTGCTGATTCATTCCAAAAATCATCAAAAGTTAATGATAACCCGGCTGTTACTTCTCCAATGACTGAAAAGCATGAAGAAGATGAAAATATTAAATTAAGTAATTTAAAATAAATTATTAAGGAGTGTATTATGAAAAAGATTTTTACAGTTTCGGCTCTTGCCGTTTCGTTATTTGTATTCCCGCTAACTTTACTGCCTGCGGATGCTGATGCTACGCCAACTTGTCAGAAAGGCACTCTAAGCGTTTCTTATTCAACTGAAAAAGAAGTTTCTCCTGACACTGTTGAGTTCTCAATCAATGTAAAAACATCTGATAAAAAATCTATGCAGGAAGCATCCAAAAAGAACAAAGAAATTTGCAACAGAATATATGATTATCTCAAAGCTAATATAAATACTGCCAACGGGGATTACATAAAAACAGCAAACTTTAATGCTACCCCTATATATAATTATGTAAATAATAAGCGAGTGTTTGATCGCTATGAAATTTCAAATAACATCGTTGTTCATACAAAATCTTTAGATAAGGTCTCATCTTTTATCGATAGTGCTATTTCAATGGGTGCAACTGATGTAAACAGATTGAATTTTACTCTATCTAATAAGGATAAGCAATGTGCAGAACTTTTATCTTCTGCGGCAAAACAGGTTAAAGGCAGAGGTGATGCTGTTGCAGCTTCGCTTGGTACTGCAGTAACAGGTTATAAAAGTGTAAGTACATCTTGTTCCTTAAATCAAAGAAATATTAATTTTGCGTACTCTAATATGAAACTAATGCGAGCTTCCGGGGCTTCAATGGATGCTGCTCCTGAAGCTGCTCCCGCAACAAATATAGAGGTGGGCAATATTACTATTTATGCTAATGTTGATGCAACATTATATTTAAAATAATTAATAATAAAAATTTGTCGTAAAAGTTATTCTTTTACGACAAATTTGTTTAAAGTAATTTTTAAGTTTTCCATAACCTTTTTAATTCTTTCGGCGTCTTCTTCCTTCCAATCTGAAATGCGCCCTTTGATTGCTTTTTTCGTGTCTCTTATTTCTTTTTCGTCAATTATTTTATCCTGGCGAATTTGGAATGAGGGACTGCTTTTTATGGATTCTATTATTCTTTCATCTTTTAGCAACTCTGTATTTAGTTCTCTATAATAGGTTGGAATCAATCTTTTTATAGTGTTAGCATAGTTTGTTATTAATTGTGAATATGCTTTACTTATTTCGACCGGAAGTTTTACTGCATCTTTTATTTTTAAGTCCGCATTAAAAGCATTAACAAACAAAGGTTGTGATATAAACTGAACAAGCCGTTTCTGAATTTCTTTGCAGCTAGATGCAATTGTTGCGCCCGCAGAACCTTTCGGATGGTGTTCTATATCCATGTCGACGTGTATTTTTTTTAGTTCTCGTACCGGTTCATATACATATTTGTGCTCTAATTCTTTGGCATCTTTGTAATTTTTGCCGTAGAGAAATATAACTTCGCATTCTCTTCTGTCTTCCATCTTTGCTTTATTATTTGAACTTACAAACCTCATTTGCCAATCAGCATACGTTGATGCTCTTGGTCGTGATATTTCTGCACGTTGAATAAATTCTCCCAAAGGTGCTAGTGATTCTTCAGTAACTCCGTTTTGCCTTATTTCTAAATCCGGGTATCTCAGAATTTGTCCGTTTTTCCCTTTTATAAATTTGCCTGTTTCAGGGTCAATTTTTCTAAGCCGTGCCAATATCCAACCTTCTTCTTTCATTGCTTCAAGAAATTTTTTAAATGACAAAACATCCTGCTGATCTTGCCAATATACAGTTCCTCGGATCATGTCCTGAGCGCTGCCTTGTCTTTCATATTTGTCCATTACTGAATTTTTATGTTTAATAGGACATTTTGAATTGTATTCAACGTCATATTCAAAGCCGTACGCTTTCACTTTATCAATTGCACGCTGCAATGATGCATGAAATTTTTTAGCTGTAATAATAAGTTCCGGCTCAATGCTGTCGTAGCCGCGCGATAATGCATCCATGAAAAAACTATTTTCAAATTTTGGAGCTCTTGCTCTAAATGATACTGTGTCGCAGGATAATTGCGGCTGTGATTTCAGTGATTGTGTTTTCTTATTTTGAATATTGAAACTAGTATATAAATTTTGTGATATTGGGGTAATTCGCATATTAGATTCCTTTTTATTGCATTTATACAAAGTTCGCTAAACAAAAAAATTGCGTTGTTCTTAACAATAATTTACAAGATTATTTTGACAAAAGTGATTTAGCAAATTCAACAGATTGTTCGTTGATTTCTCCGCCTGCAAGTTCTGCAATTGCCTTAATTCGATTATCTCCGTTAAGGACAAAAACTTCGACTTTTGTAATATCTTCTTGTGATTTTCTTACATAGAAGTGTTTATCAGCTTTTGAAGCGATAATTGGCTGGTGTGTGATGACAATAACCTGATGTAATTTTGATAATAGCGCAATTTCTTCCGCAACACTTTGTGCGGCGTGCCCCGAAATTCCTGTATCAATTTCATCGAATATTACGGTATCAATGTCATCATTTTGTGCAAATATAGATTTAATTGCCAGCATTACACGGGATATTTCACCGCCTGAAGCTACTTTAGCAAGTGGCTTTAAGTCCTCTGATACATTTGTAGATATCATAAATTCCACATCATCCGCTCCGTCAGCAGATATTGTTTTGGGGTTAATTTTGATATCAAATTTTGCTTTTGGGAGTTCAAGCAGAGCTAATTTATCCTGAATTAGTGAAGATAAAACTTTTGCATAGTTACTTCTGTGCTCACTTATTTTTGAAGCAATTTTTATTAATTCATCTTCAAAACATTTGATTTTATTTTCGAGCTCTTCAATATTTTTTGTAGAAAATTCAATATTAGAAAGCTCTTCACTTGCTTTGTTATATGTATTTAATACTCCTGAAATACTTCCGCCGTACTTGCGTTTTAATTTATCAAGTAAAAATAATCTTTCCTGTATATCATTAAGTCGTTGGGTATCATTATCAAGGTTTTGAGAATAATCTCTCAGAAATGAAGAAATTTCTCGTAATGATTCGGCTACATTTGAAAAATCAGAATTAATTGTTTCTAATTTTGAATCATATCCTGAGGCCTTTGATATATCCGACTTAATTTTAGCAAGTGATTCTATGATTGAGCCATCATCTCCATTGATTGCCCAATAAGCAGAACCCGTCAACTCTTTTAGCTTTTCCGCATTATTCAGGATTTCAAGCTCCTGTTCAAGCTCATTATCCTCGTTTTCATTTTGAATTTGTGCTTCTTCTATTTCATTTATCTGGAATTTGAGAAAATCAATTTGAGATTCTGTTGCATTTGCAGAATTTTTTGCTATTTCCAATTCAGATTTAATTGTTGCGTATTCTTTAAATTTTTTTTTGTATTCATCAAGTATTGTTCCATAAAAATCTTTTGCATATGAATCAAGAAGATTTATGTGGTATTGCGGCTGCAAAAAGGTATATGTCTGATGTTGAGAGTGTATATCAACAAAAAGGGTTTTTAGTCTTTTCAGTAATTCCTGATTTACTAAAGTCCCGTTAATTCTCGAACGAACACCATTTTGTGAAATTTCTTTAGAGATTACTATTTCCGAGCCGAAATCGTCAATCCCGTACTCTTCAAATAGTGAAGATAAATCATTATGATTGTTTTCAAGGGTGATTTCAATTACTGCTTTATCACTGCCTGTTTTAATTACTTCTTTTGATACCCGATTTGAAAATACGAGGTCTATGGCATTTAATAGTATACTTTTCCCCGCACCTGTTTCTCCTGTTATAACATTCAAACCGCTGTCAAAATTCGCACAAAGTTCATCGATTAATATGTAATTTTTAAGCTTTAATTGTTTTATCATTTATTTTCACTATATTACAGATTCGCCCCGCAGCATTTTTTGAACTTTTTGCCGCTGCCGCAAGGACAAGGATCATTTCGCCCGATTTTTTGAGATAAATCTATTGCAGGTTTGCTTTCTTCATCTTCTATAATTCCAAGAGTATTTGAAAAGGCATTTGATCTGTATAAAACTGTTGTCGATGACATAATCTTGTTATTTAAATATCTTCTTTTATACACTCTGAGTAATTCGTCAAGTGTGTAATTTTTTGCAATTACTGCATTTACGATTTGCATAAAGTTCTTATGCTTTTCAGCTACCATTTTTATAAGATTTGCACTGTATTTATCATTTCTGAGGAAATATTTTATACATTCATCATAGTTTTGGATTGTCGTATAATCTTTCACTTCAAATATTTTGTTAAAAGTGCCGTAGAACGGAACCGCATATAAGCCCAATTCTTTATCGTAAACTATGCCCACGTCATATTCTTCATTGTGAGAAGAAAAACCGCCCAAAGAGTTTTCCAGAAAATTGTCGTATGAATTATTAAATTCCGAAACGTTGAAGAATTTATATTCAGCCGGCTCTGTTATAAATTTTTCATAATCTGATTCTGTTCCTTCTTCTGCATAGTCGTTGAATATTCCGATTAATTCATCTGCATTTTTGTTTGTGGTAATAATTTCAGTTTTACCGTTGAAAAATTTAATGAATTTTTCATAAATATCTGCAACATCCTGTTCAATTTCCTTTTGTTTTTCAGGGTTATCAAGATATACGAGTTCAGGATTCTGAATAATTTTTGCAACTGCAAATCTGTATGCATCGGTTTTTCTTGAAGAAGGTAAAACACCTGAAATTTCGAGTAGGTAATCGTCACCATCAATTTTTACAACTCTTGCAATAATAAAGCAACCTACACCAATTCCTCTGAATGCTGTCATTTTGATTAAAGATGTAACCATATAGCGCTTTTCGTTTACTATATTTAAAAATTCAAATCCGGTTTTTGTTACTCTTTTAATCTCAAAAACTGATGATATTGAATCCTGCATTGCTTCAACTATTTTTTTTGATTCTTTATCCAGGTCTTTGTTATTTTCTATGTATAATTCAGGTATGCTTTTGTAGTCCTCTCCTAAATTTCTTTCTAATATATAACTAAAGCAGGCCGCCTGAAAATTCACTCCGTTTTTTGTGCTTTGCCCGAGTGTTCGGAGGTATTCGTTAAAGTCGTCCTTAATATCTTTGTGTACCTGTATAAAATCTGCAATACTTCTTATAACTGCATTAATTTCTTCTGTGCGTTCCTGTATATTCATTTTTCTCCCCTTAAGTCTTTATGTTTCAAGAATATAATTAATTGTAAAAAATCTCAAATATATTAAGAAAATAAACGGTCGAAGTCAATTAGTCCGTCAGTTTAAAATCTCCGTTCTTCTTAATATGTTCGACAAGCCCGCCGTCATTTAGTAATTTTATCATTACAGGCGGTAATGGTTCTATCTGTATGATTGCGCCGTTTGTCAGGTTGGTTATTACCCCTTTTTCAACATCTAAATCGAGTTCATCTCCGTCTTCAATCGAATCGGTGTCGCATTCAATTGCTAATAGCCCGATATTAATTGCATTTCTGTAAAATATTCTTGCAAATGATTTTGCCAAAACGGCGCCTACCCCTGCAATTTTCATTATTCTAGGTGCGTGTTCTCTTGAAGAACCCAATCCAAAATTGTTCCCTGCTACAACAAAATCGCCTTTTTTCATTCTTGAAGCGAATGTTTCATCTGCATCTTCAAGTACATGCTTGGCAAATTCGTTTAAATCCGAGCGTAAGTGGTACAATCTGCCCGGAGCAATATGATCTGTTGAGATATTATCCCCAAATTTAAAAGCTTTACCCTTCATATTCTTCTCCTTTTTCTCTATACTACCGCAAAAATGAAAACTGTGCTATAATTATACTAGGAGAAATTTATGTATTTTAATAGAAAATGTAAAATTACATTTGTATGTCACGGGGCAACTATCTATTCGGAAGAAGGTCGTTTTTCTGATGCTGCCAACTATCCGCCTTTGTCAGAAGAAGGTGTTGATGAAATCGAAAATGTTGTAAAATATTTAAAATCTCGTGCTGTTAAAAATGACGTCATTTATTCGTCGCCTGCTGTGCGCACACAGCAATCTGCCGAATTAATTTCCAAATCGTTTAAGCAGGATTTTGAAGTAGTTGATGATTTAACATCAAGGCAATGCGGTCAATGGAATGGCTTGACTTATGAACAGATTTTGGCAATGTATCCGGACGGAATATCTCATATTCTTGCTAATCTTGAATCTGATGAAGGTAACACGGGTGAAAGTACGGTTAAATATATATGCAGAATTAAAAAGGTAATCGATGGCCTTGTTGAAAAGAATACAGGTAACAGGATAATTATAGTCACTCACCCGGATGTTATTCAGGCCGCAATCTGCGGTGCACTCGGTATTCCTGCTGATAAGTTTCTGAAAATATATATAAGGACCGGAAGCGTTACTCAAATAAGTTATTTTGAAAATTGGGCAAGTCTTGTATATTGTGGTCACGTACCGTTGTAATATTTTTCAATTTTTGCAAAAAGAAAGGATGTACGGTTTGTACATCCCTTCTTTTTTATTTTTGAATTTTATTATTCAGCTGATTCTTCTGTTGCTGAAGCATCAGAATTGATATCTTTTATGCTCAATGCAATTCTGTGTTCTTGCGGAGTGAATTTCTTAATAAGAACTTCAACACTGTCACCAACTTTGAATTTGTTGAACGGATTAACATTTTCTTCAGCCATTTCTGAAACAGGTAATAATGCTTCAACGCCCGGGAAGATGTTGATGAAAGCCCCAAATCCGGTAACTTTGTTTACTGTGCCTGTTATAACCTGACCTTCAGAGAACTGTCCTTCGATTTGCTGCCATGGATCTTCACCCATTCTCTTTAATGACAATGAAATTCTCTTTAATTCGTTATCAATTTTAATGATTTTAACTTCCAAAGTTTCGCCTAAAGAAATTACATCTGACGGATGTTTAATTCTAGACCATGAAATTTCGGAAATCGGTAACAAACCATCAATTCCGTTGATGTCGATGAATGCACCGAAATCAGCAATTCTTACGACTTCACCTTTTACAACCATATCTTCTTCAAGAGTTGAAAGAATATTATCAACAACCTGATCTCTTTGTTCAGCAATAGCTTGTCTTTGAGATAAGATAAGTTTATTTTTCTTAGGATCTGCTTCTAATACTTTTACTTCAATTTTTTGATCCAAAAGACCGTCAAACGGTGTGCCTGTTCTTAATTGAGAAGAAGGAATGAGCCTTCTTTTTATGTTCCTGAATCTGATTAGACATATCCTGTTCAATTTCAGGATAGGTATGTTTTAAACAAGCTCCAGCTACAACTTTAAAATCATCAAGAGTACGGAATCGGCTGTAAAGTTTCTGTTCAACACCAGCATGTTTAACAGTCTCACACATTACATACATCTTTTTGTGAGTTTTTTTGTTTTCAACTTCTTTAAGTTCAA
>CADCNV010000055.1 GCA_902802825.1 uncultured bacterium | reverse complement strand
TTGCTCCGGTTGAAAAACTTTCACATGAAGATAAAATTTTTATATTAAATAATTTCTTTGATTCAAACTACCAGACAATGATTCTGCCCAATGACGAGTATCACAGATTATATAAGATTATACAGGAAAATGGTACTGAAAATACAGACGTATTAACTAATCAGGAGTACTCCGATTTGATGGCATTATTTAATCTTTCCTGGATAGACCCAAGTTTTAGAGAGTCAGACGAAAGACTAAAAAAGCTTTATAACAAGGGATCAAATTACACTCTCGAAGACAGAATTCAAATTATACAAATTCATAGGGAAATAATAAGCAGAGTAATTCCGACCATCAGAAAATTAGTAAAAGAAAATAAAATTGAGATTACCACAAGTCCTTATTATCACCCGATTTTACCGATTTTGCTTGACTACAAATCTATAAGAAAAGATCATTCTGATATGGATGAGTTGTCTGCACTTAATACCGAAGAAGATGCTGTATTACAAACTAAAAAAGCACTAGACAGAATAGAAGAACTTATCGGAAAAAGACCAAAAGGTATTTGGGCTTCAGAGCAGTGCGTCAGTGCCAAAACTCTTGAAATGCTCTCTGATTTGGGAGTCGAATGGTCTATATCAGATGAAGGCAATCTTGCAAGTTCAATTGACTTTGAATTTGTTCATGATTTTAAAGGATATTTAGAAGATCCTTATCATTTATTAAAAACTTATTCATATAAAACTAAAAACTCTGATATCAAAATGATTTTTAGAGAATCATCAATATACAATTTGGTTAGTTTTGAATATGCGCATCATAATCCTGTTGCTACAGCTAATGATTTATATGACAGAATTAAAATATTACAAAGTAAAATTTTATCCTCTCCGGATAAAGATCACCTTTTGACAATTGCAATGGATGGAGAAAACTGTTGGGAAAATTACATTGAAGACGGGAATAAATTCCTTGAAACTTTATACAAACTAATCAGCGAGGATTCATCGCTTGAAACTGTTTTAATAAGTGGCTATATAGAAAATACAAAGGAGCATAAGCCGCTGAATAAGATTGTTCCCGGGGCAAGTTTTAACAGAGGGTACAAATTGTGGATTGATGAGCCGCTAAAAGATATCGCATGGAAATATTTAAAAAGAGCAAAGGACGATTTCACCGCTTTTAAAAAACGTGAACCAAATCATCCAAACATAGAAGACGCCCAAAAAGAGTTATTGGTCTGTGAAGGAAGCGACTGGTTTTGGTGGTATGGGGAGCCAAATTCCTCAGGTCGTGACAATATTTTCGATTTTCTGTACAGGACTCATTTAAAAAACATTTATAAAACTCTTGATTTAGAATATCCGTCATATTTAGATGAACCGCTGGTAAGTATTTCTCCTGCTCGTCCGTCTAATTATCCGAAAGCTCTTATAACTCCTGAAATAAGCGGGAAAAACTCAACAGATGACGACAGTTGGCTTAATGCCGGCTGTATTGATATCCCTGACGGACCTGTACTCAGGGAATCAAAATTATTCGATAAAATATGCTTTGGAAATGATAAAGACAATTTTTATTTAAGATTTTACCTGAATAAATATATTAAAGAAAATATTACTACTATCCAACGCACATACCAAATGTATATATATCTGAGAAAAGCGGGCAGAACACAAGCGCTTTCTCCAATCAGGTTAATTAATAAATCCACAAATGTGCCTCCGATTTCTATGGAAAAGTTTCATAATGAAATACAAATATCAATAAGGGACAATGAATTGAGATTTCTTCGCCTTGTAAAGGCAATCCCCGGGGATATGTGGGTATTAGAAAATTATAAATCTATGGAAGTAATATATGATGAAGTTCTGGATCTTAAAATCCCATTTGAAACATTAGAAATCGATAGCGGCGAGAAACTTGAATTTTTATTCATTAATGCAAATTATGGTATGACAGACTTTTACATCCCTAATGAAATGATATTATCTGTTCAAAGACCTAATGTTGCAGTAAAAAAATAATCCTCTTTAATTTTTGTAACAAAAGAGCAATTTTATCTTCTAAAAATACTTTATATTTATACAGGGGAAAACAGAAAGTAAAAGGGGATAATCTATTGTTTGGGTTAACAACACCTATAACTTACAATACGGATTTAAATTCGATATTATCACATTATTATATGGGGTTTTGCGGGGGAAACTGCCCGTCTTATGCATCCCTATTTAATCCTGCATGGGTTTACATGGGAGGAATAGGTGTGGGGAATCCATATTTTAGCGGATATCAGTGCAATAATTTTTATCCTAACATATTCGCTCTAAATTATAATCCTCAACCAATGTTTTACGGGGGATACAATAATCCATATTTAACATTTGGGGCAAAGAGTACGCAATATTATGCGCCTGTTCAAACATTCAGGTCAACGCCAATTCCGACAAGTTACGCCACAAAGCCGATTGAGAAGCCAAAAACTGCAAATATAACAACAAATACTACAAAATCCGACAGTAGTAATAGTATTAGCAGTGAATTTGTAAAAACCGCAAAAAAATACTCTGATTGCTCTGAATTTGACGGCTCTCATCGTAAATTCTGTGTAAATTCGACATGTAAAATTGAAGATCCGCTTGATCAGGAATGGTGTACGGATTTTGTAACTTATGTTGTTAAAGAGTCGTACAGGAAGCAGGGTAAAATTATCCCTTCCGGTTTTGGCAATCATGATGTCAGGACTTTGAAAAATTGGGCAATAAATAACGGGTATTTTATAAGAACTTCTGACAAAGCAAAAAAGGGAACTTTCATAGCAGAAAATATAAAGCCCGGAGACATAATTATTCTCAATGAAAATGATGCATCGCATACAGGTTTCGTTACCGAAATAGACAAAGATACCGGAGTTATACACACTATTGAAGGGAATCGCGATGAAAGGGTAAAAGAACACAGTTATAGCCCTGATTACTCTGATTTAAGCGGTTTTATAAGATTAACTTCTTAACAAGTCGTTCAAGTTCTTCAAGTGTTGAATTGTTGTAAATTACAATGTCAGAATATTTGACTTTACCGTCCTGATTTTTCTGAGATTTCATACGGGCTTTAGCATATTCTTTTGTATAATTTTCGCGTTTTAACAAGCGTTCTAACCGAATTTTATCATCACAGTAAATGAAGATTATTTTGTCGAACATATTTTCTATCCCTACTTCAAATAAAAGAGGAACAGATACGAATACACGTTCTTTATCCTGATTTTTATCAAAAAATTCTTTTATTTTTTCCTTTATTTGCGGGTGCAAAATGCTTTCCAGTAGTGACTTTAACTTTCTATCCGAGAATACAAGCTTGCCTAATTTATCTCTTGATATTTTACCGTTTTCACAAATATCGTAATCCTTAAATGCATTTATAATATCATTGTTATTATCAAGAAGTTCATGAGAAAATCTATCCGCATCAGCAACTGTTTCACCCGCTTTTAGCAGAATGTTCTCAACAGCAGATTTCCCGCTTGCAATATTTCCGACAATAGCATATTTTATCATTTAGACCCCGCAATTCTGTTTAAAAAATTTTTTAATTCTTTAATTTGCTGTGGCTTTATCGGTTTAAATTCTCCGCGCTTTAAACCATCAAGATTTAAAGTTGCGTGTTGAATTCTTTTTAAAGTAACAACCTCAAAACCTAAATGTTTAAACATCTTTCGAATTTGACGATTCATACCCTGATACAAAAGTATTTCCATTGTTGTATGAGAATTATCAATTTCAAGCACGTTAACTTCTGCGTAAGCAGTTTTACCATCCTCGATTTCAATTCCTTTATACATCGTATCAATATCATTTTGACTAATTTTACCGTTTATAGATACTCTGTATAATTTAGGTACTTTGGCACTCGGATGGGTTAATTCATTAATCAAATCCCCATCGTTTGTAAGAATCAGAAGTCCTGTTGATTCTCTGTCCAAACGCCCCACCGGCTTGAGATTATGCAATTTTTCAGGAAGCAAATCATAAATCGTTTTACGCCCTTTTTCATCATCAGAAGTCGTTATATAACCTGCGGGTTTATAAAATCTGTAATATTCATGTTTTACGGGATGAATAAGCTGTTTGTTGACAAAAACTTTATCCTTTGGCTGCACGGAATACCCAAGCTCTGTAACAGTTTTCCCGTTAACCATTACAACCCCGGATTCAATAAGCTCATCCGCCTTACGCCTGGAGCACAAGCCACTGGATGCGATGTATTTATTTAAACGAGTACCAGCCATATTAATATTTTAGCATAAATTTTAACTTTTTACATCACACTTAAAATAAAGCCGTTATATAATTTGTCCAAATTAATCGTTGTTATGAGGAACATCAATTTTGTGTTCAATTACAGCCGAATTTTGATTTGCTTTTAAACGCCCGGCAATAAGATTTGCGGCTAAGACTGCACCGCCTGCAATGATAGCAAGTGCTTTGCCTGTTTTACCTGCTGTTTGCAACGGGTTAGTTATAATTTGTGAAAGTGTTTTTTCATTTTTAATAACCTTCACAGCTCCCTTCAAAACAGTCGCACCGGCTAATACTGCTGCCCCTGTCAATGCCCCCTGCCATAAACCTTTTGCGGTTGCAACAGCCATTGTTGCCGATACCGAGAAGAATTTCCAGACATCTGCAACTGCTTCTTTACCTTTCATCCATAACGAAGTCTTTGGAGCATTAGGATCTAATTTTCTTTTATATTTTGCAAACGTTTTTGCGCTTTCACTATTTGGTTCTATAATAGTCAATGCTTTGTCGCGCAAACCTGTTTCCAAAACGGTACCGTCATTTTTTATCATATATTCCGGTCCGTCTTTCATACGTTTGTTACGAACAATTATAATATCATTATCGGGCAGATATTCCTTTTTCCATTTACGACTGTCTAAGCGTTCGGAAAAGATTTTAGCTTTTTCATCCAATTCTGCCTGAGTATAAGTTTTATTTGCATAATCATTTGATTTTGGCTCAATTTCTGGTTTGCTTTCAAGCTCTTTAAGAATTGCATTTTCATATTGGATTTTGCGTTGTTTTATAAAATCTGCAAGCTCTTTGTTTGCTTCACGTTCTACTTCGTTTTTACCCCAACCGTTGGTTACAACAACCTTCCCGTCAGGATATACTGTATATTCATTCCCGTCATAGGAATTTGGAATCTTTGCATGAACAGTATTTGTTGAAGGATTGTATGTTTTTTCCCAATATTTCCCTTTTAATATAGAATCAATGCTTCTTCCTTCGTCCAGCATATCTTTAAATTCCTGTTCAAATTTATCTGATGGAACTTGTGAAACAGGTCTTTGATTTTCAGGTTCCTGTATTCTTCTTACTGCTTCTGAAATCAAATTAGTATCAGATTTAAAATTCACACTTGGATTAAATGTTACGTTCATACACACACTCCTTGATGCTTCTTATAAAACATATAAACTAAAATTTTTGCCCAATTTTAATAATTCTTTACATTCCGAACAATGACAATTGAGGAACGCCGTCTTCATTATGTACTATTTTCTTCCCTGATGCAAGATTTTTAGAAAAATCTTTTTGCATTTTTGTCATTAATTCCTGCGATCGATTTATTACTTCACTCGGGAGCCCTGCCATTTTGGCGACTTGTATACCATAACTTCTGCTTGCTCCGCCTGATACAACCTTTCTTAAAAATTCAATTTCACCGTTGTTTTCCGAAATTGTTATTCTGTAATTTTTAATTTGCGGATACTTTTTAGTCATAACATTCAGTTCGTGATAGTGAGTTGCAAAAATACATCTTGCCTTAATCTTAGTTGCAATAAATTCCGCGACAGACCAAGCAATTGCAACCCCGTCATAGGTGCTTGTCCCTCTGCCAATTTCATCTAATAAAATAAAACTTTTTTCGGTTGCAGAATTTAAAATAAACGAGGTTTCAATCATTTCCACCATAAATGTTGATTGCCCAAGAGTCAAATCATCACTTGCGCCAACTCTTGTGAATACCTTATCAACAACTCCGATTTTTGCACTATCAGCAGGCACCCATGAACCAATCTGAGCAAGAATAGCAATCAGGGCGTTTTGACGCATATAAGTTGATTTCCCTGCCATATTGGGTCCTGTTAAAATCATAAACTGTGTATCATCACCTGACACAACATTTGACTTGATTTCCAGATCATTTGCAACGTATTCGCCTAGTGGTAAAATATTTTCCAAGACTGCATGCCTGCCGTTTTTTACAAGGAAATCATTTGATTCATCTATCACAGGACAACAATAATTATTTTCAACCGCAACGGTTGATAGTGACACAAGGACATCCGCAGTTGCGATACTGTCGGCAATTTCACGAATTTTTGAAACATATTCTTTTGAATATTCTCTGAAATCCGTGAATAATTTGTATTCCAATTCGGTTGATTTAAATTTTGCCGATAATACATCGTCTTCATGTTTTTTGAGTTCCTCGGTTATAAATCTTTCGGCATTTACAAGAGTTTGTTTCCTTATATAATCATCAGGAATCATATTAAGATTTGAATTCGTAACCTCAATGTAATATCCAAATACTTTGTTATATCCGATTTTTAAATTTTTTATTTCTGTTCTTTCTTTTTCTTTTTCTTCAAAACTCTTTAGCCATTCTTCTCCGCCTGTTAATAAATCTCTGAAATAATCGAGTTCTCCGCTGACTTCGGATTTTATTATTCCGCCTTCTTTCAAAATCATTGGAGGATTATCAACAATGGTATTTTCAATCATTTGAACATAATCGCTGATTTCTTCGGAATATTCACGAATTTTTGAAAACATGTCATATTCTAAATCCTTTGTACATTCAAGAAGTTCAGGCAATACAGAAAGAGAAAGTTTTAAGCTGACAAAATCTTTCGGATTAGCGGAAGAGTTGCTCATTCTTGTTGCAAGACGCTGAATATCATAAATTTTATCAAGAAGTTCGGATAAATTTATTCTTACATCACTCTTTGCAACAAGCTCTGATACGGAATCTTGCCTTGTCATAATCTCATCAACATTTTTTAATGGCTGACAAATCCAGCTTTTTAAAAGCCGTGCTCCCATGTTGGTTTTAGTTTTATCAACAGCCCAAAGCAGTGAACCATATTTATTTTTTTCTCTCAATGTTTCTGTCAATTCCAGATTTTTTCTTGTCGATGCATCAAGAATCATATATTGAGAAAGTTCATAAGATTCAATGCGCTCAAATTTTGGCATATTTTCTTTGGAATTTTCCCATATATAAGCCAGCAAAGCTCCTGCTGCCTGAAATCCGAGTTTGTATCTTGAATATCCGAAGCTTTCAAGACTCTTTGTTTTAAACACGGTTTTGAGATTATTTTGAGCAAAATTTTCTTCAAAAACAGATGAAGGAATTTTTGAACAATTATATTTGTTTGTAATTTCTTCCGGCAGATTAACGACTTCATCTGCAACTATCTGAAACGGCTTTATGTCCTGTTTTAAGCTTGGAGCAACAATTTCAGACGGATTCAACCTTGCAAGCTCCGCCATAATCAAATTTAACGATGCCTGAGTAGTTTTAAATTCTCCCGTTGAAACATCCGCATAAGAAAAACCAAACAAATCTTTCTTCTCGTCTTTGTATATTGCACAAATGTAGTTATTTGAATTTTGCTTTAAAAGATTGCTTTCGGTCAAAGTCCCCGGAGTTATAACCCTTGTAACCCCACGCTTAACAACCTGACCTGCTTTTACAAATTTCGGGTCTTCAAGCTGATCGCAAATTACAACCTTAAAATTTTTCGCAACAAGCTTTTCCAAATAAGCATCCGCAGCTTTCACGGGGATTCCGGCAAGCGGTACTCTGCCTAATTTTGCCCCTGAATCTCTGCCTGTAAGGGTAAGTTCAAGCTCTTTTGCCATAATAACGGCATCTTCAAAAAAAGTTTCAAAGAAATCTCCCATTCTGTACCAAAGAAGGATTCCGGGATGTTCTTTTTTTATTTTCAGATACTGCTGCATAGCAGGGGTAGTGTCTTCAATGTTCACATCCCAGCTATTAACATGATTGATTTCCCCTTTGCTCATAATATAATATTGATATAAAAACATGAGGATTTCAACATGAGT
>CADCNV010000054.1 GCA_902802825.1 uncultured bacterium | reverse complement strand
AAAACAGAACTGCATACTGAATGGAATGTAAAAGATATTTGCGAAGGCTTTGTTTACAACGAACTTGAAGGCAAAGGTCTTTATGGAATGGGAGGGAAATTAACCATTCAACCGGAATATCAAAGAAACTATATTTATGCTGATGGCAAAAAGGATGTAGCTGTAATTAATTCTGTTTTAAAAGGTTATCCTATAGGGTTAATATATTTTGTAAGAACTGAAGACGGGCAGTATGAAGTTCTTGATGGACAACAGAGAATAACCTCATTAGGTCGTTTTATTACAAGTAAATTTGCAATAAAACAAGACGAAATGGAACAGTATTTTAGGGGTATTGCGAAAGACAAACAAGAAAAAATACTTAATACAAAACTTTTGATATATGTATGTGAGGGTACAGAAAGCGAAATAAAAGAGTGGTTTAAAACTATCAATATTGTTGGTATTCCATTAAACCATCAAGAAATTTTAAATGCTATTTATTCAGGAACTTTTGTAACACTAGCAAAAGAAGAATTTAGCAATTCACAAAACTCAAATTTAGACAGATGGGGTTCTTATGTTAAAGCAGTTGTAAACCGTCAAGAATACCTTGAATGTGCTTTGAATTGGGTTAGTAAGGGAAATATAGAAGACTATATGTCAAAACATAGACATGACAAAAATATTAATGAGTTAAAAACATATTTCAATTCTGTTATAGATTGGATTGATGGTGTATTCCCTAGTGTTTATGATGAAATGAGAGGACTTGAATGGGGTAGGTTGTATGAAACATATCATAAACAACCATATAGCCCTGAAGAAATTGGCAGAAAAGTAGAAGAACTGTATGCAGATGAATTTGTAAGAAATAAAAAAGGTATTTTTGAATATGTACTTGGTGGATGTGAAGATAGTAAGCTTCTTGAAATCCGTATCTTTGATGAAAGAGATAAAAAGACAGTTTATGCTAAACAAACACAAAAAGCTGAAGCTGAAGGAGTTTCAAATTGTCCTTTATGTGCTTTAGGAAATGATAATAATAAAAATCGTATATGGAAAATTAATGAAATGGATGCAGACCATGTAACAGCTTGGTCAAAAGGTGGAGCTACAGATATTAGCAACTGTCAGATGTTATGTAAAACTCACAATAGAGCAAAAGGAAATAAATAATTAGTTTTTAATCCATTTAAAGCTTCGGACATAATTGCTTCCGTTGATGTCACCAAATATTTCCGCTTTGAAGACACGAACTGCATTTTCTTTATTGAAATTCGGTATCTTATATATATTACTTGTTGATTCAGGGTTTATGTCATTAATATTTATCCACGGAATTCTGTTTAACAATCTGTTAAGAGAAGCGTTGCCGATTACACCGAGAAGCGTAGAAAAATTCTTTGATAAACTGCCGTAAACTTCCATATCCGCAACCAAAGTCGACAAATCATAACTGCCTGTCATGTACATATTCAACTCTTTACCTTCCGAATAAACATTGATGTCATTAACAACGCCGTTTTCAACTTTAACATTTCCGCTGATTTGTGAAAAATCACCTGTTTTTAACGGAGTAATCAAATCAATAATACCGTTTACTGAAACCCCTGTTATACCGCCTGTGACAAGGTTCGCCGCTTTTAAAAGATATTCAAGAGAACCGAGTTTTGGCATTCTGCCGTCTTTTACCTTGAATTTGCCGTTTCCGCTTAGGGTATTAAGACACTCAACACTGTTTATACCCTTACATGACGCCTGCAAATCACCTGTTACATGCCCATACATCTGCCCCGGCATATCAAAGAAATTCTCACTTATGATTTCCGCATCAGCATTATTGATATTCATTGTCGCCTTAGATTCCATTTTTGTAACATCAGTCATAATTTCACCATTGACTGTGCCGTTTGCAAGATTAAACGTATAATCATCAATATGAAGAATATGATCTTCTCCCATAGTTACTTTTGCGCTGAAATCTGTTGCCTCTGCCTTTTTAATGATAATTTTATCTGCTGTAATATGTCCGTTTTTAATAATTATTTGTTCGGGCGAAATTGCCATTGAGTCAGAAATCTCATTTTTATTTTTTAATTTGTCGGTATCGTAATCATTAAATCTGCTTGCTATTACATTCAAATCCAAACCGTCAGTTTTTACTTCAAAATTTTCAATAATATATGGCGGAGTTGTTTTATTTACAATTTTAGCAAGAACGCTTATATCATTTGTCAAAATAACACCGCGCGAATTCAGATTGATATAATCTTTTTGCATATCAATATCAATATCTTTGATTGTTGAATCAAGTATCGGAATATCTATACTCGATATATTCAAAGTCCCCAAACCGTAAGGAGCAACCGAAGTGCCGTTTAAAACCATATCAGTCATAAATATTCCCTGTTTAATTGTCGGTTTTTTAAGCACAATATTGAATATTTTTGCATCCGTCGGGCGGAATGTTTTTATTCTCAGATTATTGAATTTCAGTATGTTATTTTTCAAAAGCGATATTGTTCCACTCATTGACAATTGTTTTTGCAGAGAAGCTCTTTTATTTTGAGAAGTGATTGTCTGAATATAATCAAAAGAATTTATTTTGATTTTGTCAGGCGTAATAGTTGTATCTGCCTTTATTGATACAGGATTTGTTGCAATTTCTTCACTGTCGGTTGAGCCGGACGGCGCACCTGCAAGTGTTGCACCCATATAGTATATTGATGAATTCTCTTTAACATTCAAAGTAGAATTTGCTCTTATATTATCAACCGTTCCGGTTAATCTGGTATTAAAATTTGCATCCCCTTTGAGTTTTACGGGATAAACCGACATTTCATTTATAAAATCATCAAAAAATTCCTGACTTAATTTCCCTGCGACATAAATATTTGCATACGGATTTTTTAATATATTTGTAATATTTCCGTTTATAAACAACGGCATAGAACTCAATTTTGCATTTACTTTATCAAGATAAAGAGTTGATCCGCGCGTAATTGCTTTGCCTGACTGAATACTTACAGGTGCCTCAAACGGTTTGTATACAAAACTTATATTTTTCAAATCCGAATCCGAATATATTCCGCCGTTTTTAATAGTACCTTTTATATCTATACGGCCATCAATATTTGTTATGGCATCAACTTGTTTTTGATATTGCTCAGGTAATCCGAGTTTATCTTTAATATCATTTAAAGACGCTATATTGAAATTACTAAAGTCAAATACCGCATCTTTAATTTGCATAGTGTCATATATATTTGCACCCGTAAAAGACAATGTAAACGGATTACCGCTAAACATTCCTTTTAAACCTTTTGCGTTTATAACAGAATTTTTAACGCTGAAATCTCCACCGTTTACTTTTATAGAATTACCGGAATGCATATTTGATAATATTTTTCCATCAACTATTATTTTGTTATAATCAAGCTTTGATGCATCCGCAACCCCTTTATATTTCCCGGTAAATGCAACTTCGAGTTCACCTAATTCTTTTTTAAACGGCACAAATAAATCCGGTTTCATCGCATCCCAAAGGTTAATAAGTTTAAATCTGTCTGATGTAGCAACAAGATCCATACTCATATCATGCGCGGTTCCTTTTACATGTACTTTAGAATCATTCAGAAATCCGTTTATATCATAATCAGCATTTTTCTTATCGAAATTTACAATCCCGTTGACATTTCTGAATGGCAAATGCGTATTCTGAAGAATTGTAGAAGCATTATGCAGAGTTATTTTTCCTTTGGCAAACAAATCTTCATTAAATTTTATCGCTGTTATATCATCTTGCGCTTTACCATATATATTTAAATATAAATCACCGATTCCTTCGGGATTTGTAAACGGCTTCACTACTCTCTGAACTTCGGATAAATCGGCGGATGAATTAACGACCTTTATCATATCAGGAATATTTTGCCCTTTTGTTTCCGCAAAAACATTTATATCTCCAAATACACTGCATTTTCCGTAAATATTGGTATTTTTACCGTTGATTGTGCCATTTGCAACTCTGAAAGATACATTACGGTCATCAAAAATAATTTCACCGGAAGCATTTCTTAGTTCAAGATTTTTAATTTGATTAAATGAAGCATTTCCATTCCAAAAATTCATTTTTCCGAACAAATGCGGATCAAGCTTTGTGCCTGCCGAGCGTACATGAATTGAACCCAAACCTGTGGCTTTCATTACAGGAACAGGTCCCAATTTGAATTTCAGCATCTGATGCAGCGGCATAAGAACTGTTTGGGCAGTAGCAAGACTAACCGAGCCCTCACTTTTAATATCAAGTTCAGAATATTTTGAACCGTCAACTTTTGCAAATCCTTTTACGGTAACAGATTCTTTTTTTGTTATCGGAACAAAAACATTAACTTTCATTATTTGCCCGACAAAATCTAAATCTGTACTTCCTCCTTCAGGCAAAAGCAAATCCTTCCTGACAAGGTGCATATTGCGGAGTTTTACTTTCCCGAAAACATCGGGCATTCCACCATTACCGACAAAATGTAAATTACCTTCTCCGGTACCCCACAAAGTTGTTTCTTTGAATTTATAAAAATCCATTTCAGGCGGCAGATTTCTGAACCACGGTAATAATTTTACGGCGTCCTCAAGTTTCGCAGGTTTTACATTTATTTTTAAATCCATAGCAGGTATTTTTTTGCCGGAAGACGCAATTTTACCGTTTACTGAAAAATCAAAATCTTTTGATTTCAGGGTTGTGTTTTTGAAATTCACACCGTTAGCAATTGTTTCAAAATTTGTATTCAGCGTCAGTTTATCATGATAAATAATTTGTGAGGGCTTGTCTTTTCCGATAATTTCAAGCCCTGTTGTCCATAAAGATGTGTTAACAAGCTTATGACCATATTTTGTTACCTGTGTATCGGCATCAAAATTTACAGTTCCTTTAAGTTCCTGAATTATACCGTTGGACAACACAGAAGCGTATGATGAAATACTGGACAAATCAAAATCTTTAATATTACCCTTTATTTTTAATTTATCATCATTAAATCTGTTTAACGGCAAGTCAAGCTCTATATCAGCAAAATACGGAGTAACATTGTTCTCAACAATAAAATTACCTTTTGTCGCAAATTGAATTTTATCATCAAGAACAAACTTTGCATTGTTAAGATAATCCCCTTTTAAAGCAAGTTTTTTATTATTTAACTGATCATCCAAATTAATTTGGTATTCCCCAATATCCAGATAAACTTTTGAAACCGTAAAAGGGCTGTCTTTTGATTCTAATTTAAGCGGAACACCGCCGAGCAAGAATTTTTTATCTTTTGAAAATACAAAATTTGCAACCTCTTTATCTGCAAAGATATGAGCAATCTCTACTTTTTTAAATATCAGAGGAAAAAGTTTAAGTTTTACTTTCGGGTTATCAATTGATAATGCTTTTGAACCATCTTTTTCCAGTATTGCAATATTATTACTCTTAACCCATACGGAATGGAAAGAACCCATTGATAGTTCTGCTTTTCCAAGGTCAATTTTATAACCTGTATTTTCAAAAACAGATTTTTCAATTTCTGATTTGTGTTTTGGCAAGTTAATTACTGCAGGAATTCCCCAAATGTATCCCGCACTTAATACAGCTGCCAACCCTGTTAAGGTTACAATTTTCCAATTTACTCTCATATCATAATTATTATAATATAATTACATGTTTTAGGGCAACAATATTTACTCCACTAAAATCAGTATTTTTCACATAATATTTGAAAATATGCTTTTCTATGATGGCAATTCGGGCAATAATCAGGGGCAGAATTCCCTTCGTGGACATACCCGCATTCCCTGCATATCCATTTTTGAGATTCTGTTTTATCGAATATTGTTCCGCTTTTCATTTCATTGTACAGTAGCTGAAATCTTTCGGCATGGTGCTTTTCTGAATTTATAACGTGTTTAAACGTTGAAGCAACCAAATCAAAGCCCTCTTCAAGAGCAATTTTTTCAGCATTTGCATAAAGCAGAGTATATTCTTCTTCCTCTCCATTAATTGCACTTTGCAAGTTTTCTTCAGTTGAGCCGAATTCAAAAGGATAAAAAGAATCAACATGTCCTTTTGGGGTATAACCAATGTGCTGATAAAAAAGTTTTGCATGTTCATACTCATTATGCGCTGTTATTTCAAAAATTTCTGCAATTTGTTCATACCCTTCTTTTTTTGCGGTTGATGCATACATAAGATATCTGTTTCTTGCCATTGATTCCCCTGCGAATGCATTTATAAGCTGCTGTTCAGTTTTTGATCCCCTAAAACTTGTCGTCATTATGTTCTCCTTTCTGTCGTACATAATACATATTATGAGAATATGTTGTTCATTTTTTCTTTTTGTCTTGAAGCAAAAAGAAAAAACGAACCAAAAAAGAAAAACTCGCAAATTACGGCAATGCCTAACGGCATTGCTCCGCTCACAAACTATTGCAGATTGTGCTTACGTTTTTGTCCTGCGGACAAAAATCAATCAGGCGCCTAATACAACGGCGCCTTTGATAAGACACTCGCCCCAACTTCTTTTCCAGAGGTAGTGGGTGACAGCATTTGCGGGGCGTTGTCCTTAGCCCCGCCAAGAGATTTTTGCCGACAGGCAAAAACACATGTTACCGCGGTAGCGGTCTGATGCCGCCGTAAGGCGGTATTATTCATTGCGTATTTTCTCTTTCTTGGTTCGTTCTTTCTCTTTTCATCGCAAGAAAAGAGAAAGAATGAACATACATATAATATGTATTATGAACAAACATGCGTTCATAATCAATTGTCCGTTACCTGTCCGTTAGGATAATTTTTTTATTTTTATTCAATGCTTTTCGGGGATTATTTTGAAGAATTCTGCTCACATAATAAATTTATTATGATAGTTAGGAAAATTATGACAGATTTATTGAATTATACAAAAAAAATTGCAAATCGTATCCGATATTACGATGCAATAATAGATTTTTCGGAAGAAACTCACTGGTTTAATCCATTTTATTCGCCAAAAGAGGTTATGGTAATTTGGACAGACGAAGATGAGCGATTCAATAAATATTAAGAATTTTCAAAAAATGTAGCAAAAAAAATTTTTCTTGTGTATTATAAATTGCATATCCTCTAATTTAATTGGAATTAAACATGCTATCTCTACAAGAAATTGAAAAAGAAAAAATATTTAAGCCGGATTTTAACTCCAAATCAGGTCGTGAATTACTTGCATTCTATCTTCAGACGAAATTCAAACAAATTTTCTTGTATGATAAAAAACAAGAATCCCCCATAATTAACGCAATCTCTCCGGATTTTATTACAAGATTTACAAAGAGAATAATAAACAATCCGTCTAAAAAGCTTCTGATTGGTGTTACAGGGGAATCTGCTTCCGGAAAATCAACTATTTGTTCTGAAATTCAAAACGTAATAGGGCAGTTTAACATGCCTGTAACTGTTTTAAGTACAGATAATTATTTTAATGACATATCCGAATTAATAAATAAATATGGTTCATTTGATAATGTTAGAGACAGCGGTTATGATGTTGACGCGCCGTCAAGTTTTCAACTTGACGTGTTGAGAGAAGATTTGGAATCCCTTTCAGTCGGGATAGATATAAAGGCCCCAATGTATCTGCCAAACGGAACGGGTGTTTCAGTACCGAATGCTTTTGAAGTAAAATCTCAAAAAATCATTGTTGTAGAAGGTATTGCAACAATGTATGAAGAAGTTAAGGATATCTTTGATATAAAAATATATGTGGAAACCGAAAACGAACTTCGCCGTTCAAGATTTATATCCCGCGCAATCGAAGAACGTAATCAGGACGAAGAAAATGCTCTGAAACACTGGAATTATATATCGAATGCCGGCGAAAAATACGTTAAGCCGTTTAGAAAAGAAGCAGACTTAGTTTTGAATGGTAATTCCAACTTGAAATACTTTGCCCAAATTTTAGAATATATCTATAACATCACAAATAATTTCGAAAATTAAACTTATTTGGAATATATTATTTTACCATTGTTTATAATTTTTACGAGTTTACCTGTAAAATCTCGTATAAACTCATTTACATAATTATTTTTCGGAGACGTTTTGGAAATAAATTCTTCAATATGGTGAACAAAAGAACCTCTTTTTTCATTTTTTATAATGCGTTTATACTCCTGATATTCATTCTTATATGTTTCTATCAAACCATAAGAAGTATATTCTTTGTGCTGATGAGCCGTAATTTCTTTTTTAACGTTATATTCAAAAGTATCAATATCCGTTATATTCAAAAGTATCAATATCGCGCCCTTTTTCATCATATCTTGTTAATCTTATAAGATTATGATTATCATCAAAAGTTTCTTTTACATTGTAATTCCCGTCAATGCTGTGGATATTTTTATTCCCGAATGAAAAAAAACTGAAATTTATTTTCATATTACTCCTAATTTATATCATACGTAAATTGCAAGAAATTTCCCATAAGATTTTCATTCCATACCTGAACATCATCAGGAACATTGAGAACCGTAGGAGTAAAATTCCAGATGTATTTTATGCCTGCTTTGACTAAAAACTCCGCTGTACTTTGCGCAAATTGAGCGGGAACAGTCAAAATTGCAATGTCTATATAATGCTGCCAGACATAAACAGGCAATTCTTTTACATCAAGAATTTTTTTGTTATTAATCTCTTTACCGATTTTGTTTATATCATTATCAAATAGAGAAACTATATTTAATCCGTAATTTGCAAAATTCCCATATTTTGCAAGCGCCATTCCCAAATTACCTGCACCAACAATATAAGCCCTTTTGTTTTTTGCAAATCCAAGAGTAGTTTCAATTGATTTTTTTAGTTCTTTAACTATGTATCCGACACGGGATTTTCCTGAATTATTGAGCAGATTAATATCTTTACGAACCTGAGAATCATCAATCCTTAACAACGATGCTATCTGACCGCTGGAAATATATTCTTCCCCTTTGTTTATATAATCATTCAAAATACAATGATACAAAGTTAACCTGTTTATGACTTTATCTGAAATTTGCTTTTTCATAAAATCATTATACATGCTAAAAATCAATGTTTTATTTTAATCGGGAGTATATTCTAACAAATCGGATATTGCGCAATTGAAATAACCACATAATTTATTTAAAGTATTTAGACTTATATTCTTATTTTTAGAATTTCTCAATTTTGAAATAGTAGAACTTCCCAAACCCGTTTGTTTTACAATATCTTCTGCTGAAGTCCTATGTTGCCATATCAAATCATCAAGTTTAACGTATATCATAATTTTATTATAATTTACGTATCACTAAGTTGAAATTATTTATCACTTGTGATAATATTATTATCACAAGTGATAAATTTACTTATAAATATTTTATGAATATAAATAAAGAGTATGACGAATTAAGAGACAGTTTAGCTATCGGTATTGCGAGGATGGCAGAAATTTATGACAGAACTAATAAGTACGACAATGAATTTGAAACTGCTTTTTCTTATACAATTAATCAACTTAAACATTTCGATATTTTATGGGATAAAATAAGAGGGCATCATTGATACCCTCTTTAAATCATTATAACAATTTTTCAATATCCTGGGTAATCAGTTCTTTTGTCAGGTGGTACCTTTGATTTAATTCACTCATCGGAACACGGTCATTGAATTCCTTAAATGCACCGTAATTAAGCACTTTCATATCAGAATCCCCGTAAAATCTTGAGATTTTTTCTCCAAAACCACCGTCTAAAGTTCCGTTTTCAAGCGTAATAACTATATCGTGGTTTGAGTTTAAACTGTTTAGCAGGTCTTCATCAATCCCTGAAATAAATCTCGGGTTAATAAGAGTTGCATCAATATTTAATTTTGTTTTTAATTCTTCTCTCACCTGCTTACCAAGCTCAAAGAAATCTCCCAAACCAATAATTGCAACCTTTGAACCTTTTTCAACCAATTTATACTTATTCAATATTGAATAATCTGTTGTATCTTCTGCGCCTGAAACAACATAATTTGAAGCAGGGACTCTTATTGCAACAGGATGTTCATTTTGTTCAACTGACCAGTCAAGCATCTTCAAATATTCTTCTTTACAAGTTGGTGCAAGATAAACAATATTTGGAATATTACAAATCAAAGGAATATCAAATAATCCTAAGTGAGTACAATCCGCACTTGAAATTCCGCCCCAATACACAAGAATAGTTGCAGGAGAATTATTCAACGCCAAATCTTGAGATAATTGGTCATAAGCACGCTGAATAAATGACGTCATTACTCCAAAAATCGGCTTTGCACCGTTCATTGCAAGTCCTGATGCATAACCTGTAGCATGCTGTTCTGCTATACCTACATCTGTATAATTTTTGCCTAATTTGTTTCTGAATTCTTTATCCCACCAAAATACCCCCGGAGTCGCTGCATTTATTGCAATTACTGACGGATCTTCTTTTACTTTGTTCAAAATATATTCTTTTGTAATTGTTTCATAACATTCGGGAGCATTTCCTCCTGATGGGGAGAGATTTTGACTGATAAGCCCCGGAATCGACCAATGACCCCATTCTTTATTCTGCTCCGCCTTTTCAAAACCCTTACCTTTTAATGTATGAATATGAACTACAACAGGACGTACAGAATCTTTTACACTTTCAAATGCCTTAATTAATGTTTCAATATCATTGCCTTCTTCAACATAAATATAATCAAATCCAAATGCTTTGAACCAATTGTTTGTGCAAGTTCCGTTTGAATCTCTCAACTCTTTCATATTTTTATATAATCCGCCCTGATTCTCCGCAATTGACATTTCGTTATCATTTACTATTACAATAAAGTTTGACCCTAAAACAGATGCATTATTAAGACCCTCAAATGCTTCACCTCCTGACAATGAACCATCTCCGATAAGAGCGATTACATTATATTTTTCACCTTTTAAATCTCTTGCTTTTGCAACTCCTGTTGCAAGAGTAACAGAAGTTGATGTATGCCCTATCATAAAATGATCATGCTCACTTTCATTCTGATTAGAATAACCTGAAATTTCAGAATGATTAAGCGGGTCTAAAAAGCCAAGTTTTCTTCCTGTAAGCATTTTGTGCGGATATACCTGATGAGAAACATCGAAAATAAATTTGTCCTGCGGGGAATTAAAAACATAATGCAGTGCTATTGTTGCTTCAACTATACCCAAGTCAGGACCAAGATGCCCGCCGACCTTATCTACACGATTCAAAATTCCTTGTCTTATATCCTGAGCAAGAATTTTCATTTCATTTAATGAAAGTTTTTTTACATCAGCAGGTGAATTAATATTTTCTAAAATTGTTGTTTGTAATGCAGTCATACAGCCCTCCTAATTAGCTCTTCACTATATTAGTATCTCGTGATTTTTTTTAAAGTCAAGAAACAGTTTACATAAGTTTATAAAGTGTAGAAATTACACTTTCTTTATATTTTAATTAATTTGTTACTAATAAAGGAAATAATTATGTCTGTAAGAGCTATCAATCCGATTTATACCGGCTGGAAAACTGCAGTAATTCCGGCGAAAACAGGGAAAAATCTTGAAAGACCTTATTTGTACAACGAGATTTTGGATATTACAAAAAAATTCAAAGTACCTGCAAACTTCCACGTCGACAAGATCGAACTGCCAACCCCAACTACCGACGTTATTGCTAAGTTGAATGAACTTGGAATAAAGTTTGATAAAATTGTATAATTTTTAAATATTATACAATTCAGAACTTAAATATCTGTCCCCGCAGTCAGGAAGAACAGTAACGATTAATTTACCTTTGTTTACCGGTCTTTTAGACAATTCAAGTGCGGCATAAACATTTGCTCCGCCTGAAAAACCGGCTAAAATACCTTCTTTTGTTCCCAGATTCCTTGCGGTTTCAATTGCATCTTCATTTTTAACGGGAATAATTTCATCAATCAATTTTTCATCAAAGTTCAGCGGTTTAAAATTCGCCCCGATTCCCTGAATTTTATGCGGCCCTGCCTCCTTACCCGCAAGAACTTGTGACGAATATGGTTCAACGGCTACGCATTTTATATTCGGATTTTTTTCTTTCAATTTTCTTGCAATACCGCTTATTGTTCCGCCTGTACCGACACCTGCAACAACAATATTGACTTTGCCGTCTGTATCTTTCCAGATTTCTTCTGATGTATTCAGATAATGCGCTTTTGGATTTGAAGGATTATCAAATTGCGAAGGAATAAAAGAATTTTTAATTTCATTGTGAAGTTGAAAAGCTTTATCAACTGCGCCCTGCATACCTTTTTTACCTTCGGTTAGGATAAGCTCCGCCCCATAACCTTTTAAAATTGCCCTGCGCTCAAGTGACATTGTTTCAGGCATGGTTAGAATTATTCTGTAACCTCTGATTGCGCATATCATTGCAAGCCCAATTCCTGTATTTCCGCTTGTTGGTTCAATAAGCACCGTATCTTTATTGATTTTTCCGGCTGCTTCAGCATCAAGAATCATCTGCAAAGCGGCTCTGTCTTTTATTGAATTTGCGGGATTGAAATATTCAAGTTTAACTGCTATATCAGCATCGCCGTCATTTAGCTTATTCAGTTTTACAATCGGGGTATGCCCGACAAGTTCTGTTAAATCATTTGCAATATTCATAAATAATCCTTTCTCTGTAAAATTTGTGATAAGATTATCTTATGAAATTATGTGTTTTTCAAGGGACGTTTAATCCAATTCATAATGCCCATATGAGAGTTGTACGATATGCAATTGATAAGTATGGTTTTGACAAACTTCTTATAATTCCTGCATACAAGCCGCCTCATAAAGATTACGACAGAGACATGAGTTCACATCGATTAGAAATGGCAAAATTGGCTCTCTCGGATTTGAATAATCCAAAAATTGAAGTCAGTGATATAGAATTTCAAAGAGAAGGGAAATCGTATACATATCTGACAATTTGTGAATTGTATAAAAAATATGACGTTGAAGGTAAAATAAATTTTATCATCGGAACTGATGCTTTTAAGCAAATTGAAACATGGTATGAAGCAGATAAATTAAAAAATATTATTAAATTTATCGTATTTAAAAGAGAAAATAATTTTTCGCCTTTAGAGTATAATTATTTGAAAGATAAGGGCTACGATTTTGATTTTGAAGAATTGGCTTTTGAAGATATTTCATCGACAGAATTAAGAGAAAAAATTAAAAAAAGCGAAAATACAGAAAACTTAATTAGTGAAAAAGTAAAGGAATATATTTTAGAAAATGGATTATATGAAGATTAGTATGGAAGAAGCACATAAATGGCTCACTGAAAATCTCAGCGAAAAAAGATATCAGCATTCACTCGGTACTGCGGAAAGTGCGAAAGAACTAGCCAAAAAATTCGGGCTTGATGAAGAAAAAGCATACACAGCAGGGCTGTTGCATGACTGTGCAAAATGTTTCAGCGATAAAAAATTACTTGAAATAATTGATTCTTACCTTGATGATGTTGATGAAGATGAACGTGCAAACAAAAAAACTTTACATGCTCCGGCAAGCTATTATATTGCCAAAACTGTTTTCGGAATCGATGATAAAGAAATGCTTTCTTCAATAAGATGGCACACCTTGGGCAAAATCAATATGACAGATTTTGAAAAAATTATTTTTCTTGCCGATAAAATAGAACCACGCACACGAAACGAAGAATACAGAAACAAAATTACAAAAGATTTAGAAAGCGAAAACGGACTGAACAAATCAATTTTAGCTTGCTACAAAGAAACAATAAAAAGCTTGGTAGACAGGGATTTGAAAATATGTCCGTTAACCGTTGAAATATACAATATTATGGAAAAATCAATAAATGTTAACTAACTTAATAATTTTGGCAAGCCATGTTGTTTTCATGGTACAATCAAAGTCAATGTAGAGGGCATTTAAATGAAGTTAATCGAAATCAGAAATAATCTAATTAAACTTTCTTATAATGAAAACGAAAGACCGACACTCGGACAATTTATTGCACTTACCGGAGAAGAAAAGTCTTATGTTGCTCAGTATGTAAACCTAAAAGCTGATAACGTAAATAATTTTGCAGTTGCAAAATTGATGTTTTCTTTTTCATCTGAAGGAGTTGTAAGCGAATATGACGGTTCCACTCCAAGTATAAACAGTAATATTGTGGAACTTCCTGCAAATGAATTGTTAAATTTGCTGCCGGTTGAAAATCGTTTAAGAATCGGTCAAATTTCAGGGTGTCCTGATCAATTGGATGTTGATGTATCAATATTTGAACACAATTTTACGGTTTTTAGTGAAAATGATTTCGAAAAATCTGTTTTGATTTCAAATTGTGTAAGACAACTTTTCAGAATGAAAGAAAAAAGTGTAATCATAGATACGGATTCATTCTTTGAAGATTATCCAAAAATGGAGCTGGCAAAGGATTTTAAACTTCCTCTTAATTCCGGCTTTATTGATTACATATTTGAATATGATTTAAAAAATGTTGATATTCCGACAAAAGCCGTTATTCAGGTAAAAAATAAACTTTTGAAATACCGCGATTTGGGTATATTTGCCAATGAAGCAGACGAATTTACAGTTTTGGATGAAACATTAAGAAATAAAAATTGTGTTGTAATAAATATTAAAGACATTAACGGAGAATTGCAGAAATATATTATCAACTATGTACACAAAACTATTGAAACATATGATAAGTACGTATATTTCTTTGTTCCGTTATCAGATGATAATTCTGATAAAAAACTTGTAAAAAGACTGATAAATCACAATCACGTATTCACAACCATATTTGCAAGCCATTCTTACAAATATGCTTCAGAATTAAAATCTCATGCCCAAAACATTATGCTGTTTGCTCCTGAAACAATGCAGCATGATTTCGCATCATACAACACTTTCCTGAACAAATTGAATCCGTCAGAAGGAGTTATATATGGTAAATTGACTCAGGGAATTCCTTTAATTATTTCATTGGAAGATTTGAATCTTGATTTGACAAAAGAAGACGTATTTGGTGACAGACAAAGATTTGTACCGGCAATTGAAGAAGATGTTTTGTCTTCAAATGATATTTATGCGATAAATAATTTGCAGGAAGCCCCGGAACTTCATTCCTCTCAAGAATTGAAAACTGATGAAGATACATACACAGATTCATCATCAGATATTTCATCATTTGTACCTGCTGAAGATTCTGAAGATAGCTACGAATCTGAAGCAACAAATCAGGATGATGAATCAGAATCTGATGAGTCATATACAACTGAGGAATATTCAAATCCTGAAGCTGAGGACACGATTTCAAATGAGCCGCAGATAGAAAACATTTTGGCTGATGATAATGTTGAATATGAAAATGAAGATGAAGAAACAGAAGGGGTTGAACCTGTTAAATCTGAAGATATTGAATCTGTTTCTCAGGACGTTCAAGATGCATCAGAAGAAGAAAATGACGATGACACAGATTTATCTTTTATGGATGAATTTAATTCCTCTGATGAAAATGAAATAGAATTACCTGAAAATGATTTTCCTCAGGAAGAAAATGACCAACTCACCGAAGATGATTTAGATTTTATTGAAAATTCTCAAAATGATAATTCAATAGAAAATGATGATTTTTCGGATGAAGATTTTGATGACAATGAAAATACTCCCATTGTACCTGTATATGAAACAG
This sequence comes from uncultured bacterium, assembly GCA_902802825.1. GTDB lineage: Bacteria > Cyanobacteriota > Vampirovibrionia > Gastranaerophilales > Gastranaerophilaceae > Zag111. The sequence continues at coordinate 235 of CADCNV010000054.1, read as the reverse complement.
AAGATGAAACAGAATCATCAGGAAGCAATATAGGTTTCGTTGCAGGAGATAAGGTATCTCACCCGAGATACGGGAATGGGGTTGTTGAAAAAATTATTAAATACGGGAATAAAACTCTTTGTTCCATAACATTTGAAAATGTAGGAAGAAGACTTTTAGATCCTTCCGTTTCAGATTTTGAAAAAATATAATCAAATTTTCGCTATTTTCTTAAATTTGATGCACCTTTTAAATA
>CADCNV010000053.1 GCA_902802825.1 uncultured bacterium | reverse complement strand
GCTTGTGATGCACTCATTCCCATTTTTTTAGCTGTCCTTTCTTGTTCTCGTTTCCTATATTTCTCATGTCGGACAACATGTTTGGGAACTTTAATTTTTCATCTATTCTTCTTTACATTTTGTTACAATTAATATTTATATAAAATTATTTTAAAACTTCAATAGTTTGATAGTCCGTTAAATAAGGTAAATGCTCTTTTGTAATAAGCTCACCTGGGAGTAAAATAGAAATCCCGGGAGGACATTCTGCAACAACTTCTCCTGATAATCTCCCTACGGCTTGTTCTTTTGGTATAATTTCTTTTTCAGAAAAATATGCATCACGTAAACTCTTTTTGATGATAGGTACAAGCATTGGCATATGGCGTTTATTTTCCATATAATATATATCTTTATAATTATGGGTGTCAATGTTGTGCAGGCAATCTGCCAAATATTCAAAATCGGACCGTTTATTTCCTATATTGCTTAATATTAAAATACCTTCATCACTTGCACTTTCAACTTCAATCCCAAAATCTATTTCAAGAATGGATTCTAACCTTTTCCCCGAAAGCCCGTCTGCTTTGATAAATATTTTTGTAACATCCGTTTTATATCCAAAGTCAGATTTTAGCTGATGAATGTGTTCCATTTTATCAATTTCAGAACGTAAATATTTTGCATTTGATATGGCTCTGTTTAACTGCTTTTGTCCCTTTGTGCTTTGCAAGTTCGCTCTGGCAGCATCAAGACTAGCTAAAAGCATTAATGACGGGCTTGTTGTATGCAGTAACATCAACGCTCTTTCAACATCGTCAGCGTTTATTTTTGAATCTTTACTGATGTGGAGCATTGAAGATTGACTCATACTCCCGCCTGTTTTATGCAACGAATGAACAACAATGTCAGCACCAAGTTTTAATGAAGTTTCAGGTAATTTTGAGTTAAAATTCCAAAGACACCCGTGTGCTTCATCTACAATTAAAGGCACATCATATTTTTTACAAATATCTGCAATTGCTTTTACGTCTGATACAACACCTTCATATGTAGGATTTGTAATCCATACCATCGAAACATCGTCATTTTCGTCTAATAATTTTTCAATATCTTCGGCTTTAATATTACCCCAAAGGCCCCATTGTGAAAATTTTTCAGGTAATACCCACAAGGGATCAGCTCCCGAAATTATTAAACCGGTCAAAATTGATCGGTGACAATTGCGGTTAACGATTACTTTTTGACCTTTTTTCGTTAATCCCATTGCTATTGCAAGATTTCCTATTGTAGAACCGTTAAGCAGAAAAAATGTCCGTTTTGCTCCGAATGCTTCTGCTGCTAATTCTTGGGCTTCTTTTATCGGACCGGTTGCAGGGGTTAATGTCCCCAAATTGTCAAATTCATCCGTTGTGTCAACCCGGAGTGCTTTTTTACCAACTAAATTTCTAAAATCGGATAATGTTCCAAGTCCTTTTGTGTGCCCCGGAATGTGGAATTGATAGGTAGGATTATTGTATGCTGTTTTAAGTGCTTCAACAATCGGGGCGTGTATATCTAAATTCTTTGAAACTTCTGTTTTATTTTTCATAGCTACAAATATACAATAAAAAAATGAGAAATTCTACAACATTGCATGATATAATTAAAAAATGAAACAATTTTTGCCGATATTTTTTATATTTACCCTGTTTATGATTCCAAATGCTGTTAAAGCAGAAAATGAGTATCTTGCCCTTGAGCTTCTTGAAAATACACAGGAAAATGAAGTTACGATAAAAAGTGATGATTATACTCAGGATAATGTTACTGATGGCGCGGAGCTGCTTTTTGAAATTACAAATAAGGTAAATGCTGCAAATGATTCTCAAGAGTCTTATGAAGAAGAAACATTTTTACAAAAGGTACTAAAAACTGAAATATCACGTACTGATGTTCCGTCATATTTATTAAAGGATGTTTTGACTCATAAATTTAAAAATGGCGGACGTATCGAATTTTTTGGTTCAAACAGGGGATCGATATCTGCTTTATTTAATCCACATAATTATTCAACAAAATATGATGAATTAACAACCGAAGTTGGTTTCTTCGGAGTGACAAAAGACAAGGCCTTTGAATATAGGTTTAGTTTAATGCCTATTCCTCAAGAAGGGAAAAGTTATGTTGATAGTATGTGGTCTGATATGTATGTTACATATAATAAAATTCCGCATCATAAGATTCAGGTTGGTCGTGCAAGAGGTCAAGTCGGAATTGAAGGCGGTAGCAGTACTTATACTTTGCCATTTTTACATAGGTCTCAAATCGCAAGAAATTTTGGAAATTTGAGGACAACTTCCGTAAAATTATTAGGGAACTATGAATATGCCGATTACAGTTTATCTCTTGGTTCATCCGGCAGAACATTGACAAGTGGAATGCCGGGAATTGATTTTATCGGATGGTTCAATATAAAACCGTTTGGTTCAAACGATGGTAAATATGGGAAACTTACAATTGGCGGTGGTATAAATGCAGGTTATAACAATTTTAATTATACTGTTGGTACAGTTTATGTCGGTTATAAGCATAAAAGATTATGGACAAATTTCGAGGCCGCAATAGCTGACGGATATAATGGCGGAGCTGCTTTAAGTAATAAGCAGGCAGGTGGATTTGCATATACTCTGGGGTGGAAAGTAAAACCGTATTTACAGTTGATAGCCCGAATTGATCAGTTTGATCCTGACAGAACTGTCTCAGGAAATATTAAACGAGAATATACGGCCGGTATAAATTGGTTTATCAAAGGTCAGGCGTTAAGATTTATTCTGAATTACGTATTTTGTCAAAACGATAATGCTCCTGACAGCCAAAAAATAATTTTGGGCACGCAAATTGTTTTATAATTACTATTTTATAATTTCACCTTTATCGATTTTGTATATTTGAACATCATTTAAAAATTCATTTTCAAAAAGTAAAGTATCTACGGATGTAATTATTGTTTGCGTATTTTTAGAAATAGATTTTAACAGGTAATTTTGTCTTATATCATCAAGTTCGGCCAATACATCATCTAAAAGTAATATAGGTTCATCCCCCGTTTTCTCGGTAATTATATCCAACTCTGAAAGTTTTAGTGCAAGTACGATTGTTCTTTGCTGCCCCTGGGAAGCAAATTTTGTTCCGTCAAGACCGTTTACTGAAAATATAATGTCATCCCTGTGAGGCCCGACACAAGCTTGGCATCTGCGAATTTCTTCGTTTTTTCTCTCTTCAAGTGATGCTTTAAAAACTGTTTGTATATCGCTAATTGCATCAATAGAATCATCATCCAAAAAATTGCAATCGTATTTGATAGAAAGCTCTTCTGTCTCACTTATAGTTTTGTGTTTCAATTTTGCAATTTTTTCAATTTCATTAAGGTATTTTTTTCTTATGTATATTATATTACTGCCCGTGACTGATAGCTGTTCATTTAGTACATCTAATAATGAATCGTCGTATTTCCCTGTTTTTGCACATTCTTTAAAATAATTATTTTTTTGAATTCGAATTTTTTCATATTTTGATAATCTTGTATCGTATGCAGGATAAATTTGGGAGATTGCCATATCAAGCCAATTCCTTCTGTCTTGGGGAGCACCTCTGAGCAGTAATAAATCAGAGCTTGAAAATAAAACACATTTAATGGTATTTTTAAAATCTTTGATGCTTGTTTTAACCCCGTTCAGAAATATTTCTCTTTTTTTGTTTATGTTATATTGATATGATAAGTCAATTGTTGTGTTGTTCTTTGAAATTTGTGCTTTTATATTGCAGAGATTTTCGCCAAATTTAATCAATTCCGTATTATTTGATGTCCTGGGACTTTTAAGACAGGACAAAAAATATATGCTTTCAAGAATATTTGTTTTTCCCTGAGCATTTTTGCCAATTATCAATGTTTTATTTTTCCCGAAATCAAAAATAATATTTGCACAATTTCTGTAATTTGTAAGTTCTAAATTCGTTAATTTCATAAAAGTATTATACTTTAAATATATGATTTTTAGCAAAATGTAGACTTCGAGCTGTTTATAATGTATAATGATTAAGGTTGGATTATTATATAAGGATTTTTGTATGTTGCCTGTAATAACTGAAGAAATTGCACAAAATGTGTTTAATGAGGTTTTTGAGGATATGCCGCAATGGCGTAAGAAAATGATTCATTATATCAAGGATGAAAATCCTGAAATAAATTCAGCTATAATCGAGGCGGCAAATAAGACAGAGCTTGACCCTAAGGCGATAGCATTGGGCGCGTACATGTCTTATTTGATGCTTGAGATTGCAGCTAAGGAAAATGATGATTTATTGAATTTTAGTGATTAATTGAGGTGATAAATAATGATAATCGAAGATTTACTTAAAGAAGTTATAGAATGTGGCGGGTCTGACTTGCATATATCTGCGTCGTTACCTCCAATAAAGCGTGTTGATGGTAAATTAATTCGTATGGAGTATCAACCGTTAACTTCGGATCAGGTTGAACAGTTGTTATTCCCTATGATGTCCAATGATCAGCGCCGCCGGCTTGAACAGGATTGGGAACTTGACTTTTCATACGGCATTAAAGGTATGGGACGTTTCCGTGTGAACTTCTATAAAGATAAGGGCTCTTATGCGGCTGCTTTCCGTTCGATTAATTCAGAAGCTCCTACCCTCGAAAATATGGGTATGCCTCCAATTGTTACCGAAATCGCGCAAAAACCAAGAGGTCTTGTCCTTGTTACAGGACCTACAGGTTCCGGTAAATCAACAACTTTGGCTGCAATGATTGATTATATCAACAGAACAAGAGCAGAACATATTTTGACTATTGAAGACCCTATCGAATTCGTTCATAAATCAAAACTTAGTGTCATTCACCAGCGTGAATTAGGGATGGATACAAGAACTTTTGCAAATGCTTTGAAATCTGCACTTCGTGAAGACCCTGATATTATACTTGTTGGTGAGATGCGTGACCATGAAACTATTGCTTTGGCTCTTACTGCAGCTGAAACAGGTCACTTGGTCTTTGGTACCCTTCATACATCTTCTGCATCTCAGACTATTGACCGTATTATTGACGTTTTCCCCCAGGGACAACAACAGCAAATTAGAGTACAGCTTGCGAACTCACTTGTAGCTGTATTTGCGCAGACTCTTTTGCCTAAACAATTGCCTGATGGTACTTCTAAAGGACGTGTGATGGCTCAGGAAATTATGATTGTTACTCCAGCTGTTTCAAACTTAATCAGAGAAGCAAAAGCAGCACAAATATATTCAACTATTCAAACAAGTACTGAATATGGAATGCAGACTTTAGAAGCTGCATTGGCAAAATTGGTGAATGACGGTTTGGTAACTGTTGAAAATGCAATGGCTAAATCTTCTAAACCGGCTGAGTTGCAGCGTCTTATAAGAAGATAACTGAAACTCGAAAGGATGTAAAATATGGCATCATTATGGGATGCGGTGAATGATTCAATTGATGAGAACCATTTTATTTTAAAGCATATAATATATGCTTTACCCATATTTTTTTGTGCGAGTTTATACATCAAGAATAATGTTGGATTGTTTTATTTTTTTGCGTTTCCAATTATTTTTATTATGCTGGGAGTGATGAGTTGCGGAATTGCAAATGTACGTCAGAATAAACGTGAAATATTAACTTTAAACCCAATAAAGCTATTATATACTGTTTTTTCTTTGACTGTTGCTATTGTCCCTTTGAGTGCTGTTATGTACTTTGTTGGCTATTGTATTACAGCTTTTGTTAAACTCCCGTTTGATTTGCCATATCTTCCTGTTGTATTCAAGTCTATTGTCTGGATTCTCGTTGGTTCAATTGTGTTAACTTCTTTTTTGTCATATTCAAAGTCTTCAAGTCTTAAAAATGCGTACAATTTCCCTGTTATTTTTGAATCTTGTGTTGACGTATTTATAAATATTTTATTTTTGATTCCGCAATTACTTATTCTAAATGGTATAATTATAGGTGCTGTTTGGTATTTGTTTTTCTACTTTAAGCTCCCTTTGACGAATCCTTTTTTTGTATTTTATTGTTCATTGGTTTTTGTTTTTAATATTTCTGTTTTGTCAGATTATTTCGCCCAGATTTCGTATGAATTAATCAAGGGTGAAGACGAGGAATACAAGGATAATTATTATATAAAGGGTACCGGTTCCGCTTTTAGCAGCAGAAAAAAATAATAATTTACATTTCTCTTAATTTTTTGAGCTGATCACGAATTTCTGCTGCACGTTCAAAATCAAGTATTTTTGCGGCTTTATGCATGTCTTTCTCAAGTTTTGAAATAAGTTTTGGCAGGTCTTTTTTCTCGATGCCCATTTCAACCATTTCTTCTGCGACAACATCTTCAAAATTACGGTAACTTGCAATAAGTGAGAGTAGGTTGTTCTCAATCGGTTTTTTGATGGTTTGAGGAATAATTCCGTATTTTTTATTGTATTCTATCTGAATTTTTCTTCTGCGCTCTGTTTCCTTAATTGCATTACTCATTGAGTCGGTTATTTTGTCAGCATACATAATTACTTCCCCGCATGCATTTCTTGCCGCGCGGCCGATTGTCTGAATTAAACTTGTTTCGGAACGTAAAAATCCCTCTTTATCCGCGTCCATAATTGCAACAAGAGAAACCTCAGGTATATCCAGACCTTCTCTGAGCAGGTTTACACCAATCAGAACATCGAATTCCCCAAGCCGTAAATCTCTCAGTATCTCAACTCTTTCAATTGATTTTACTTCGGAGTGTAAGTATCTGACCCGTAAACCTTCCTGTATGAAAAAATCTGTCAAATCCTCGGCCATACGTTTTGTGAGGGTTGTTATAAGGATTCTTTCATCTCTGTCTGCACGTTTTTTAATTTCTGCTTTTAAATCAGCAATTTGTGTATCAATAGGGCGTACGGAAACTTTCGGGTCTAAAAGTCCTGTCGGACGTATAATCTGTTCTACTAATTGTGATGATGTCCGTCTTTCAAATTCGGCTGGTGTTGCGGAAATATATATTTTTTGCCCAACCTTTTTGAAAAATTCTTCATTTTTCAGCGGTCTGTTATCTTTTGCGCAAGGTAATCTGAATCCGTAGTCCACAAGAACCTGTTTACGCGCACTGTCTCCATTATACATTCCTTTCAGCTGAGGCAGAGTAACATGTGATTCATCAATGATTGTGAGAAAATTCTCAGGAAAATAATCAAGCAGTGTTGCAGGAGGGGTACCGGGGGCTCTGCGTTCAAGTATTCTTGAGTAATTTTCAATACCTGTGCAGTACCCCATTTCTTTAATCATTTCTATATCGTATTTAACTCTTTGTTCAAGCCGTTGTGCTTCTACTAATTTATTTTGGTTGTTTAATTCAACAAGTCTGTCAGAAAGTTCCTGCCTTATAAGTTTGATTGTCTCTTCCTGATTATCATCGTCAGTAATGTAGTGAACTGCAGGGTAAATAACTATTTCTGAAGGCGTATCAATTATTTCTCCCGACACCTGATCAATTTTTACAATTTTTTCAAGTTCATCTCCAAAGAAATACAACCTTGTTACGATCTTTTCATAAGGGGGCATAATCTCGACAATGTCGCCCCGGACTCTGAATGTTGAGTATTTAAGTTCTATATCGTTTCTTTCGTACCTAATTTCGACAAGATACTTTAAAAGGGCATCTCTGTCTATGTCATCTCCTTTGTGTAAAGTTATTGTCCCTTTAAAGTAGTTTTCCGGGACTCCCAAGCCATATATGCAGCTTACTGAGGATACTACTATTACATCGTCACGTTCATACAAACTACGTGTTGTATTGTGGCGTAAACGGTCAATTTCTTCATTTATGCTTGAAGATTTTTCAATGTATGTGTCGGTACGCGGGATATACGCTTCAGGTTGATAGTAATCATAGTAACTTATAAAATATTCAACGGCATTGTTTGGGAAAAGTTCTTTAAATTCGTTATATAACTGAGCTGCAAGAGTTTTGTTGTGCGCAATAATAAGTGTGGGTCTTTGAATTTTTTCAATAACATTAGCAATGGTAAAGGTTTTACCTGAACCGGTAATACCAAGCAGTGTTTGGGTATCATCGCCGCGATTAATTCCTTCAGTGAGTTTATCAATCGCTTGCGGCTGATCTCCTGATGGTTTATATTTCGATTCTAATTTAAATAATTGATGTTTCATATTTAAAATTTTAGTATAAAAATTCCAGGAATTGTATATGAATATTTACATAAACTATATTATTTACATATTGTTCATTTTTTCTTTTTGTCTTGAAGCAAAAAGAAAAAACGAACCAAAAAAGAAAAACTCGCTGATTATAATACTGCCTTCGGCAGCATAACACCAC
>CADCNV010000052.1 GCA_902802825.1 uncultured bacterium | reverse complement strand
AAATACGGTTCTGAAAACTGGATGGTAAGATATGTTCAAAATTCATCAACAGGAAACTATGAACCGGTCTTATATGACAAACACGAATTAGAAACAACTGATTACAACGAAAAAACAGGTGCGTCATTAAGCGGTATAAAAACCTATGTATTTGGTGAATCTACCGAATCTAAAGAAATTAAAAATGCTGAAGCAAAAGTTGAACAGGATGCATCAGGAAGATATATCAGCTTATTTATTTACACTGATAAAGAACATACAACAGGCAGAAAATACGATTTGACAACAACATCTGAATCTGATGATGTCAGATACAATGATGCGATGAATCAGTATTATTATGACAAAGCTAAATATGATCAGGAAATTCATGAAATAAACGCTAAGATTGAAATCATTCAGGTTCAGGATAAGAACTTAGAATTGAAATTAAAACAATTAGACACAGAACAAAACGCAATCCAGACTGAAATGGATGCAGTTAAGAAAGTAATTTCCAAAAACGTTGAATCTTCATTCAAGACATTCAATGCATAAGAAAATAAAAAAAACAAAAAATTAAAACAAAAATAACAGACAACGGGTATGTATGTAAGTATAACTTACCAATCTGTTGTGTTGTTCATAACAAAGACTTTCCTTTCCCTTTTTTCCTATTGATTTTCCAACGACTTGTAACAAAGTCGTTTTTTTTTAGCATTTTGCAGAGCCACGAGCGAAGCGAGAGACGAAAAACAATAATCGTAAAATGAATATTTTCGATTTTGTTTTGAGCGTTGGCGTTTAATGCAAAATGCGTAGCGGATTTTGCGTAGTGTGAAGTCGAGCGAATGCGAGCGAAGCACGAAAATGTTAGGGCAAAACAAAAGTACTTGCAGAATTGAAATATTAACGTAGTCTTAAAAATGCTTCAATTTTAGCTTTTACTGAATTTGTCGCATAATCATCAATATCTATATACAAACCATTATACTTATTCGCAAGATACTTTGCCAATTGAGTTTTAGAACAAAATGCCTGAGCATAAAAAACAGTAGGAACATCAGGGTCAACATACATTTCGAGTTCGATATCCGCAGGAACTTTTGCCTCTACACATCTTGTCCAGCCATATACATGTGTTTCATCAGGGAAAAGGCGCAAAACTTCCAAATCATTTGGCGGGACCCCCCAAAAACCAAATTTCGGTTTGCACTGAACAATATTTGAATTATCAATTTTATCTGCGACAATATTAGCGGTAATTGTAGTAATTTTATCATATAAAGGCATATTTGAAGTTGAAATCACAACCTCAGAACGATATTCAAAAGATTCGAATTTTGTTTCTTCAACATTAAAACCCATGTCCTTCAAAAGCTGAGCTGCAAACCATCCGCTATCGCATTTATCTTTTCCGACAGGTGCTATAATTTTTATTAATTCATCCTGGAAATAAAGAGAATTATTTATAATTTGCTTAATAATTTTACAATAGCTTACAGGTAAAATATTCACATCAGGAACTCTATCGGATAAATCAAAATCCAAATCAAACCATTTTGCGTCAGGATATTCATTTTTAACACGTTTTATTATTTCAGGAGGGGGATAACCCCAAAAACCGATTTTATTTTTCATTCCACTATAATAACACAAAACACTTACTGTTTTAATTTGTCCTTTGAAACAACAGTACCGCAATATTTACAGGCAAAAAATTCTTCAGTTGAATCAAGCGGCATAAAAATATGTTCACATTCATTTGGATTCTCAATTAAATCTTCGCCATCTGATGGTATAAAATCCGTATTAGGACTTGCTTTATAAGTTTTTCCTTTAATAAATTTTATTATCCACTCAAAAATATACATTACAAACTAAAACTTTCCGGCAATAACTGAGCAAGAGTATAAATTTCTATATTTTCACCATTTTTCAGGATAATATCAACATCTGAATCATTCTCGCAGAATTCATGAATTACCTGCCTGCAAGCGCCGCAAGGGAAACATTTTTGTTGATTCGGAGAATAAATTGCAACCGCCTTAATTTTTATTTTCCCATCTGCAATTGCAGAACCGATAGCGTTTCGTTCTGCACAAATAGTCATCCCAAAACTTGAATTTTCAAAATTACAACCTGTATAAACCGAACCATCATCCATCAGCACACAAGCCCCAACCGCAAATTTTGAATACGGGCTATACGAATTCTTAGATGCTTCAATTGCTTTTTCCATTAATTTTTCATAATTCATAGCTATCACCTTTTTCGTAATTATATAACTTTACAAAAAAAAAATTATCCCTTAATTGTATGAATAGAATTAATATATCTTAAAATACCCGATTTTTTCTAAAGTTTTTATTAAAATTATCCGACTTAAACAGTAAGTATAACTATGGGTAAACTATGGACGTTTCAAGAATAGAATCATTTAATCCGAATAAAATTAATTGGCGCAATCTGACCGCAAAAGAAATTTTAAAATACGAAAAAAACGGTGTTCAGGTTCCGGATGTCTATGCTCAGTGGGCGCATAATTTTCTTGAAAATGTGCAAAAATACGATAGTGATGATGTTACGTACGAAAAAGCAAAATCTATAACAAGACACCAAAGTAACGAAGCCAAAACAAACGAAAACACCAGAGGACATGAAAATACAAAAATAAAAGACCTTGATCCAATTGACGAAGCTGAAAATAAGGAATCAGGAGAAGCAGCTGCAACATTAGCAGAAAATTCAAATATTCCTGCTGTTAACAGCGATTCGGAAAGCACACCCACAAACAGCGGGACAGAAGCAATACAAATGACAGCTGCACAAACAAAACGAAAAGATTTTCAGGACAAGGGAGTAAGCTTGAGAGAACAAGCAGTGTCATTTACGGGCGATAGCAACACTCTGGGAGGTCAGGCACTCGCGGGGATTAATGTTCTTAACGGGATAAAAAGCAGTTCAGACAATGAAATTGCTGAGTTGGAAGGAGCTATGCAGGAACTTATCGCAGAAGCAGAAGCAAAACAACAAGAACTCAGACAATCAGTAGACAAAATAAATCAAGATAAAAGTGATCATTCTACATTTGCAAAAATAGATCAATTGCAAAAGGAACTTGAACAACTTGGAATGAATGGGCAAAATAATATTGCGCAATCTGAAGGAGTCCTGCGCGGATACACAGGTGAAATTGCAGACGGACAAGACATAATGCTCACTGCAACAGATTTTGGCGCAGAAACAGTAGATGTCGGGAACGAACTTTTATCCACTACCGGCGGTGCCTGGTGGTTTAATATTGACAGAATAATAGGAGCTAACGCCGTAAGAGCAGGTAACAGTGCAGTAAGTAAAGCTCAGGCAGGAGAAGATGCGGTCAGAACCACAGATTCTGCGAATAACGCAAATATCGGCAGAATACCTGAATTAAAAAATGCAGTCAGCGAAAAAACAGGGATAGATGCACAAAACACAAAAGAACAAGGTAATGCCTCAGAACAAGACCCGATTACAGGAAAAGAAAAAGAATCGGAAAAAGATGTCAAAACAGCATCAAATGACGGTACCGATACCACAGACAAACTTCACATAAGTATTGATGAATTGGTTAAACGCAAGGTCCGCAGAGGAGAATACGCACAGGAAACATAAGCTACTTCAAAGATTGGATTGCAGATTTTACATCTTTTGCACCATAAATATAGCTTCCTGCAACAAGAGAATTTGAACCGTTATCTTTGCAAATTTTACCCGTTTGAGCATTTATTCCGCCATCAACCTGAATAATTAAATTTTCAGGCGCTTTTGCTTTTATATATTTAATCTTTTCAGCACAATCATCCATAAATGTTTGCCCTCCAAACCCCGGTTCAACGGTCATAACAAGTACCATATCGACTTTATCAAGGTAAGGCAACAAAACATCGGGAGCAGTTTTTGGTTTTATAGAAATCCCAACTTTTACACCTAAAGATTTAATCAAATCTATAACATTTAAAATATTATTTTCTTCAACCGCTTCATAATGGAACGTCAGAATATCAGCACCTGCATTTGCAAACGGTTCAATATACTTATCAGGATTTTCAATCATCAAATGAACATCCAGCGGCAAATCAGTAATTTTACGCAAATCCATGACCACAGGAACCCCAATAGTAATATTAGGAACAAAATGTCCATCCATAACATCCACATGAATCCAATCTGCACCACCATCTTTTACAAGTTTTATATCCCGCTCAAGATTTGCAAAGTCTGCTGATAATATTGATGGTGAAATAATAATCTTATCTGACATTTATATAATCCCCAATTTTTTACATGCACTATATGCTGCTTTCTGCTCGGCATCTTTTTTGGATAATCCGATCTCAGCAGCTAAAACATTTTCATTATATGACACTTCAACTTCAAATTGCTTTTTGTGAGCCGGGCCAATTTCATTAATAACCTTATAAACCGGGCGTTTTTTATCTTTTGCTTGAGTGTATTCTTGCAATATTTCTTTTGCATTGTATTTCGCAAAATTATTCTTTACATCTGCAATATAAGGAGTAAAAGTTTTTTCAATATATTTACGCACATCTTTATATTTACCATCAAGATAATACGCTCCCAAAACAGCTTCGTAAGCACACGCACAAATTGAATTTAGTTTTCGGGCGCCCTGTTTTTCATCATGCTTACTCAGAATAATAAGTTTATCCAATCCATTACCTTTTGCTATTTCAGCCAAGGTATTATCGGAAACAATAATGCTGCGTATTTTTGACATTTCACCTTCCGTACTTTCGGGAAACAAAGAAAACAAAACATCTGAAACCGTAAGTTTTAAAACCGCATCTCCAAGAAATTCTAATCGTTCATAAGAATCCGTATGCGGAAGGTTCAAATCCTGAGTGTAAGAAGGATGAGTCAGGGCTTTTTTGAAATATTCTTCATTCTTAATTTTTATTCCAAAAATTTCAGATACAGATTTCATTGTCCAAGACCTTTAATAAAATCAAGTGCCGTTGTCATCCATTCGGTTTTAAAAACAAAATATTTAAAGAAATAATAAACAATAGGAATAGTGAAAGCAAAGCTGTCCGTTCTGTCTAAAAAACCGCCATGTCCGGGTAATGCATCACCGGAATCTTTGACCCCCGCATCACGTTTTAATAACGACTCACACAAATCACCAATCTGAGCAAATATTGTACACAATAAACCGGCAATTAAGGACAAAAACCAGCCGATACCCAAATAACATCCGATAACCTCAGCCGCAATAACTGCACAAATAGCGCCACCTATTGAACCTTCGACAGTTTTGTTCGGACTTACGGTAGGGGCCAATTTAGTTTTTCCATATCTTGAACCGACATAATAACACCCTACATCTGTTGCAATAATAGAAATTATCATTAATACAACAAATCCAAGACCGCTTGAATATTGCGCATTATGTAAATTGCGGAAAAACATCAGATGCAACGGGAACCAACCACAATATACCATACCAAACAATGTAGTTGCAACATTAGCAATATATGGCTGGCGGCCAACAAAAAGCACCCACATAAAAGAACACATCGCACAAATTGTCAATGTAGCTGCCACCAAATCAAATCTTTCAAAAAAAACAATGGCCGCTAAAACAGCTTCAGTAGCATATATAACCTTTAAACTCGGATAAAATCCTTTGTGATTCAAAATTTTGACATACTCATAAGCTGCAAAAGCAAGAACAACAGCTAACAAAGCAAGTAATGCCAGACCGCCCTTCATTATGCACAGCATAACAATAGTTCCCATTATTAAGCCGGTCAACATTCTTACCGCATTTTTATTAAATCCGAGCTCTATTTTCATTATACGGTCATGACCTCTTTTTCTTTTTCTACAACTGCTTTATCAATACTGTCAGTATACTTATCCGTAATTTTTTGAATTTTATCCTGATTATCTTTTACCGCATCTTCTGGTAAATTTTCATCTTTTTCTATTTTCTTTAATTTATCAACCATATCACGGCGAATATTACGAATTGCAACTTTAGCATCTTCACCCATTTTTTTGACATCTTTTGCAATTTCACGACGTCTGTCTTCTGTTAAAGGCGGAAACGGTAATCTAATGCAAGTTCCGTCAGAATTAGGAGTAATCCCGATTTCTGCTTTAATGATACCTTTTTCAATATCCTTCATTATTGTTTTATCATAAGGTGTAATTACAAGAGTTGTCCCATCCTGCACGGTAACCTGTGACATCTGTCTTAAAGGTGTAGGTGCTCCGTAATATTCAACTATAACTTTATCTAAAATTGCAGGATTAGCACGCCCCGAGCGAACGGATGCAAATTCTTTATGTAATTGAGAAACGGCTTTTTCCATTTTTTCTTCGCCAAATAAAAACATTTCATCTAAAGCTTCTGACATCATTTACCTCTTTCTAATTTATATAAGTTCCTAAATCTTTACCGCTTAAAATATCTTTTATTCCATTTTCTTGCTTAAAATCAAAAACAATAATAGGGATATTATTTTGTTTGCACAAATCACAAGCCGAAGTATCCATAACCTTCAAACCATTGAAAATAATATCATCATAATGCATTGAATCAAGTTTTTTAGCATTCGGGTCTTTATTCGGGTCAGCAGTATACACACCATCAACACCATTTTTGGCCATAAGCATTGCCTGAGCATTGATTTCAGAAGCTCTTAATGCAGCAGCAGTATCAGTAGTAAAGAATGGATTACCCGTACCTGCAGCAAAAATAACAACTCTGCCCTTTTCCAAATGACGGATTGCCCTGTGACGAATATACGGTTCAGCGATTTGCTTCATACTTATTGCACTTTGGACTCTGCAATCGACACCAACCTGAATTAATGCGCTTTGCAAAGTTATAGCATTCATTACTGTAGCAAGCATTCCGACATAATCACCGGTCGCACGGTCTAAACCGATTTTTGCACTGTTTTTCATCCCACGGAATATATTGCCGCCACCTACTACAACTGCAACCTGTGCGCCCATTTCAACGGCTTTTTTAATTTCATCAGCCATCATAGTAACAGGTTCAGGAGCAATACCAAATTGTTGATCTCCTAAAAGCGCTTCCCCGCTAATCTTTAATAAAATCCTTTTATATTTCAAAATAAGCTCTCCCTGTGTAGCTACTTAATATCAACCATCCTAAAGATAAAGTTCAGAAAATCTCTGATGCGCTATCCTGAATGACCTACCTTCCTTATACTCCAAAATAAATACTGTGTAAAGAAAATTTTACGGTATTTTAAGTTTTTATTTAATTTTCTGCAAATTCCTGAATAGAAATTGAATCAATTCCACTCAGCGTTTGAAAAGATTTGTATAAATCCTTTATTGGCTTTTTATCCATAACACTTATAACACAAGTTAATTTTGTAGAGTTTTCATCGGCATTAAGCTGGCGGCGCTTAATTTCAGAAATATCCTGATATTTTTCAATAATAAAATCCTGAACCGTTTGGACATAATCATTTGCACAAACAATACCGACTTTTACCATTCTTGTTCTTTTTGTACTTGAAGGGAGAACATTTTTTTCAAAAATTCTAACCATAACAAGTGTTAATATAGCCATAGTAGTACCGGCAAAAGCAATATCAAACATGCCGGCACCGCAAGCCATACCAATACTTGCCGCAATCCAAAGAGTTGAAGCCGTAGTAAGACCCAAAACAATCGGGCCGTTTCTTAATACTGTACCTGCGCCTATAAAACCAATACCTGTTACAACCTGAGCTGCTACCCTTGCAGTATCCCTTACACCTGTTGCCTGAGCAATAACAACATTATCACCCTGCGCAAAAGTTGGAAAACCGTATATTGAAATCAATGTAAAGATGCACGCACCCAAAGCGACCATTATATGTGTTCTCAAACCGGCGTATTTGTTTGTTAATTCTCTTTCAAGACCGATACAAAACCCAAAAGCCGCAGCTGCAACTATACTCAAACCGCAATTTAAATTTAATATATGTTCAAAACTCATTCGGTACTCCTTAAAATTATCTTACTTTACTTTTAGGATCCAGTACATCCCTTATGGTATCACCTATCAGATTAAATGCCAAAACTGATACAAAAATTAAAAAACCGGGAGTCAAAAGCCATGGGCGATACAATATATTCGTAAACTCCTGTGCCTCTTTTAGCATATTACCCCAACTTGCATCAGGCTGTTGAATACCCAAACCTAAGAAGCTTAACCCTGACTCAGACAAAATATATGAAGGAACTGACAGCGTCATCGCAACAATAACAAAGCTCGTTGTCTGAGGCAAAATATGTTTTAAAATAATTCTTAGCTTTTAGGCACCGATGGATTGTGCAGCCAAAACATAATCTTCTGTTTTTATTGATAAGACCATTCCTCTGACTACTCTTGCAAACCCCGCCCACCCAATCAGAGCAAGTATAATTACAATCAACATAAAACGCTGCGAACTTGTCATTCCGGATGGCAAAATTGAAGCAAGAATAATTAATAAATAAAAACTCGGAATCGACATTATTGCTTCTGCAAAACGCATCATAACCATATCAACTTTCCCGCCAAAATAGCCCGAAATCCCGCCATACAAAAGTCCGATAGGAAATAATACAAATAA
>CADCNV010000051.1 GCA_902802825.1 uncultured bacterium | reverse complement strand
TGTCCCCGGGGGTTGTAAAAATCCGAATTATGAAAAATGTATTGATTTGTTCAAAGAAAATTACAAAACTAATATGTGTAATAAAACCGTGCCATACTTAGGGATTATTGAAATGCTTGAAAAATTAAAATCATTTGGGATAAAAACTGCTGTTGTATCGAACAAATTTGATGATGCCGTGAGGGATTTATGTAACAAATATTTTAATAATTTAATAGATTTTAGTGCAGGCGAAAATGAATCAGCAGGCATAAAGAAAAAACCTGCTCCCGACACAGTTATAAAAGTATTGGAATATTTTAAAATAGAACAATCGGATGCAATTTATGTCGGAGATTCTGAAGTCGATATTCAGACGGCGAATAATTCGGGGCTTGATTGTATAAGTGTATTATGGGGTTTTAAGAATCGAGAATTTCTCCAAAGTAACAGAGCAAAAATTCTTATTTCACAACCGGATGAAATTTTTAAATACTTGTAATATAATAAGCAAAGCACATAAAAAGGAAGTATAAAAATGATTATAATAATGGAAAAAACGGCGACTCAAGCTAACATTAAAGCCGTAATGGATATATTAAAAGAACACGGATTTCGTGCAATTCTGCATGAAGGTGCAGTCCATACCGTCATAGATGCTTTGGGCGACAAAACATCTCTATCTCCTGATCGTCTTGATGCTATGGAAGGGGTTAGTCATGTAAAGCTAATTCGTGAACCATACAGAATGGCGTCTCGTGACAGAAAATCCGAAGATACTGTTATTGAATTTGAAAACGGAGTGAAAATAGGCGGGGCAAACAGACCGGTATTTATGGTTGGCCCATGTTCTGTCGAAGATGATTATGACGGACTTTTACAGGTTGCAGTTGCAGCAAAAGAGCTGGGTTGTCAGTTTTTAAGAGGCGGGGCTTTTAAACCGAGAACTTCTCCTTATGATTTTGACGGATTAGGCGAAAAAGCGCTTAAATATCTGGCAAAAGCAAAAGAAGAAACGGGTTTGCTTGTTGTAACCGAATTGATGGATTCAAGTGATTTGGCTATGGTTTGCGATTATGCTGATGTTATTCAAATCGGGGCAAGAAATATGCAAAATTTCCGATTGCTTAAATCTGTCGGAAAATGCTCAAAGCCGGTTGTTTTAAAGCGCGGTCCTGCAAGTACCATCAAAGAATTTTTACTTGCTGCTGAGCATATAATGTTTCACGGTAACGAAAAAGTCATACTTTGCGAGCGCGGAATAAAGGGCTTTGATTCTTCTTATACAAGAAATGTTCTCGATATAGCAGCAATTCCTGTTATAAAGAAATATTCACATTTGCCTGTTATAGTTGACCCGAGTCACGGTACAGGTCAAAGATATTTAATTGAGCCAATGGCAAAAGCAGGATTGGTTGCTGGCGCAGATGGTGTTATGGTCGAGGTCCATGCAAATCCGGCAAAAGCATTGAGTGATGGGAAACAAAGTCTTTCAATCCCACAGTTCAGAGAAGTTTTTGAAAGATTAAATTCAATAATTGATGTTTTACATCTTGAAAAAAGTACTGTAATTCCTAAAGTTGATTAAATAACTTAATATTTGTAACAATTTTGCCTGCCATTTTCAAATATGATAATTTGTTATTGGGAGAGAGTGTTATGAAAAATATTATTATATATTCAACAAAGAAAACATCTGAGTTTGCAGAAATTGTTGCGGGTATTGAAGATGCTGATGTGAGAATTGAAGATGCAAAAGCTTTAAAGGATTATGAGTCATTAAACCCCGGAGTTGTTGTTATAGAGGATGTTCCGGACATCAAAGATGTTTTGGCTGTTACAAAATTTAAGTATCCTATATTGTTTGTTGGTGAAGCTTTTAAGGGTTCAACTGTTCGTTCTGTTGCATTTGATTATGTGAAAACTCCGCTTGATAAGCAGGAAGTTCTTGTGCGAACAAAAAATATGTTAAAAATCAAAGAATTAAGAGATAAATTAAAAACTCTTTCTACGACTGATGAATTAACAGGGTTGCATAACAGAAAATATCTTCTTGAACGCATGGAACAAGAAATTTCAAGAGCAAAAAGATATGCTACTCCGTTGTCTTTGCTTCTTTTTGATTTGGATTTCTTTAAGTCAGTAAATGATATTTACGGTTATGAATGGGGTGATGTCTTATTAAAATCTATTGCGGATAAGTTAAGACAGGTAATCAGAAAAGAAGATATTCTTACTCGTTATGGTGATGAAGAATATGTTGTTGTTCTTCCTAATACTCCTGAAGATAACGCATTTTTGTTTGCTGAAAGATTCAGAAAAGAAGTTGAACGCATGGAATTTATTCCTGCAGGGGAAGAAGAAAGACATCCGATTACCATTTCAGGCGGGATTGCTACATTCCCTTGTATTCCTGATGCAGAAGAAGATGCAAATACAATTATAAGATACGCGGAACACGCATTATATAATGCTAAAAAACGCGGAAAAAATAAAATCGTCCAGTTCTCACAAATAAATCTGGGCGAATAAAAAGTTCCTTTCTGAACACTTACATAGTGTAAATCTGGTTAATAGGCGGTAACTTCCTTATACCGCCTTTTGTTTTGACTATTTTACTTTTCCTCTTAACTGTCCGCAAGCAGCATCAATGTCTGCGCCTCGTTCCAGTCTGACCGTAACTTTTTTGCCTGAGTGCTCCATTAAATACTTAAATTTCATTATAGAATTATTTGACGGGCGTTGGTAATCATTTTTTTCTGTCGGGTTGTACGGTATTAAATTTATATTGCATTTAATATCTTTAAGGTAGGCAGCGAGCTCCTTTGCACTTTGAGCCGTATCATTCAAATCTTTAATCAAAAGATATTCTATCGTTATTCTTCTGCCTGTTTTATCGGTATAATTCTTTAATGCTTTATGAAGCTCATCCATTGGATATTTATTTTCAATCTGCATGAGTTTTGCTCTTATTTCATGATTAGGTGCATGCAGCGAAAGTGCTAATGTTGATTGCATATCAAGCTGTGCAAGTTTATTTATTTGCGGGATTATACCTGATGTTGAGATAGTAAGTCTTCTTGCTCCGATTTGAAAATCTTCATTAAAAATTTTCATTGCTTTTAATACATTATCAAGATTCAATAGTGGCTCTCCCTGCCCCATAAAAACAATATTTGTGACTTTTAAACCGGTATCTCGCTGAATCATCAAAACCTGTTCGATAATTTCTTTATAAGTTAAATTCCTTATAAAGCCCCTTTTGCCTGTTGCGCAGAAAGAACAATTTACGGCGCAACCGACCTGAGAGCTTACACATGCGGTCAAATTCGCACGATTGTCAAATCGCATAAGCACTGTTTCAACGCATTCTCCGTCCGGATATTCAAGGAGATATTTTATTGTTCCGTCAGAGCTAATCTGTTTTACTTTGATTTTTGTTTCAGAAACAGCTGCGATTTCTTTTAATTGATTTCTGAACTTAATTGATAAATCCGTCATTTCATCGATTTCTTTGACCGATTTTAAATATATCCAGTTATGGATTTGTCTTGCTCTGAATTTTGTTGCTCCGAGTTCTGACGTTAATTGTTCTATTTCTTCTAAATTTAATCCTGACAATATTTTCATTTTTGCCTCAAGTATGCAGTACAACAATGCATAATGATTAAGTATAATTGCTATAAAGCAATGTTATCATAAACAAAATATAATATTAAACTTGTTGCCCGAGTATGAAAAGCATGTTATATTTGTCATGTAGGGTTTGTAATGAATAAAATTTCAACTTATATCTTAACGGAAGAATTTTCAACAGCGGAAGTATTAAAACTTTATTGCAGTGAATTTGAAGCTTTAGAACCGATTGTATGTTCTGATTTACAGGATGTGTATTCCAAAATATCTGCTGATTCTGATTCAATTATTTTAGTTGATTTTTCTGACACACAATCAGGTAGGATAGATTTTATTGCAAAAACATGTCAAAAATATCCAAAATGCAAAGTTATAGCTTTAAGTGATAATCCTTCAGTGAATTTGATTGTAGAGGCAATGCGGGCGGGAGCGAAAGAATTTTTGCCTGTCCCTGTTATAAAAAATGAATTTACAGACAGTATTAATAAGTTATTGTCCTGTTCTGATGAAGATGTGCAAAAATGTAAGTGCAAAATTATTTCCGTCTTCTCGAATAAGGGTGGTATCGGTAAAACTTCTTTGGCAACGAATCTTGCCCTTGAACTTGCAAAAATTACGAAAGAAAATATAGCATTAATTGATTTAAATTTTCAAACGGGGGATATTACAACATTTCTTGATTTAAAACCGTCTTTTAATATTTCGTATATGCTTGAAAATATAGATAAGATTAACGAGACATTTTTGCTAAGTACTTTAGAACAGTATAAGCGTACGAGTTTGTATGTTCTTGCCGATCCCCCGTATTTCAAGCAGGCAGATGATATTAAACCGACTCAGATAACAAAACTTTTTAATACGCTAAAAGATACATTTTCGTACATCATAGTTGATGCAGAAGCAAGTTTTGACGGAAAGAATATTGCTGCTCTTGATAATTCTGATGTAATATTGTTGGTTACGGTTGCTAATTTACCTGCTCTCAGAAATACGCAAAGATGTCTTGAATTATTTGACAAATTGGGTTATGACACTGATAAAACAAAAATTGTTGTAAACCGTTATATGGATAATGATGAAATTAAAGAAGAAGATGTAAAGAAAGTTTTATCTAAGGATGTATTCTGGAAGATTCCTAATAATTATTTTGCGATTATGAATGCGATTAATAAAGGTATTCCTGTGAGTGAAATAAATGGTTTAACAAATGTAGCGCAGAGTTACCGCGAGCTTGCAAAATATATGTCTGATAATTTGTATAAAAAAAATCTTGAGCAAAAGTATGAAAATATTTTAGAAAATTAATAAAAAGGAGAAAAAATGGGATTATCTGATTTTTTTAAAAAGACATTAACTTCAGAGAAAATTGAATATAATGATATTAAAGTTTCTGATCCGGGTATTTCGCGGAAAATAACAAAATCAAAATCTTCTATTCCAAGTATTAATAAAGATAAAAAGGACATTACTATATTTACGGATTTAAAAGATGAAACTATTGAAAAGATAAAAAATAATCCTTTTTGGAGTGAATATTCTCCATTTTCACAGGAGAAAATGGTAAGTAAATATTTTGACAGTAAAATCAAAAGAAGTAAATATAACGGGATTAAGTACAGTTTATCTGATAAAAGAATTTTTATTGAGGACGTTTTAAAATCTGTTGTTTAAATATTTTGTTTAAAATATAATTTTCATATGGAAGATATTTTGGCAAAAATAAAAAATACGGTAGTCGTTTCTGTTCAGGCAATGCCTTCTGAACCTCTTTATCTCGAAAAATGTATGGTTGCGATGATGAAAAGCGTTATAAATGGCGGAGCAGGCGGACTTCGTGTTGCCGGGACAAGAGATATTGCAAATGCAAAGAGACTTTTTAAAGTCCCTGTTATAGGTATAACGAAACCTGAAAGAATTCCGCAAAATTACAAAGAAATTGTATATATAACTCCTACTATAAAAGATGTTATTGATATCGTAAATGCAGGTGCGGATATTGTAGCTTTTGACGGAACTCAGAGAAAGCGCCCTAATGATGAAAAACTGCAGGACTTAATCAAATACGTTCATATTAAAAAGAAAATTGCAATGGCTGATGTAAGTACTATTGAAGAAGGTATAAAGGCGCAGGAAGCAGGTGCTGATGTTTTATCAACTACCCTTGCAGGTTATACTTTAGAATCTTTGGATTCCCCGTCAGATGGCCCGGATTTTGGGCTATTGGAGGAACTTGTAAAACAAACAGATTTACCTGTTATGCTTGAAGGCCGTATTTGGGAGCCATGGCAGGTAGATAAAGCGTTTGAAATTGGCGCTCATTCCGTAGTTATCGGTTCTGCAATTACCCGCCCTCAGTTAATAACAAAAAGATTTGTATTTAGAAATAAATAAGGAATGATAATATGAAAATATTTCCAATAAGACCAGTTTCCAACCTTGATAGATTGAAAAATTTGTATAATATGATGGGTGCAAGCAAAACAGCCGTAAAAAATAGTAACATTAAATCTGATATTGCAGCTTTTAGTGAACAAAAACCATTACAAAAAGGAAGATGTATATGCGATATGCTCTCGGAATAGATGTTGGCGGAACCAAAATATACAGTGCAATAATTGATGAAAACGGACAGATTGTTTCGGATATAGAAAAAAATCCGACTCCAAAATCTTTTGATGAAATAAAACAATTATTCAAATCAATTATAAAAAAGCATGAAGATGATGTTGATATTGTCGCATTTTCAACCTGTGGGGCGGTGAACAATTCCAATAACCATATCTTGGGTTCAACAGGAAACATTGCAGATGGTTATCCTGATATGCAGTTTAGCGAGTTGTCCTCAAAACCGGTATTTGTTGAAAATGACGCTAATTGTGCAGCGTGGGCTGAGTATAAAATCGGGGCCTCAAAGGGAACAAAAGTTTCTGTTATGCTTACTCTTGGAACAGGAGTTGGCGGCGGCATAATAATAAATAATGAATTGTTAAAAGGTCAGAACGGTGCAGCAGGAGAAATGCATTTCAAAATGTATTCCGATAAACGCAGAAAATGCACTTGCGGCGGATGGGATTGTTTTGAGATTTATGCATCGGGAAAGGGATTAAAGATTACTGCAGAAGAAATTTCTAAAAATCATGACATAACAACCTATGATGTAATTGAAGGCGTTCAAAAAGGGGACAGCTTGATGATTGAAATTTTCAATAAATGGCAGGATGATATAACAAACGGCATAATTGGCTTATCTAATATCTTCGATCCTGATTGCGTTGTTTTATCGGGTTCTATGGCAGAATTTGTTGAGACAGATAAAATACAGTATAATGCAAATAAAGAAATCATAACTACGCCAATAGTTGTTAAAAAAGCCATGGCAGGAAATTATTCAGGCATGATAGGGGCCGCACTTCTTGCATTTGAAAAGGGTATAAATTAATGGGTAAATCAAAAGCAAGAATATTCAGAAAAGGTATAAATGACCAAATAGCAAAGATAAGCCGTGAAGATGCCGTGAAATATGCGGTTGATTTTCTTGAAAATTCGCAAATGTCAAAAGCCAAGCATTATATAACAATGTTTGGTATAGAGCCAGAAGAACTTTTAGAAGGCGGCGCAAGTTACGAGGCAGTTGTAGCAATAAAGAATATTTTTACGTAATGAATATAATC
Source organism: uncultured bacterium (assembly GCA_902802825.1). Classification (GTDB taxonomy): domain Bacteria; phylum Cyanobacteriota; class Vampirovibrionia; order Gastranaerophilales; family Gastranaerophilaceae; genus Zag111. The sequence continues at coordinate 1,497 of CADCNV010000051.1, read as the reverse complement.
GAATCTGTAAAATTTTGGATAAATAATGCAAGGCCATATTCTGTCCCTATGACGTTTTTAAGTTGGCTTGTTATTTTCTGTTATAGTGCTAAGCAAGGCGGGAATATCTTTTGCGGCTTGATTGCGCTTATTGGGATTTCGTTAGTGCATCTTGCGACAAATTTAAGTGATGATTATTTTGATTACAAGCGGCTTTCCTGTGATGAAGAATTTTTAAATAATTCTAAGGAAATAAAGTGCAGGTATTTGCGTAACGGGCAGGCAACGGTTGAAGATCTGCGCAATGTCATTGTTTTTATGTTCGCTGTTGCTGCGATATGCGGCTTTGTATTATTTTTAAATTCCGGCTGGTACGTTTTGTTATTTGCTTTGGCTGTGCTTCCTATTGCCCTGTTTTATTCTGTATTTTCAAGTAAGGGTTTTGGGGATGTTTCGGTTATTCTTGCCTATGGCCCGTTGATGTTTGAAGGTGTTTATTATGTAATGACAAAACATCTGTCTTGGGATGTGCTTATTCTGTCAATTGCTTGTTCAATGTTTGTAAATACTGTTTTATATGCGCATATGCTTATGGATTTTGATGAAGATGTTTGTTCTTCAAAACGAACCCTGTGTACTTTATTCAAAACTAAAAAAAGAGCTTTGAAATTTATGTCGGTGTTTTACATAATCGGTTATATTTCTGTAACTGTATTGGCGATAAAATCGCATAACTATTATTACATGTTGTCTTTGCTTACAATACCTTTAGTATTTGATTTATTCTCCTTGTTAAAGCTATATAACGAAGATAAATACGTTTTACCTTATGCTCAGCCGTGGCACTTTCCGCTTGAAAATTGGGAACAAGTCAGACAAACACCTAACGCATCGTTTTTTTTGCGCTTTATGTTTGCACGTAATATTACAACTTGGTTCATGCTTTTTATTTGTTTTGCATTGATGATTTCTTAGAAATATTACAAAATGTAAACTTTAATTTATTCCCTAAAACTCAATTATATCAATACTTTTGAAAAATTAGTATATATTATTTATATAAATTTTAGCACTTTTTGGGGGCATGATTTGTTTATTAATATATAGGACAGAGTATTAATTCAGTTGAAAAGGAGTATATATGGCAAGAGTATTGATTTCAATGCCTGAAGAATTTCTAAGCAGAATTGATCAGGTGGCAACAGGAGAAAATCGTTCAAGAAGTGAACTAATCAGAGAAGCATTAAGAACTTACATTTACAAGCAAAAGATTAAAGAATCAACAAGTTCAATCAAGAATGCAGATTTGCTGGAAAGTTTGTTGGGTTAGCGCAATAGCGCAAATCAATAGGTTATCGGATTTGGGAAACATATTATAAAAGCCCCCGCTTGTTGGGGGCTTTTTAATGCGTTATATTGTGCAGTCACTCGTTTATTCATTTTACGATTATTGTTTTTCGTCTCTCGCTTTGCTCGTGGCTCTGCAAAGTCTGCTACGCATTTTGCATTAAACGCCAC
>CADCNV010000050.1 GCA_902802825.1 uncultured bacterium | reverse complement strand
GAATTTCACGGTAAAGAAAAAATCAATGCGCAAGATTTATTCCTTGTAAAAATAAAAAATAAAATTTTGCAAAATGATGAAATTGAGATTATCACACCAACAGAGCAATTTGTCACAAAAATTTTGGGAATTTATGACGAAAGCGGGCTTGAACTTGAAGTTGGCAATACAAACGCAGAGGTTTATGTAAAATTTCAACAAGAACCGCAGGATTATAAATACGCAATGGCAAGAACTGTTGGGATAAAGGATTATGCGTAATGTTTATAAAACCGGATTATAATTTAAAAAGTATTTATGACATAAACCTTGATGAACTTCAAAATCAAGGTGTAAAAGCAATGTTGTTTGATTTGGATTCAACACTTATGGCATCAAAATCCGGTACTTATACGGATGAGATATATAGTTTTATAAAAAAAGTTCAGGAAAGATTTTTTATGGCTGTTGTTTCAAATAATAATAATCCGGAATATATTAAAAAAGTCAGTGAAATATCGCATTTTCCTGTTTTATTTCATGCATGTAAGCCAAAAACAGGTATAGTTTTGCAGTTTCTTGCAAAACATAATGTAAATCCCCACGAATGTGCGCTTGTTGGGGATAGGCCGTTGACAGATATATTGTGCGGTAAGCGTTTGGGTTGTAAAACAATTTTGGTTGATTCAATAACAGCTGATACTGAATCCAAAATTGTACGCTTTGTTAGAGCATTGGAAAGATTGAGTATAAAAAAATAATTATTACGGGTGAAAATTAAATGGTAAATTTTAATAATAAAAGAAAAGCATCTGTGGATTTGAAATCTCCGATAATTTTGACAGTAATGGTTATTATAACTGTTATTTTGGGTTTAAGAGGTATCGCGGCATATAAGCTGAAAACATTAAATTTGGCTTATGATAATGCAATTGTCAGGTTGGAAGAAGCGATTACTGTTATGATTACAAACGGTGCGGATTATTTTCATTCTCCGTTATATTCTGATAAGAAGCTTTCTGATTACAGCTCAAAACCGGGAAAATTTTTGCGTGAGATTGTAGGAGTTTCTAAATATTGCGGAAATTCAAACGGAAATTGTTTTGCAAAAAAATATACATACGAAAATAAACAACCCTATAAGCCAATTTTTGAGGGGGCATGCGCAACTTTAAGAAACGGCCCTGCAATATGTATGAAGCCACAGATTAAGAATAATAATATAAAGGGTATAATTGATGTAAACGGTAAGGATGCCCCAAATATTTACGGTAAAGATTTAAGATTGTTTGAGATAAAAGCAAAAATTCGTAATTATGATCCCAATGAAGCAGTAGGGAAAGTAAGAGAAGTTTATTAATTCTTGCACCAAGTTATATTGGTTTTTATTTGCCTTTTTTAAATAATTTGGAAAATTTGTCTTTAAGTTTTGTCCAAAAGCTGTCTAATTCTCCATGCTTGGCTTTTTGGTATAAGTCAGATTCAATATGAGTAAGTACTACTTTATCTGTTTTTTTGAGCCAGTCATTAGGGTTTAAAGTGTCAATATAAGCGCTTGCTGTTGGCTTTGTGGCTGCTTTCACCTGTGTATGCAAAATAACATATTTTGGTTTAATATACGAATTTGTTGCTACCATGTATGGTGAAATACTTCCGTCAATATGCAAAATCGTGTGATCCAGATGTGCAACTTTGTCCTCAAGCATATTTTTTATTCCGTTATAAACTTTTTGCTGAGATTTATTTAATCCGTTTACGGTTATATAGCCCTGAAAATTTGGCTGATTGTTTACTTGCTGAATTTTCATAAATCACTCCTTAGTATCCGTTAGGAATCCATTCTCGAACTCTGAATTTTGCGCCCAATTCTGTTGCAATTTTTTCGCATTTTTCAAGATCCAAATGTTGTCCTTTGTAGCCGTCGACAACACTTGCAATAGTTTCAAATTCGTTATCAGAACATTCTTTTATAAACTTTTTAACTTCTTCATAAGCATTATCGAAGTTGGGTTGAGAAAGTTTATTGTATTCTTCGGATGATTCTCCGTTTAAACTTACTGAAATAATATCAATTAATCCTTTTAATTCCGGAACAATATTTCTTTTGTATACATAGTTTGCATGACCGTTTGTATTTATTCGAATTTTTGTTTGCGGATAGTTTTTTTTGATATACTTTGCGACTTTTTTGAGTTCTTCTAATTTAAGCAGCGGCTCCCCGTATCCGCAAAAAATGACTTCACTGTTATCATTGTGCGGTTTTAACCGAAGAATTTCTTCATATTGAGCAGCTACATCATCTGCTGTTGAATCTTCATTATCCAGCCACAATTGCTGACCTTTTACATCGTCTTTGTCTTTTCTCAAACAAAAAATACAATCATTTGTGCATTTGTTTGTAAGATTTATATAAATTTTTCCGTCAAGTTCATATACTAAAATATTTGCCATTATATATCCCTTCTGTAACTCAATTATCTTACAGAAAAGAATCTTTTGCAAATGATAGAGGAAAAATTAGTTATAATAAGTAACGCCGTTCATTTTGTAGCTTTTGGTAGGAATAGACGGAGCGCTGCTGCTATCTAACCTTGAAGGTTGCGGTGCTTCTGCTGTATGCACGGGAGCAGGGTAATTGTAATAAGGCATTGGCGGGATATAAGCATATCTTGATCTGTAACCGTAAGGTATAACAGGGCGTGCCGGCACTACCGTTCTCGACGGCCTTGAATAGCTTGCTTCCGGAGATCTTATATTGACAGGAGCGCTAAACCCTCTCGATACTGTAACGGGAGAACCCGCATTATTAAATTTTACATATGCCGTCGCTGCGTTTGCTTCCGCAGCCGCAAATACAAAAATTGCAAGTAATAATAAAAATTTTTTCATAAAATCACACACCTTCTGACCTTACTTTATTTTATAAATATCATTTATATAAAAATTTTGCTACAAATATAGCAATATTTTTACAAATGTTAATAGTTATTTCAATTTTAAAACTGCACTGTGCCTTAAAGTTGTACCGTTTTCTTTGCGGTAAGAATAAAAATATTCATTATCACAACATGTACAATATGGGCAAGTATCGATTTTTTCTATCCCGATTTGGGTTAATTGTTTTTTATTAATTTCTTTCAGGTCAATGTATAATTCCCCCTCGCCCTTTGGGAGAGGGCTATGGTGAGGGTTGTTCATTATTTGATTATAAACATCTATCCCGACTTCATAGCAATTCCCGCAAATTGCAGGTCCGATTAAAACGCAGATATCTTTCGGATTTGAACCGAATTCGTTGATTAATTTTCGTGCCGTAATTACTCCGATTTTTTGCGCAGTTCCGCGCCATCCGGCATGAGAAACCGCTCCGATATTTTGTTTTTCATCGTAAAAAATCAATGGTGTGCAATCAGCAAAATTTAAAAAAATTGCAAGGTTGTTATCTGTTAAAATTAAACCGTCGGTCTCGGGATAATCAGATTTATTTTTTACCGCAATATCTACATTAGCACTATGTGTCTGAGTAGGGAAAATAAGATTTTTTTGCTCTATTTCTAAGTATTTGGCGATAATTTTTTTGTTAGAATCAATGATGTTTTCCTTATCCTGAGGAATGGGTTGGGGAGTGTTTGTGTAATTCTTATCACAAATACAAATCTCTCTTGTTGTAAAAAATGCATTTGCTTTTTTAATTAAATCCGATTTTAAAATCTTTTTTCCGTCAATTTCGTCAAAATAAAACATAAAAAAATTATATGGAATTTGTGTAAAATATTCAAATATTACGAATTGTAAATCTAAGTTTAAAACGGCACAAACTCAGAATTGTAGGTTGGGTGAAACCCAACAGTAAAAATAAATGTAGCTAAATGTAGCAATGTAGGATGGGCAAAGCGATAAGCGTGCCCATCTTTTTTATTTATGATATTTCTCATGTGTTATTCTAGTAACAGATTCTTCGGGTAAAATTTTGTGTCATTCAGAGGGCGAAGCCCGTGAATCTCAAAATTTCACCATTCAGAATGACGTTTTTTACATTGTGTTGGATGGGATAATTTGTTATTTTCTTATAATTTTAATTTGTTTTATAAATAAATATCTTAAAACAATTTAATAAATTATTTTTTTGAATTTTTGTTCTTGGTAGTCTTTAAATATGGCTGATGAAATGCAATATGTACCGCTTCATTTGCACACGGAATATTCGTTGCTTGATGGAGCTATAAGAATAGGGGATTTGTGTAAGTTTTGCAAAGAACACAATATGCCGGGGGTTGCCGTAACCGATCACGGTGTAATGTATGGTGCAATGGATTTGTACATAGAGGCCGACAAAATTAATGCTAAAGAAAAAGAAAAAATGCAGGAGGATCCTGAGTATCAGCCAAACACTTTTAATCCTATCGTCGGGCAGGAATTTTATGTTCATGATGGTGATATTTCTGAACGTAATGCGGCTCATAATCCGCGCTACCACCTGATTTTGCTTGCAAAAAACAATACAGGTTATAAAAATCTTGTAAAATTATCATCTATTGCTCATATTGACGGTTTTTACGTAAAACCGCGTATTAATTTTGAACTTATAGAAAAATATCATGATGGCTTAATATGCTGCAGCGCATGTCTTGCAGGTGAAGTAATTCAGAATTTATTAAAGACCGATTATGAGGGTGCAAAGGCAGTTGCTAAAAAATATCAGGATTTGTTTGGGGAAGATTACTATATTGAATTGCAGGATCACGGTCTTGACGAGCAGAAACGTACAAATCCCGAGTTGATAAAATTAGCCAAAGAGCTTGGCATCAAAATGATTATTACAAACGATTCACACTATCTGAAAAAAGAAGATGCGGACTGGCATGACACATTGCTTTGTATGCAGACAAAATCTTCTAAAACCGACCCGAATCGTTTTCATTTCCCAAATAATGAATTTTATGTAAAAACGGTTGATGAATTGCGGGAAGCATTTCGTTGGATGGATGGTGAAACATTTAATGAATGTATTAAAAATACGGTTGATATATGTAAAAAATGCTCAATAACTGTTGAATGGAAAGCTCCGCTGCCTGATTTTCCTGTCCCTGACGGATTCACAACGGATACATATCTTGAATCCCTTGTAACTCAGGGCATGAAACGAAAATATGGTAAAGACAAAATTACAAAAGAACTTCAGGACAGGGCAAAATATGAACTCGGAATTATTCAGAAAATGGGATTTAGTGCATATTTCCTTATTACCTGGGATTTTATTCATTATGCAAAAACTCATGATATTCCTGTCGGCCCGGGCAGAGGTTCTGCTGCCGGGTCATTAGTCGCATATTGTCTTGATATTACGGATTTGGATCCGATTGAGCACCATTTATTGTTTGAAAGATTTTTGAATCCGGAAAGATTCTCTATGCCTGATATTGATACGGACTTTTGTATTGATAAGCGCGGGGAAGTTATTGACTATGTTGTTCAAAAATACGGCGCTGACAAAGTTTGCCAGATTATAACTTTTAATACTTTGGCTGCCCGCAACGCTATGAAAAGTGTCGCAAGGGTTTTCGATATCCCGTATGCAAGAAGTAAGGAACTTTCTGATTTAATTTCAGGTGATCCGGGCGCAAAAATTTCCGATGCCTTGCAGGAAGGTATGGAGTTAAAGCGTCTGTATGATACTGATGAAGAAGTAAAACGGCTTGTTGATACCGCTTTGCATGTTGAGGGGCTTAAGAATGCAACAGGTATGCATGCCGCAGGTGTCATAATTTCATATAAGCCGTTAGATGAAATCGTACCTGTTCAGCATGGTAAAGACGGAGTTGTCGTAACCCAATATCACAGAGAAATTCTTGAAAAAATGAAACTTCTGAAAATGGACTTTTTGGGATTGCGCAACCTTACAATGATTTCAAAAACCGTTAAGCTTATAAAAAAATGTCAGGGTATTGATGTCGACATAAACCATATTCCTCTTGATGATAAGCCGACTTATGATATGTTAATCCGAGGAGAAACCGTCGGGGTATTCCAGCTTGAATCTCAGGGGATGACTAATTTGGTCAAGAAATTGCAGCCCGACGTATTTGAAGATTTAGGTGCGTTAGTTGCTCTGTTTCGTCCGGGACCATTAGGGTCAGGCATGGTTGATGAATTTGTTGACCGTAAGCATGGCAGAAAAGCCATTACATACCCGCACCCAAGATTGGAGCCCGTTTTAAAAGATACATACGGAACGATGGTTTATCAGGAACAGATTATGCAAATCTTCCAGGTTATGGCTGATTATTCTCTCGGACAAGCAGATCAGGTTCGCCGTATGATGGGTCACAAGGATCCTGCAGCTATGGCTGCTCAGGAAGGTAAACTCATTGAGGGGTCTGCTAAATACGGTATGAAACCGGAAGATGCTAAGGTTCTGTTTGAACAAATTCAAAATTTCGCCGCATACTGTTTTAACCGTGCGCACTCATCTGCTTATGCTTTTGTTGCGTATCAGACGGCATATTTAAAATGTCATTATCCTGTTGAATATTTGTCTGAATTGTTAACAAGTGTGGGCGGGGATCAGGAAAAAACTCAGGCATATATTGAAGAAGCTTTAAAATACGGAATCAAAGTTCTCCCTCCTGATATAAATAAATCATTCTCAGAGTATGCCCCTGACGGACATAATATTCGTTTCGGACTTGCTTCAATAAAACAGGTCGGGGAAGGTGTCGTTGACGATATTATAAGAGAGAGAGAAGAAAACGGCGAGTTTACTTCAATTTATGATTTTATAAAACGTGTTGATGTGAAATGTGCTAATAAGCGTACATTAGAAGGTTTGATTAAAGCAGGAGCGTTCTCATCAATTGAAAAAAGCCGTAAACAATTGATGGAAAATATTGATTATATTGTATCAACGGCTTCAAAAGAGGCAAAAGAGAAAGAATCGGGGCAGGGCAGTTTATTTGATATGCTTGGTGACAGTGTTTCTGTTGACAGTGCGAAATTCAATCTTGGCGGTTCTGATGAAGAATATGACGCAAGACAGATTCAGATATTTGAAAAAGAATTCTTGGGTTTTTATGTCACAAGTCATCCGCTTTCAACAATTCGTGAGAAATTACCGTTTTTGATGACTCATAAAATTTCTCAAATTCCTGATATTGAGAATGATAAATCTGTTACAATCTGCGGACTTGTCACCGCAACTCGTCAGATTCCGCAAAAATCAGATCCGACGAAGTTTATAAGATTTGTTACTATTGAAGATTTAACAGGTAAAATTGACACTCTTGCGTTTAATTCAAAAATTGCCGAATATGGCGATTTAATGCAAAATGAGCAGAGAATTATTGTATCAGGCAAAGTTAGCAGAAGAAGTGACGATGAACCGCCGATTATTCTTGTAGATACAGTAAAGCCGGTTGATAATACAAATATTGTAACTGTTGAATTGAAAGATGAATTTAAATACGAAGAAATTATGCTTTTGAAGCAGATGCTGTGCAAATTCAAGGGCTCAGATCCTGTGATGTTTAAGATGTCGGATTTAACAGGAGAATCTAAAATTCTTACCTCTTCAATGTTTTGGGTAAATACGACAAATGAGCTTGTAAGCACTCTGAATAAGGGCTTTGGTGATAGAGTCGAAGTCAGCATCAAATCGATGGATAAAAAGTGGTAATTGTGTTAAATTCAAATTTATGGTTACCAGATTCTAATCATTACATCTTGAATGCCAAAGGATAATTTTATTGGCATTATGTAAATGATAATATTTTTGCATTGAAACATTTGGATGCTATTTATGGTTTTAAAATATTTGTTTATATATCTTAACATATTCTCATTATTTTTAAAGTTTTTTCCTAATCATGTCGTTGAAAGATGTATTAACTTATTTATATTTTTCTAATAGCGGAGTTTAAATTATGGACAACATGGACATCAGGTTTGGTAGAAAAAACGGCTCATATGATTTTAACAAAACAGACAAAGGGGTACAGCGTTCTGCATTTGGGAATAATGCAGCAGCAGATTCAATATTTAAAAAATTTGATAAGGATCATAATAACATTCTTGATGCCCAAGAATTAGCAGATGCAAAATCTGCAATTAAAGATGCTGCCGAAAAGCATAAAAGTACTAATATGGGTAAACGTGAAGCAGCTAATTTCCTCGGAAAAGATTACAAAGGTACTGATGCTCAAAAAGATATTCTCGATTTCTTAAATGTAATAGGTTCTTCTGTAGATTTAGTAGAATCCGCAAATACGGATGCCAAAGGTAATACAACTGTTGTCTACAATCACGATGATACGAAAAATACACAATTAACCGAAAATTATGTTAAAGACGGTGAAAGCTCAGTATTAAAAGATAAAGTATATGATAATGATGATGGTAGTAAATTAACAGAAATATATGAAAAAGATGGGAAAACACTTAAATCGAAAACATTGGTTCAAGGAAGTGTTACAACAGAATTTGATCCTAAAAATCCGGATAAACCTATTAGTAAAACAACCGATAAAGGTTCAGGTAATAAAGAAGTTGTTCAATATAGTTATAATGAAGATGGAACAGTAACAGAAACTACGACTATAAATGGTAAAGTCGCATCTCATATTATAAAAGATGCACAAGGGAATGTTATAAAATCAACTGAATATACTTATGACGGAGATAAGAAAACTACTACACAAAAAGAAGGTAACAAAGAAACAATAATTGTTGAAGAAAACGGAAAACAAATTTCTGCAACTCAAAATACATATAACGATAACGGTAAAAAGTTATCTCAAATAAAACAAATAGGAGAAGAAAGTTATTCAGTTGAATATGACGGAGAAGGCAACACTCCCGTAATTGTACAAAATCGTGAAACAATAGACGATATTGCAGAAAAATTTGGATGTAAAAAAGAGGATTTAATCAATGCAAATAAAGATTTAGTTAAAGGTGATGAGAAAAATCCTAAATTTGAAGTTGGACAGGAAATAAAGATTCCAAGAGAAGTAGAAGCAGATGATAAAGCTTTGCAAAACAGAAAAACCGCACAAGAAGCTATTGCAGAACATGCAAAAGATGAACAAATCCGCATTCAGCAAGAAGCAAAAGCAGAAGCTGCAAGATTACAACGTGTGGCAAAAGCAAGAGCAAAAGAAGCTAAATGTAAAGAATTAGGGCTGAAAGATCATAAAGGTGCCGGAGAAGAAGTAATTGCCCATACAAAAACGCAGCAAGGGCTAAAACTTAAAAAAATTGGGAATGCTTCAAACGGTCGTTCAATTTGCGAAGGACAAGGTGGCAAAATATTTGTTGTTGCGCATGATGGTTCTATTTTAAAAACAAGTTATGTAAAAGGTACTGAAGCGTATCGTAAAGGAGAAAAAGTTCAAGGAAGAATAAAAGATAAAACAGGAAAATCGATAAACAAACAATATGCTATTGTTCAAAAAAATTATGATAAACATGGGCGATCAGTTGTCGTTGATGATAAAGGTCAATATCATATAATGGCAAAAGA
>CADCNV010000049.1 GCA_902802825.1 uncultured bacterium | reverse complement strand
TGCATACCTTTCTTGTACGACTCGTAAACTCGCCTACAATCTCGGTATCATCCCGACCATTTAGAAGGGCTCAACGTTGGTTGGGCTCTTTTTGCATGTCGGTTTGCCCTGATTACATTATTAATACATATTAATTTCCTTTTGTTTGACTTGTTGTAATGTTTGTAATATATTTACCTTCAGAGAGATTTTACACTATAAGAGGATTAGGGAATTGGATTTTATATCATTAACTATATTATTTCTAAAAGGTTTAGCCAAATTTGTCGGCGGTTACGGTATTGCGATTATTGTTTTGACAATTATTGTACGTCTTGCATTATGGGGTTTGAATGTTAAACAGCAACGTTCAATGAAATTGATGCAAACGTTGCAGCCAAAACTAAAAGCAATTCAGGATCGATATAAGAGTGATCCTCAAAAGATGCAGCAAAAAATGATGGAATTTTACAAGGAGCATCAGTTCAATCCTATGAGCGGATGTTTGCCTTTGCTGATTCAAATGCCGATATTCATTCTTTTATATTCCGCTTTAATAAGTCCGCAATTTATTGCAGAAGCAGGTAATCAGAAATTTCTCTTTATTGACAGTTTGGCTACAACATTAAGGGCAACTGCGGGTTTATCAAATGACGGGAAGTTGGGGGCTTCGGTCGGAGACAAATTTGTTTTGGGTCCAAACGCTCAGGTTTATATTGGGGATGTTGTAAAATCTGCAAAGATTAAAGACGGTGCTCAAGCTCTCCATATTGTTGGAGATTTGAAGCCGGGTGAAGATGTCGAATTGTCATTTAGTTTGGATAATTTCGTTCTTGATAAAAATTTGAAATTCAGCGAACTTGCAAAAGTTGATAAGGCAAAAGTAACTGTCACAAATTCAAATATAAGAGAAAATGAAGAAATTACATTCACAAGAAACGCAGAAGATTACATGGAAGCAACAGTTCCGACAATTCCTATTAAGAAAAATCTTCATTGGGATGTTGTAATCTTGATTGCTTTATTCGGTATTACAATGTGGATTTCTCAAAAAATTATGATGGCAACTACTAAATCTGATAATCAGGATCCGGCACAAGCTGCGCTGCAGAAATCAATGGGCACATTTATGCCTCTTATGATTTTGGCAACATTTATCGTAATTCCTATTCCTGCAGGTGTATTGTTGTATTTGATTACAAGTAATATAATCCAGATTGTCCAAACAATAGTTATTAACAAGCAAATAGATAATGAATTGGCAGTTAAAAAAGAAGCAGTTGATGATGCTGAATTAAAAAATGCCAAAAAAGTAAATTAAGTATAATAATAAATCCCCTCGCCCTTTGGGATACCGGTTCGAACCAACGAGGAACTAGTTATGTGAGACTGTATGCCGTATGGCTGAGGGTAGGGTGTGGGTATGAATATTTCAGAATTTGATTATGAATTGCCGGTCGATTTGATAGCACAGATGCCGGCTGATAAAAGAGAAAATTCAAGAATGATGGTCTTAGACAGAGTTAATCATTCAATTTCGCATAAACATTTTTTCGATATTGTTGATTATCTTGATGATAATGATGTACTTGTATTGAATGATACTAAAGTTATTCCTGCTCGGCTTTTTGGTACAAAAGAAGAAACCGGGGCAAAAATTGAGGTATTTTTGTTAAATCCTTCAAAAGGCGAAAATCCTGATCGTTGGGATGTACTTATTAAACCGTCAAAAAGAATTAAAGAAGGTACAGTCATATCTATTTGCGAGGATTTGCGTATTATTCCGATACGAAAACTTGAAGATGCCGGTGAGTGGCAGGTTCAGTTGCAGTATAGCGGAAATTTATTTGAAATCTTAAATAGGGTTGGAAATATTCCTCTGCCGCCGTATATTGAACGTAAAGAACAAACTGATGAGTTGCGTGAATTTGACAAGGTTCGATACCAAACTGTTTATGCTGATAAAGAGGGCTCTGTTGCTGCTCCGACGGCCGGATTGCACTTTACTCCGGAAATACTTGAAAAATTAAAAAATAAAGGTGTAGAAATTATTTATGTTACTCTGAATGTTGGCTTGGGTACTTTTAGACCCGTAAAATGCGAGAATATTCTTGAACATAAAATGCATTCTGAAACTTTTGAAATTTCTCAAGAAGCAGCTGACAAAATAAATAAAGCAAAAGCAAACGGGAAAAATATTGTTGCAGTTGGGACTACATCTGTAAGAACGCTCGAAACCGCATATCAAAAGTTTGGTTGTATAAAGCCCTGTCATGATTCGTCAGAATTATTTATTTATCCTCCTTATGAATTTAAAGTCGTTGATAAATTAATTACAAATTTCCATTTGCCAAAATCAACATTACTAATGCTTGTAAGTGCATTGGCAGAAAAAGATTTTATATTTGAAGCATATCATCAGGCAGTTGAAAATAAATACCGCTTTTTTAGTTATGGCGACTGTATGTTTATTCGCTAATTATTTGACTTTTATTTTTAAATCATTAAACCATTTGGTGGATACATTTAGAGAAAATTTTCATTATAATGTATCTATACTTGGGAGGTAGATAGTTACATGTTTTCACAAATGATTCAGAATTTGTTGAATTCCGGCGGGAAGGCGGCAGCTATGCAAAGAGCTGCGCAGATAAATTCTTACGTTAATAATATGTCAAGAGTTTTGAATCCTGCACAAAACAAATCAAATCCTCTCGATACAATTTACCCTGGGGATGGGAAAAATGTTCAGTCATTTGAAAAAGTTTTATCAAATACCAAGCAATCAAATTTCGGGTCTTTGCTTTTAAATCCCGAATTACTGAAAAATAACGGTGTTACTCCGGCTTCATTAAATGTTAACGGTAATATTTACGGTTCTGATGATATAGACACAAGCAGTGTAACTAATGATATTTTAAAAAGGGCAATTCAGGAAGTTAATGATGCTCGCAGAGATTATTCAAAACCGCAAATCAGAACTTCAAACAGTCAGATTCTTGATATGGTAAATAATGTTGCGCGTAAGCATGGGGTCGATGAGAAGTTGGTTCAGGCAGTAATAAAGCAGGAATCAGGATTCAATCCAAAGGCAAAATCAAAAGTCGGGGCAATGGGTTTGATGCAGCTTATGCCTTCAACTGCAAAATCTTTGGGAGTAAAAGATCCGTATAATCCGCAGCAGAACGTCGAAGGCGGTGTTAAATATTTAAAATCAATGTTGAAAAAATATAACGGCAATGTCATATTAGCGCTTGCTGCGTATAACGCAGGGCCAAATGCTGTCGATAAGTATTCCGGAGTTCCTCCTTATAAAGAAACTCAGAATTATGTAAAAAATATTCTGGCAAATTATTTATAATTTATTTTAAAAAGCCCGTTTTAATGATGTCCTTATTGAATTTTTTTTCAAGCTTGTCTAAACATGCTGCGAGTTTGCGTTTTTTATCTTCATTAGTTAAATCGCTGTAAAGGGTGAGTTGTTCTGTTCCCTGCTCTCCGATTTTTTCAAGTACGATGCCGGTTGCGCGATATAAAATATTTGGGTTATATATTTCTTTTAGCAGTTCAATTGCTATTTTAGAAATTTCAAGTTCGAAATCAGTCGGGGCTGTCAAATCTTGTTTTGTATAATACACTCTAAAATCTTTAGTTCTTAGCATAACCCCGATTTGCATACATTTAGTATCATATCGTCTTAGTTTTCTGCAAGATGTATGAATATGCATATTAAGTTCGTTTTTAATAAAATTGAAATCAGATGTAAAAATTCCAAAAGCCCTTGTATTTTGTATTGATTTAGGGGTGGTTTCTTCGTTTAAAACGGGCGAAGTCATTTCTCCCAAAAGCTCGTGGCGCATCTCAATCCCGTGGATTCCTATCTGCTTGTCAAGCCAATTGTCTGTTTTATTAACAAGTTCAAGTGCTGTAATTATTCCGTTTTTTTTCATTCGCTCCGTTAATCGTCTGCCGATTCCCCAAATTTCTTCTATTTTCGTATTTTTAAGCTCTTCAAAAATGTTTTGTCTGTTTATCATATAGATATGCGAGTCAACGCTTTTTGCTTTGTCGGATGCGAGTTTTGCAAGTGTCTTTGAGGAACTTACTCCTATTGAAACAGGAATGTCAACCTCATCAAGTACTCTTTGACGTAACATTTGAGCAAGCTCGTAATAATTTTTTTTATAGAGCCGTTCCAGCCCCGTAAAATCAACAAATGCTTCATCAACCGAATAAATTTGTACATAAGGACTAAAATCTTTTAATACGGACATAACCTGATAAGAAACATTTCCGTAGTATTCGTGATCCGCAACGGGATAAATTGCCTTTGAGTGTTCTTTTTTCGCCATAAAATACGGTTCTCCCATTCGAACCCCAATTTGTTTTGCTTCCTTAGAACGTGAAATCACGCATCCGTCAGGATTAGACAATACGCAAACCGGTTTATTTTTTAATTCGGGATTTCTTTTCTGTTCACAGGATACAAAAAAAGAATCGCAATCCACAAGTGCTATAACTTTTTGATTTGTCATATTTACAGTATTGAATATTTTTCGCCTGTCGTCAATAGCAAATTTTTCTTATGGCTGAAATATGATTATATACTTATGTAAATAATCTTTAAAATTTTAAATTTAATAGCAAAAAATATCTTGATGTTTTTTTACACATAGTGTATCATTAAAAATATTTTGTAATTGTAAAGGTAGAAAGTATGCATAAAGATTATATTTTTCCTAAGAAGTCAGATTTTACAAAAATTTCTATATCCGATGTAAATATTGAGTTACCGGAATTAAAAGATATATCAGAATCAAAATCTGCAGTAATTGGACAGTGGCTTATGAAATATATTGAACAGGGATTAAAAACCGGAAAAATTTCTGTTAACAATATAATGCCTTCAAAAGCGGATTTTGCTTATAAATTAGGTGTAAGCATAGGAACTATGCAAAATGCTTTCAGATATATTGAGGATTTTGGCTATGTCGAATCAAAACAGTGTATAGGAACTCTTGTTCGTGATTATAAAAAACCTGTTGTTACAATGCGTAAACTTAAATCTAAAAGAGATTTGGCTTCAGAAGCAATAAAAAGATATATTCTGACAGGGAGTTTTAAAGTTGGCATGCCTTTGCCTTCTTCAAGAACACTTGCAACTCTAATCGGATTCAGCTCTAATACAACTCGACTTGCTCTTGATTATTTGAGTGCGCAGGATATTCTTGAACACAGATATAAAAATTCAAATGAATACGGCTGGATTATAAAATCGATGGATTTTGATATTATTCCTGAAATTCAGCACAAATCAAAAACACTTGTTGATATGGTCGTGAAAGATCTTGAAAATTATATAACCAATAATTTAAAAGCCGGAGATAAAATCCCTCCTCACAGTGAATTGGCAAAATCTTTAAAAGCAAGTGTAAAAACAGTTCATGATGCGTTGAAAATTCTTTCTGATAAAGGGGTTTTGTTACCGCGACGCGGGAAATACGGAACAGTCGTAGTTAAGCTGCCAAATGAAAACATTCTGTCCGTAAAACCTGAGATGTCTATTTTTGCTCCTGCAAAAGATACGGCATTCTATCATTATGAAAAAACTCAAAACAGAATCAAACGCATGATTGCCGAAGAATATGATATTGGTGAAAAATTACCTTCAATTATTGAAATGTCAAAAATGCTCGATTTAAGCCCGAACACAATAAGAAAAGCATTTCATAATTTGGCAAAAGAGGGTCTGCTTGTGTTTTCAAGAGGCCGTTATGGCGGAACATTCATAATTGATATTCCTGAAATCGAACAACAAACTTTCAAATGGCTTGCTGTTAATCCGCAATATATAGCTGAAGAGCAAAAAATTAATTAATCCTTAGTCTACATTTACCGGCTCACGCATAATTTTTTCTATGGCTTCCCGTGCGGTGAAGACAAGTGGCTCGGGTATATTATCTATTACTGTTAATTGTCTTAAAACATCAACAACCCGTTTGAATGCTCTGACAATATCGCCTTCGCCGACATCCTGCATTGAACCGACTATTGTATCCCACTCTGCTCCTTCAGCCCATAGCTCTATCATTGAGCTGAAATATGGATTGATATTTAAAGGTGCCTCAATGTTGTAATAATTTTGTATTTTTTCTAATTTACGTTTTATATTTCTTATTTTGTTAAGTGTTTTTCGTACCTGTTCGGAGAAAGGCACATAAGGTATTTCCATCCTGAGTTCTTCTGTTGTTATTGCGCACAATACTCCGGCAAGTTGAGCGGGTGTCAGTTCTTCCAAAACTCCTGAGAATATAATTTCAGCCAGATAAAGTTCATTTTCACTTCTTATTTGAGAGGTTGTTTTGCCTTTGTCTGTCGGATAATCGTTCACTAAATAACCGTATTCTTCCAATACTTTTCTGTGTGCTAAGAATTTGTTCCAATAAATATCTTTTTGGTTTTCTATTTCATGCAGAAGCTGATTTTTCTTTGACTCAATTCGCTTAATTACTTCAATATTTTTGGAGTGTTTTTTATAGAATTTACAATTGTCGCAGGCATAAGCTTGCATTTGTTTTAATTCTTGTTTGTTGCGTTCTCCAAACTCAATAACTTCAGGCGATAACGGCCGTTTTTTCTTTTTCTCCTGATTAAGAATTTTCTTATAAGTTTGTCTGTTTTGAACATATAAAAATCTTATTCTGTCATATTTTTGTAAATCATCGTCTGTTTGTTTGTACGGACATACAAAAGATCTTTCTTCAAGCTCTTTGTCATAGAGCTCCATCTGATGAAGAATTGGTTTTAATCTGTAATCGGAAGAATAATAGCCAAAGCTCTTTAGTATAAGTTCTTTTGATTCTTCAAGATCAAATCTTTGAAGAAGATTCAAAACCATGGAATAACTTGGCGAGAATTTGCTCTCTAACGGATTTGAACCGCTTTGAACAAGCTGCGCAACTTCTTCAGGAGATTGGAATGATGTACCGACAACGGTTACATAACCGACTTCATCCATTCCTCTTCGTCCTGCTCTGCCTGACATCTGCAAAAATTCATTAGCCGTCAGCATACGGTGACCTGAGTCTGTACGTTTACTCACAGAGCTTATGATAGTTGATCTGGCCGGCATATTTATACCGGCTGCCAGAGTTTCGGTTGCAAATACAACTTTTATCAGTCCCTGTTGAAAAAGTTTTTCTACCAAATTTTTCCATGCAGGCAAAAGACCGGCATGATGTGATGCGACACCCTGAATAAGATACTGAATATTTTTATTCCCGTAAAGGTGCGGATTATCGGCAATAAATTCATCAATAAATTCTCTTATCTTTTGCTGCTCTTCTTTTGTATTCAGTTCGAGCCCGGAGCATTTTTCCATTTGTTCATCGCATTTTTTGCGTGAAAAAGTAAAATATATTGCAGGCAGCATATCCTGATTATACAAATTTGCAATAATTTGTTTTACATAGGATTTTTTTCGTTTATCACGTCCTTTTGCCCATTGGGGTTTTTCTGGACGAATTTTATTATTAATCTGCCCTGAAGGAGTAAAAAGTGGGAGCAATTTCAATGGCTGCGAGCTGTCAAAATAATAAAATCTCAGCGGAACCGGACGAAAATCCGTATTAACAAGTTTTGTTTTTGAATGGACCGTATTTATCCAATCCGTTAATTCCTGCCCGTTTGCAACCGTAGCGGAAAGTGCTATAAGCTGAATATTTGTAGGACAGTATATTATACTTTCTTCCCAAACGGTTCCGCGCTGTTCATCGTTCATATAATGAACTTCATCTAAGACAACATATTTTACATTTTTTAAATTATCTGCGACTGCACCGAAATTTGTACCATACAACATATTGCGAAATACTTCTGTTGTCATAATCACAATTTGAGCTCCGCGGTTTATTGTAGTGTCACCTGTTAGCAAACCGACATTTTCCTGTCCGTATTGTTCGCTGAAATCGTAAAATTTTTGGTTTGAAAGGGCTTTTAACGGGGTCGTATAAAAAATTCTTACATTTTCTTTTAGTGCGTTATTTATTGCGTGTTGAGCAATAACTGTCTTCCCTGCACCTGTCGGAGCACATACAACAACGCTTTTACCGCTGTCAATAATCTCACATGCTTCATGCTGAAAATCATCAAGTTCAAACGGGAATTCACTCATTATTTAATTTTCAACTCCTCAACTACCCTGTAAACCTGTTGTTTTAAATTCTCATAATCGGAATTATTATCTATAATGTAGTCCCAATCTTTTATATAATCCAGGCCGATTTCTGTAACGTCATCTTCGCCCGTAAGTGAGCCCCCCCTTGAAAGGCGGGTTTGTCTTGACGCTTCGACTCGAATTGTAACTGCACCGGCTTCTTTAAACACATCATATTCGTGTTGAACGCGAACATCTGTTACCATAATATTACCGTCTTGTTCAAGAATTTTTTTTAGCCAGTAGTCAGGGTCTTGTGCTCTGCCCCAATTGCCGAGATTAATTAAATCCTGACGGTAAAGCGGTTTGTTTTTTTCTATTTCATCATAGGTAAGATTTTTCTCTTTGCCGTAAGTGAGTTTGATAATATCACCCATTGCACAGCGGTGAAAATCCGGCATTAAATCAAGCATAATTTTTGCTGCTGTATCTTTTCCGCTATATTGTTTCCCCGAAAATATAATAATTCTTTCAGCCATAATATAAGTATTATATTGAAACAAAAAATAAAAGGCAATTTGTAAATTTGTTTATGAATAATATGTGCGGTATATCTGATTGTTATAGCTTAATCTTTTGATTTTACAAAAAATAGTTTATAATAAATATAATATATAAATTTTTCAAGGAGCAAGTATGAAAATATCAGTTATCGGAACAGGTTATGTCGGTCTGGTTGCAGGTGCTTGTCTTGCGGACATGGGCAATAATGTCATTTGTGTTGATAGTAATACTGAAAAGATTGACCAGCTTAAAAACGGAATTATACCAATATATGAACCTGGTTTGGAAGAACTTATAAAGGCAAATTCAAGAGAAAATCGTTTGATTTTTTCTGATGATATACATTATGCAGTTCAAAACTCTGATATTTGTTTCATAGCTGTCGGAACTCCGCAGGGTGAAGATGGTAGTGCTGATTTGCAATATGTTTTAGAAGCAGCAAAATCAATAGCAAAATCAATGAATGGCTATAAAATTATTGTAAACAAATCCACAGTTCCTGTCGGCACTGCTGAAAAAGTTAAAGAACTAATCAGCCAAAATACAAATTACCCGTTTGATGTTGTTTCGAATCCGGAATTTCTGAAACAAGGTAATGCTGTCGATGATTTTTTGCGTCCAGACAGAGTTATAATCGGGTCTGATTCCGAAAAAGCAACAAGAAACTTCAGCACTATCATCCTGGTTTTTTTTTTCTTCTTTATTGGTATTAATCACACCTTTTATATTTTTAGAAAAATATTCTTTGTTCCTATCCGAGTTAGATAAGGTATTTAAGGTATTTTTATACTCAATATTATTCATATTTTTATTAGGTAATTTCAACACACCGATTTTCCTTGCTAATTTTTTCGCTTTGGCTATCTTTCTTTTATTGTACAAAATTTGATCGTATATGAAATTAGGTTCATTACTAATTCCAGGAATTTTGCCGACTAAGTCGGCATAATTCAAAGGCTTCTTGCCTTTGTTTAAAATATCAGTTATTTGAGAAAGAGAGTCGTCTAAAGGATCATTTAATTCTTTTGCTTTTCTTGAAGTAAGGACTTTATTGTGTTCTTTTCGAGGTGTTGCTTCTTTTGTGGAGTATAAACTATTTTTCTGGATATTACCGGATTTTAAAAGGCTATTGTCGTAATTGTTAATGTTTCTGCTTTGTATGTTTATCTTTTTTGATGGAAGTTTAAATAGTTTTGTTCCGCAACTATTATTTCTATTATTGAAAATGAGTTGGCCATTAATTTGCATTATAGATTTAAAATATAATCTCTGTTATTAATAATTATTTTAATTAATTTTTTATTAAATAATAATAAATTGTTCATAATTAAAATATTTTTTG
>CADCNV010000048.1 GCA_902802825.1 uncultured bacterium | reverse complement strand
TTTTGATACAAAATTTGATTCATCTTCTTTGAGCGAATTCTTGAACTTGTTTAAAATTTCAGGCGGGATTATATTATTTAAAATATTTTCTTTTTTAGGTAAATCGCCCATCATCATTGCGATTGCCTCCGTAAAAGCAGGAGATGACGGCTCTCTGTCAACAAAAGGCAAATCTTTTGAAATTCCTAAGTCGTACACGCAATGCCCAAGTTCATGATTAAGAGTGTCTATGCTTCTTGAATCGTTGCGAAGATTAGCAAGTATTCTCGCATCTTCTCCGGGAGTTATGCAAAATGCAAATCCGTGAGTATTTTTGCCTTTGCGCGGATAAAGGTCGAGAGTTAAGTTACCGTTTTTAATTAGTTCATCGATGTTGTAACCCATTCCTCTATAAGCATTTTTGCAAATTTCTTCAATGTTTGTATTTTCAAGTATTTTGTTTACTGATTTTTCAGGATTTGAATCCGTTAATAACCCGTAATGATGTCCTTCAAGTTTCTCAATTCCAAAAATTTCTTTTAATTCTTTTGTTGTCTTTTGCTGAATAGCTTTTATTTTGTCTTTTGCACCTGAATATACCTCAGCAATAAGTTTATCAAGTAATTTTACATCAACGTCAAAATCTTCTTTCAGTTTATATTCGAAGAAATTGTCGTAACCTTTTGATTTGGCAAACTCATTACGCAATTTAACAAATTCAACCATGTCATCGGCTATCAAATCTCCGCCTTTAATGGTTGATTCGTATGCTTTTTGGCGTATTTGCGGGTCTGTTTCGGTTTGCATAATTTTTGATATTTCCGGCTTTGAAATTTCTTTGCCGTCAATTTTTGCAACATACGAGTTATATTTTTGAGCTATTTCATTTTCTTTTTTCTCAATTGCCTTAAAAAGTTCTCCTGAATTTAACCTCTCATCAAATGCTTTGAGAATATCTTTGAGTTGTTTTTGTTCATGTTTAGTTAATTTTTTCTTATTTATATCAAGAAATTTTTGGTATGTTTCTTTATTGCTGAACAATTGTGTTATATTATCCTGAACCGTTTCAAAAGTTTTCATTGTGTCAGGATTTGAATTTATATAAAAATCCCATGCTGCTTTTTCTTCTTCATGAATTCTTTTTGCCAAATCCGGTGAAAATTCTTCTCTTAATTTTATAAATTTTTCTGACTCATTCATTGCTTTGCTCCTGATATTAAGTTCTGCAATTATATTAGCACAAGCACGCTCCATCGCATTACTTGTTGCTTCAGGATAAACTGTTTTAATTATGTTTTTGGGTAAACGGGCTTTAAATTCTATATTAGTCCTTTTTACCGTAAAGTTATTATAATTACTGTTTATTTTCATTTTATACCTTTAAAAATATTAAAAGACGCAAAAAATAATTTTTGCGTCTTACTGTTAATTAGGGTTAGGTATTTATAAAAGGGTTGGTTATTAGTTTTGATTAAGCAACTGCATTGAATGGCATTTTTTGCATCATTATGTCATTTGCGTAGGGCATTCCCTGCAATTTGTATTGATTATAATCAAATGGATTTGCCATATTGCCGTTAAATGCCGGTTGTTGCGGTTGATATGTAGTTTGACTGTTATTTAGCCAATATGGATTTGGGACTTGCGGCTGCTGAATTTGTTGTGTTTCAGAAGTTGGTTGAGCAGACGGATCTTGTCCTGTTAATTCTTTTAGTAATTCTTCTTTTTCGGCTTTTTGTTCTGTGTATGATTTACCTACTATTCTTGAAGCAATCCATTCGCCTACCATCCATCCGATAAAGCTGCCGCCGGGGATTGGAGTTGCAGCACCGATTGCTGCGCCAAGACCTGCTGTTGTCATTCTTGCACCGAATTTTAATACTTCAGCTGCGCCCTGCAATATCCCTTTTTCTTTTGTTGCTGTCCATACGTTAGGTATTTCCATAAGCATCCATGTTGCGGCCATTATAAACGGCATTTTTGAACCGAAATTTTTAAATAATGCTCCGAATTTACCTTTTATTCCTGTCCCTGATTTAAATGCTTTGATTGCATCAGGGAAAAAATCTTTTGCGTTTTTTAAAAAGTTTTTAAAGAAATTGCCTGAGCCGGCTTTTTCTAATGCTTTCCATCCTGCTTCCGCTTTTTTAAATACTGAACCTTTTTGTACTTTCATTGCTTTGCCTGCAGCTTCGCTTGCAGTCCCAAAAGCTAATTCAGGGGCAACTTCTAATGCTCTTTTACCGTAACCCCATACTGTTTTTAATCCCGATGTAATTCCTGAAACGCTAACCATATTTCCTACCTTAAATTAATTAAAACTAACCTACATATTTATAAAAAATTTTTTAGTTTAATAATTGACTTTTTGTTACAAAAACTTAACAAAAGAAAAAAAATATTAAAGTTAAGCGATAAATGTGCCGAATAACTAATTGTACGAAAATTTACAAGAAAGGATGAAACGTCCGACAATGGGAATGGCAGCATCACAAGGCAGATTATTATTTATGACCGCTCGACTTTCAAATAATGAATTCGAACAGCAATGTGTTGCATATTCTAAGCAGCGTCTTGCGGACGATTCTCAAGACGCAAATGATCGTTACTTAGAAGCATTACAGGCAACTCAATATCAGGTTTTGGCCGGCTATAACGGGGACAGCCCTTATTATGAACCGGTAACTTATAATCAGTTAACCGCTCTGAATGCTGTTGCTGCAGGTAAACAGTATGTTGTTTCTGATAACAAGAATCAAGTAGTTGTTACTAAAAAAATTGCAGAAGCTTTTGATAATACTTACATTGATGAAAAAGGTAAAGTGCATCATACAAATTATGATTTTAATACATTCCTGAAGAATATTGGGAATTTAACTCAGGTTGAAAAAACGAATGTCACTGAAGCTGATGTACACGATGCATGGGATAAATATTTTGTATCAATAAATCGTGGTCATGAAGATGGCATTTATTATGATACAACATCTGGAATTCAGGAAAAACATATTTTAGGTTTTTCTTTCGGTTCAGATAATGATGTATCTTATGCGACCTATAATGCAGCATATTTTTATGGCGCTAGTGGTAATCAGATATTCTTGCAGGAAAGTTTTGATGAAAATGGCGCTCTAAGCTTTTATTATGACAACATTCCTGTTGAAGTAGAATCTTATATTGATGATGATGGCGAAACTGCTTACAGAGCAAAATATATGTATCCTGAATATTTGGTAAACGGTTCCGACAAAATCAACATGATGGATGATTCCGGGTATGTGTATTTGAATAATGTTACTGTTATTCCAAATACATCTGATGCTTCAAAATATAGTTTTAAATATGCTGGTTCTGAAGAACCTGTGGATGCGTTGTATGTTGATCAGGACATGGGTAGTAAATCTACAAGTCCGAATTTAACTGAGAGTGATAAAACAAAATATACCGAAACCGCAGATAATGTCAAGGATACAAGCCG
The DNA here is from genome assembly GCA_902802825.1 of uncultured bacterium. Classification (GTDB taxonomy): domain Bacteria; phylum Cyanobacteriota; class Vampirovibrionia; order Gastranaerophilales; family Gastranaerophilaceae; genus Zag111. The sequence goes on along the minus strand of CADCNV010000048.1, from coordinate 6,710 downwards.
TACAATATTCTATGAAGGTTCAACTGATGAACAAAGAGATTTGTATGATTACGCTATGGCAGTTACCGAGAAATATGCAACAGGTAATAAATTAGTGTACGATGCTGATAAAGTAAAATATTACAGAAATATTTATGAACAAATGACTACAAACGGCTACACAACCTTTGAAAAGATGGTAGATGAACAATATATCAATACTATGACTTATGATATGGGTTCTGGTCAGCCGGTTGGGGTTGATGATGAAACTAAGGCATTTGCAAGCGACAGTTGGTTAATTAACCTTATTAAAAACGGAAAACTTACAATTGCTTATTATGACGCAACAGAACAGGATTTTGTAAAAACTACTCTTGATGATGATGAATCTATCGTAGAAAAAGAAAACAAATCAAAAATCGCTATTGCAGAACAGGTATATCAAACTCACATGGACAGAATCGAAAGAGAAGATAAACAGTTTGATATGCAGTTAACCAAACTCGAATCTGAACACACTGCACTGACAACAGAATATGAATCAGTTGCAAAAGTAATTTCCAAAAATGTTGAAAAATCTTTCAACGTATTCAATGCTTAATTTTTTCCCTACATATAAATTTTCGTAAATTTTTCCCCTTGCCGCTATGAAATAATTAGCGGTTTTTCTTTGTTTGAGTGCTCTTTTTGAGCTGATAAAATGTAATTTACTATATCTTCTTCAATATGGCAGTTAAAGTGACCATTAATTTCTTTTATAAAGTAACACGGGCTTGTTACATTAATTTCGATTATCTTACCGTCAATAACGTCAAGCCCTGCCATATAAATACCCATAGATGTTAATTTTTTTGCAACCTGTTTGAATTTCCCCAATTCATCTTCAGATAGTGAAGCCCGCTTTATATTAGAGTCAGTGTGCTCGCAAAATTTGAAATCATTATTGCTCGGTACTTTTTGAACACAATACGGAAGAACATTTTCTCCCAGAAATAGCACCCTTTTATCTCCGTATATAGCTTTATCTATATATTTTTGTACCATAACTGCTTTAGATCCGTTTTGAGTCATTTGATTAATGATTACTGCAGTATTTTTATCCCCTTTTTTCAGGTACATAACCCCGCCGCCAAAACATTGATTTAACGGTTTTAGTATAATTTCATTTTGGGAGTTTAAAAATTCTATAATGTCTTTTGAAGACGATGTAACAATATTCTCAGGCATTAAATGATTAAATAAAACAGAATGCAATTTTTCATTAAAATTCCGTACTTGTTTTGTATCATTCATAATAAATGTTTTTGTGCGGTCCGCAAAGTCAAGTATATAAGTTGCATTTATATAATCCAAATCAACAGGGGGATCAGGTCTGAACATAACAAGCTCAAAATCATCTATACAATGTTCTTTTAAGCTGTCTTTATCGTAAAATATATTCCCGTCTTTAATATATGAATTGTAGCAATCCGAATATGCTTTTGATTGTTTAAGTTTAAGCATATCAATTGTTGCAATTTGAACGTCACACCCTTTTTCAAGTAAGCCCTTAATCAGCCAAAAATTTGTGACTAATTTATTAAATTCAAAATACTTTAACTCAATTCTGTCAATTACAAATAAAACTTTCATAAATACCTCGTTTCCTATTGATGATAACACGTTAATAATAAAAAATACATGCTAATCGGGTAATTATGTGTTTATTATAGTAATAAGCAAAATAAAAAGCCCTCTTTTTTGAGGGCTTATATATATATTCCTAATTCCTTATATCCTATCCTTATCCTGTTTCCTTAGTTCCGATTTTCCAACAAACTTATGCTATAAAGTTTGTCCCGAACCTGTTTGCACCCTGAAAGAATGATTGCTTCATCATTTGGGTTAATGTCTTTCTGACTTTACGATTGTCATTAAGTTTGATATCTTTCAATCCTTCGGATGTATCTTTATATGTATTTGTAATTGCATCAGAAAATAACAGCACAGTTGCCATAGTTTTGTTCCTCTCTTCTTTAAAAACTCTTAATTAAACGACTTTTCTTTTTCTTTATTTATCTCTTACATATATATAAAAACTTCACTTAAAAAAATATTGACTTTTTATATTCAATTTATATAACTTTTGTTACATAACTTTACAATTAAGGGGATATGTTAAAGTATAAAAGGTATTTAGCCGTCATATAAAGTAAGTATACTGAAAGGAATAACCAATGGGATTAGCTGCTTCACAGGCAAGATTATTATCCATAACAGCACGGCTGACATCTAATGAGTATGAGTCTCAGCAGATTTCTAATGCGAAAATGCGTCTTGCTACCCAATCTCAGGAAGCAAGTGAAGCATATATTGCAGCTTTAAATAATACACAGTATTCTTTGATTGCATTTGATTCGACAGGTCAATCCGTAAATACATCTCTGACTGTTGCATCTTTGTACGAGTACGCTGATAATAAAAATCAATATATTTTGACAAATGCCGCAGGTAAGGCGTTATTAGCAAATAAAGATATAAGAAATTATCAAACTTCAGCCAATTTAGATGAATTCTTAGAAAAATACGGGTTAAATAAAACATTTAAAACTCTCTCAATGAAGACTCTATACAATCAATTGAAAGATCTCAAAAAGTACGATACTTATTGGCATGGTGCAATAGAGAATTATCCTTATAGTCAAGAACAATGGAAAGAAGATAAAAGAGCTGCATACAGTGAATACCTTAATGCGCAAAAAGTGTATACTGCAAAGGCAAAACAAGAAGAATTGAGCCCTGGCTCTACCGGTTCATCTGATATAACTTATGCTAAAGCTCTTGCTAATTACGATGCAGCAAAGAAAAAATATTCAGGATTATTGTCTTATGTCGCAGCAAAAGAATCTATGCTGATTGATGATATTTTCAGTAATAGTAATAACAATACATATGTTGGTAAAGATATAAATGGCAATGATGTTTCAGTGAATAACAAGGATTTATATGAAAAATATAATGAATATAAAACTGTTGCGGCACAATATAATACTGAACTTGACAAGGTCGGAGTAAATGCAAATAAAGCTTTTGAATATGATGATCAATCAAAAGCGCAGTGGTATACAAACTTATGGTATAAATTGAACGGTCAGTCTACAAGTAATACCGGTCTGAATAATTTCGCTTATCTGAATCCGAAAGATGGTATAAGTGAATTTAGTGGCGAAATAAATTTTTCTAATAAAATTTCCGATAGTGATTCAAAAATATTAAATAGCAGCACCTGGATTAGTAATGCATTATCCCGTGGCATGGTAAATATTGAAATGGCAAATTATGTTAGCGAGGAGATGACTATTGAAGATGTTGAAGATCCGTTTGTTTACAACTTAAAAGGTATTTCCTGGACAGGTAAAATATACTCTTCAGTTTCAGACATCATTGAAGGAAGCAATAGTAAAGCAATTGCAAAAGCCGAAGCCGAATATAAACAGAAAAATGCTGAAATTAATGCTAAAGATGAGAAATATCAACGAAAATTAAATTTACTTGATACAGAACATAATGCTATTCAAACTGAATATGAATCTGTAAAATCCGAATTAAACAAAAATATGGAACGCTCCTTCAAGGCATTCCAAGGATAAATAAAAGACTTATTTCCCCTATTTTATTCCCTCTGTAGTATAATTTATATTGCGGAGGTTTTTATTATGCATAATATTACTTTAATCAATGGCGATGGTATAGGGCCTGAAATATCAGAAAGTGTTGTCCGTATTATAAAAGCAAGCGGGCTTGATATAAATTGGGATATTCAAACGGCAGGTTCTGATGTAATTGAAAAGGAAGGCACTCCGCTTCCTGAAAGGGTGTTAGATTCTGTAAGAAAAAATAAAGTAGCATTAAAAGCTCCGGTTACGACTCCGATAGGTAAGGGCTTTCGTTCAGTAAATGTTCAGTTAAGAAAAGATTTGGACTTATATGCCAATCTTCGTCCGTGTAAAAATCTTCCGGGTGTTAATACAAGATTTGAAAATGTCGATTTGGTTGTTGTCCGTGAAAATACTGAAGATTTATATGCAGGAGTTGAAGAACAAATTGATAATAACACTGCGCACAGTATTAAAATTATAACAAGGCATGCTTCCGAAAGAATCTGCAGATTCGCATTTGATTATGCCGTAAAAAATAACAGGCATGAGGTTTGTGTTGTTACAAAAGCAAATATAATGAAGCTTTCTGACGGATTATTTTTAGAATCATATCGTAATGTTGCCAAAGATTATCCGCAAATTAATCAAAGAGAAATTTTGGTCGATAATTTATGTATGCAATTAGTTCAGGATCCGACACGTTTTGATGTTTTGGTTTTACCTAATTTGTATGGGGATATTGTTTCAGATTTAACTGCTGGTTTAATTGGCGGACTCGGTGTAGCTCAGGGCGCAAATATTGGGCTTAATTTTGCTGTATTTGAGCCGGTTCATGGTTCTGCTCCTGATATAAAAGGTCAGAATAAAGCAAATCCGACGGCTCTTTTATTGTCTGCAATTGAGATGCTAAAATATATTAATGAAAATGAATATGCTGCAAAGATTGAAAAAGCATTATTTAAAACTCTATCAAGCGGGTTTAAAACATCAGATTTAGGAGGTAACCTTTCGACGAGTGAATTTACTGATGAGATTATCAAAAATCTTTTATAATAGTAAATTTCATTTTTAAATCTTTCAAATGATTGTTTTAAGTTCTTTTAAATTGTTCCGTTTTAATTTTTAAGAAAGGAGCTTAAAATTTATGGCTTATATAATTGAAAGTGAAAGACGCGTAATAAAGTTGTCTGTTGATGATGTTTTAAATGTAATCCGAGAATACCAAAAACTGACTCATAACAGTTGTTGTTACGAGCATACACGTGAAATCCTGGCAAAGCATGCAATTTTTATACCGGAGGATTTATAATCAGCAAATGCCTTTGCGAAGTCTTACTACTGCTGCGCCCCAAGTCATTCCTGCCCCGAATCCGCAAAGAACAGCAGTCGAGCCAAGCTTAATTTTACCTTGTTCAACTCCTTCGACAAGAGCAATTGGTATTGATGCTGCTGATGTGTTCCCGTAATATTTAATATTAGAAATTACTTTGTCATCGGTATATTTAAGTCGGTTCTGAATAGATTCTATAATTCTTTGGTTTGCCTGATGCGGGATTAAATAATCGATTTCTTCGGAAGTCATTCCTGAAGCTTCTATACACTTTTCAACATAAGATGGAACGGTTGATACAGCGAATTTGTAGACTTCTTTGCCATTCATAATGATTTTACCTGTTCCGACTTCATCTGCCTGTTCAACCAGTGGACAGCACTGCCCAGGCATATTTGTCTGAATCATTTGCCCGATTGACCCGTCAGCACTGATGTCGATAGATAAAATATCATCAATTCCATCATCTGATTCTGTTACAACCATTGCCCCTGCTCCGTCACCAAACAGAATTGACGTTCCTCTGTCTTCCCAATTCGTAATTTTTGAATTATTGTCAGATGCAACTATCAAAATTGTTTTATAAATTCCTGCTCCGATAAGTCCTCTTGCAACCTGCATAGCATAAATAAGACCTGTGCATGCTGCGGTTAAATCAAATGCCGGCACCTGATTAGGAATACTTAATTTATCCTGTAATGTGCATGACAATGTCGGATACAATTGAGGCGGTACAGAAGCTGCAGATATAATGCAATCAATGTCTTTCGGTTCAAAACCGGATTTTTTTAAAGCGTTCCTGGCTGCCACCAAGCCCAAATCAATGGCAGTTTCATTCCCGGAAACAACACGTCTTTCTTTAATCCCTGTTCTTGTATAAATCCATTCATCCGAGGTTTCATACAATTTTTTTAAATCTTCGTTTGTTATAACAGTTTCCGGTACGCAATATCCGATACCTGCAATTTTCATTGGTCTTAAATTTGTCATTACTTATTTATACTTTCTGATATTTTTGAATTAATATCTTTATTTAATACTTTAACTGCTGCGCCGACAGCATTTTTCATCGCATAAGCCGAACTTCTGCCATGAGCTATAACTGAAATTCCGTTAACCCCGAGAAGTAACATTCCGCCAAAAACTTCCCAATTAACTCTTTTTAAAATCCTGCGCAGAAACGGTTTCGCGAGCAATCCAATCACTGCACCTATAATATCTGATTTAAATTCAGTCTTAATCATGTTTAAAAGCATTGAGGATGAACCTTCTGTTACGTTTAATACAATATTGCCTGAAAAACCGTCTGTAACAATTACATCAGCTTTTTCTTTAAAGACTTCTTTGCCTTCAACATTTCCGACAAATTCGAATCTGCCGTCTTCGTGCATTTGTTTAAGTAAAGGGTAAGTTTCTTTAACAAGCTCATTGCCTTTGCCTTCTTCTTCCCCAATACTTAAAATCCCGACTTTTGGATTGTCCATTCCTAAGCTGAGTTTTGCGTATGCAACGCCCATTTCTGCAAATTGAGCTAACATTCCGGCAGTACAATCACTGTTTGCCCCGCCGTCAATAATTACAACCGGTTTATCCATTCTCGGTAATGTTACGGCAATTGCAGGTCTTGTAATTCCTGAAATTCTGCCTAATCCGAATAAACTTGCAGCCATTGCAGCTCCGGTTGAGCCGGCTGATACAACAGCTTCACATCTGCCTTGTGCTACTGCATTTACTGATGCAACGATAGATGAATCTTTTTT
>CADCNV010000047.1 GCA_902802825.1 uncultured bacterium | reverse complement strand
AATGGGAGATTTAGAAGATGCGGTTGAATACAAACCAAATCGTTTGGAAGGGCAAGTCAATATGGATATTGATTTTAAAGATATTGATACAAACAGAATTTTTACGAATGAAGAAATTGGTCAAATGACCTCGGAAGAATTTACCCGCTTAGAGAATTTTATAAATCAGCAATTGGCAGTTGGTAAAGTTATGCCTGAGGCACAAGCAAAACAACAAATGCAGGCAGGGAATTTAATATATGTAAATTCATATACCCGTTCCGATGGTACAGAGGTCAGAGGTTATTACCGCTCAAGACCAAAATTTTAAAATTATATCCATTAAACCGATGATGTGAAAATGTTGATTTTAACCTAAAATAATGTAGAATAAAGGAATATATTGTAGATTCTTCGTCCTGATACTGTCATTCAGAGCGAAGCGAAGAATCTGTGTTTATAGGGCTCAGAATGACGAATGGATTTAATAATGTTACAAGAAGCTACAAAAGCACTAAATTCAGCATTTAATAACAGTTTTATAAAGAAAGTCAGCCAATATCTGCACGATTGTGTCCGCGAAGAAGTCAAGAGCTCAACTTTTCGTAATCTAAAGGGCGATAAGGATAATAAGTGGATTTTCTTAAAAGAAAAAGAAACCCTTTTAACTGACGGTTTGGAATATTTAAAACTTGACGGGGCAAATCCGAACCTCACAGAACTTATGATTCAAAGTGAAAACAATTCAAGGGATAAATACCTGATTTACGGCTATATGTTTTTGGTTGGAAGAAACGGGAAATCCAAAAGACGCAACGAATTTTTGACTCCGCTTTTATATGTTCCCTGTAAACTTGAAAGAAACGGTGTGAATATAAATTGTATTCGTCAGGAGGATATTTTATCTCTTAATACCGGGGCTTTGGCTTCTTTGATGAAAAAAAGTGACGATGATGATGAAGTGGATTCTTTTTTGGAAGGTATTTTGGATGTTGTTCCCGAATTACCTATTACAAAAGAAAAAATGGATATTTTCCTGACAACTTTGAAATCATTAATTCCTGATGTTGAAATTGCACTGGATAACAGTGAAGATGCAGATGAAGATAATGTTTCAAGAGATGAGGTTACGGATTATTCAAATGTTGAAATAAATGGTGATAATCTTGATGAAATAATAGAAGATGATATTCAGCAGCAAAAACAAAAATATGAAGGTGATTTAAAAAAACTTTGTGTAACTTATCAGAGTGCAATTATCCTGACAAAGCGTCCTGCTGTTACGGCAGGGGTTTTGCATGAACTTTTACAAATTGCCGAAAAGCCAAGCGGAGTTTATCGTGAAACAACACTTTCAGTCATAAATGACGAGTATAACCAGGCGATAGAAAAAAATTCCAATAAAGATGATAATACTCCGTTTTATCCTATTACGCCGTTATCTTTAAGCGATTCGCAGGAAAGAGTAATTAAAAATATTGAAAATAATAAATTTATTGCGGTGCAAGGGCCTCCCGGAACCGGTAAATCTCAGACAATAGTTAATCTTGTTGCACATTATATAGCAAATGGTAAGACTGTCCTTGTTGCTTCCCGTATGGATAAGGCGGTTGATGTTGTTGCAGACCGGCTTAATGAACTTGGGGCTCCGTATCTTGCTTTGCGTGCAGGCAGAACAAATTATCAAAAACAATTAAGCTTGCAGTTACAGGATTTATTATCAGGTAAAGTCGGGCTTGATGATGATGTGGAAGATTATATTTTTGCTGATGTAAAGGATATGAAGCAGCACCTTGATATTTTGAGAGAAACCGAGCAAAAATGCGAAAATATTTTGAAGCTTGAACGCAGATGGCATGATTTGCGTGATGAAATAAAACAACATTCCGTTACTGTCGGTGAAATGCAATATATCAGAAGGGCTTTGAAAAAATCTGAAATAGATAATATCAACGATGTTATTAAAACATTAACAGAAAATATGGAAAAAGCCGGCTTTTTTGCCGGTCTGAAAAATATGTCAAGTTTAAGACAGCTTAAAAAAATTCTTGATTTGAAAGATTTTGAAGTCGAAAGTGAAACATTAGACCGTCTGAAAGTTGAGCTTGATTTTGTTACTCAAAAATGGCAATTAAGAAAAATTGAAGCAGATATTCAAAAAATCGGGAATCTCCATGTGATGATGGAGCAAATAAGACAATTGAAGAAAAAGCAAAAAACACTTGCGGTAAATATATTAAAAAGTACAAGACGCGAGGCATTGAAAGCACTTTTGCGTGATGATAAGAAAAAACGCAGAATAAAAGTTCATGCGATGTCACTTGTAGAACGCCGTAAAAAGCTTCAGTCAAAAATTTTGGAAGAAGAAGATTTTAAACCGCTTTTGGAAGCATTCCCATGCTGGTGTGTTACAACTTATGCGGTTTCTGACTCATTACCGCTTAAACCCGGAATGTTTGATATTGCAATTATTGATGAGGCATCTCAATGCGATATTGCAAGTTGTTTCCCTATAATGTACCGTGCTAAAAAATCGGTTATAGTCGGAGATGACAAACAACTTCCGCACTTGTCATTCCTGGAAAAGGCAAAAGAACAATCATTCCTGAGTCAATACGGAATTCCTGATAAATATCAATTGATGTGGAGATTTAGAACGAACTCTATGTTTGATTTGGCAGATTACTACTCAATGAATTCGGTAATGCTTGATGAGCATTTCAGAAGTCTGCCGCCTGTAATAAATTTCTCTAACCGTGAATTTTATTCTGACAGAATTCGTGTTATGAGAAAGGATTCATTCAATGATAAAGTTCTTGATTTAATAAAAGTTGAAGACGGAAAAGTTGATTCTGATGCAACAAGAAATTTGCCGGAAGTGGAAGAATTGGTCAAAACTTTACACGAAATTATTATAGAAGATGAAAAGAATAATCCTGATAATCCGACAACTATCGGTATAATTTCACCGTTCAGAGCACAGGTTGAACAATTGAAAATATCTGTTCCGAAAGTTTTATCTGATTATATGATAAGAAAACATCAGATTGAAATTGGTACTGCTCATACATTCCAGGGTGATGAAAGAGATATAATGCTTATTTCATGGGCATTTGCAAATAATTCGCATCCGCAGAGCATTACATTCATTCAAAAACCAAATTTGTTTAATGTTGCGATAACAAGAGCAAAAAATAAATGCATAAATTTTGTTTCTCATGACATTGAAACAATGTCAGAAGGTCATTTCAGAAATTATATTTCTTATATCAAAGAATATTTAGACAGAAGAAAAGCTCTTGTTAACGATGAAATTGATGCAAATATTTATAAAAATTCGTTTGAACGTGAAGTAGCAGATGAAATCCGCAAACTCGATTACCATGTTTTGGCAGGTGTTGATATTGCAGGTCTGAGTGCTGATTTGGTAGTTGATGACAAATTCATTCTCGAAGTTGACGGGGTTGAAGATAAACAAAAATCTAATATCTCTAATATGAAAAAACAATCAATACTTGAACGCAGCGGATATAAAGTTAAACGCATCACATTCAGAGAATGGCAGAATTCACCCAAGGCATGTCTTGACAGAATTTTGACTATTGAATAAACGAAATTATTAAAAGGATTTGTTTTTTGGTTATAATTATTTCAAAGAGGAATAATTATGATTGATATTGCTAAAGAAGAATTAAAGGAAGAATTTTCGGATTATGGCAGTGGTTCTGTCGGATTGGCTCAGATAAATGCAATTGCAGGGGATATTGAATATAATTCAAAAAAAGTTTTAAAATATATAATACATGCACAAAATATCGGACTTGATTTGGTTATTTTCCCCGAATTAGCTCTTACGGGATATCCTGTGGGTGATGCAATTTTGCGCTATCCTTTATTAGCTGATACAAATATGAAATGGCTTAATGAAATTGCAAAATTGACGACTAAAACAATTGCGCTAATTGGGTTTCTTGAACCCGCGAATGATAAAAATAATAAATTCTACAGCTCGGTTGCAGTTTTGGGTGAAGGAAAAGTTTTAAATATAATCCGCAAAAGTTTTGTTGATAAAAACTATGAATTTAATGATTGTAAGTATATTATTTCATCAGATAATTCCGATATTTCAACGATAAATGTAAATGGCATAAAGTATGCGATGTTGGTTGGGGAAGATTATTCATGTGAGAATAAATTTTCAGGTCAAAATTTTGATATTATTATAAATTGTTCTGCTTCGGTTACTTATACGAAAAAAGAGCAATGTAAGTTTGACAGGTTATCTGCTCTTTCTCAAAAATATTCTGCCCCTTTAATATATGTAAATCAGGTTGGTGCTGTTGATAATGCTTCTTTTGCAGGTCTTAGCGCTGTATTTGATAAAGAAGGTAAACTTTTTGCGCGTGCAAGGGCATTTGATGAACAATTTTTAATTGTTAATCCTTCTAAAAATCTCGGTAGAATTTATCCGCTAATCAGGGGTTTAGAATTAATGTCTGAGGATGATGACAAATTTTCTCTTGATTATGATTCGGATATGGAAAGGACATATAATATCTTAATTCAGGGGATAAAAGATTATTTTGGCAAAACAGGGTTTAAACGTGCGGTACTCGGTTTGTCAGGAGGTTTAGATTCAACTGTTTGCGCCGTTTTGCTGACCGATGCTTTAGGGAAAGAAAATGTTTTCGGGATCAGTATGCCTTCAAAAATTACTTCCGATACAAGTAAAAATGACGCTCAAATGCTGGCTCAGAATTTGGGTATTGGCTTTACACAGGCGCCGATAAAAGAAATGTTTGATACAACAAATAATTGCTTGCAAAAATTATTTGCCGATGTAGAGCAAAATTGGGATTGCAGATATAAAAAATCATTTACTCCCGACAATATTCAGGCACGTTCAAGAGCGATGTTTTTATGGGGGGTAAGTAACGAATTTGATTCCTGTCTTCCGATTGCAACGTCAGATAAATCAGAGGCATATATGGGATATGCAACAATAAACGGTGATATGTCAGGCGGATTTGCGCCAATTGCCGATGTAACCAAAACAAAGCTTTTTGCTCTTGCAAGGTGGATGAATGAAAATCGCCCGCAAAAAAATGCTATTCCTCAAAGTGTTATTGAGAAGCGTCCCGGGGCGGAGTTAGCAATAAATCCTGAAACGGGTAAACCGTTGATTGCAGAAGATGCTCTTATGCCATACGAGTTTTTGGATGAAGTGATTTGGCGAATTGAAAATAAACATCAATCCTATGATGATATGCTTAATTCAGAATTTTTATATGAAAAATCTCATAAAGTTACACCTGAACAAAAACAACAATGGCTTGAAAAATTTTATCGCCGAATGGCAACGGCATTATATAAAAAATCAATTATGCCGCCTTATGTAATTGTGGATTCTCCGTCATACAATTTTAGTCAGCCGATTACATCAGGGCGAATAAATTATAAAAGTGAATCCGAAGAAATTATACGTGCAAAATTGCAAAGAATCTTTTGATAACAGTCAACAACCTCCTTTTTTAAGGGAGGTTGTTTTTTATATATAATCCGAACTTCACTCTGTATGATTATAAATTTTATTTACAAACGAATTTACTTTTCCCGCAATAATCGGCAAAAGTTACAATGAATGTCTAAGATGTATTCTTATGTTCGTATTTCCCCATTTTAATTCTTTATCCCCTGTATTTATATAAAGTATTTCACATTATCAAAATTGACATACTGCTTATATTTTTTAATATTTATTAACAAAAATGCGAGTTATTATGAAAAGTAGTTATTTTGATTAGCCGTATTATTGGTGTGAAAATTTTTGATATTGTTTAATATGTAAATGAGGTGAATATGATTATAGAATTAAATGAAGAAAATTTTGATAAAGAAATCGAAAACGGTTTAAAGGTCATTGAATTTTATACAACCTGGTGCAGTTATTGTATGAAGCAGCGCATTGAATTACAGGAATTTGAAAATTCGCAGATAAAAATAGGTATTGTTGACGGAGATGAGAGCCCAAATATTATTAATCGCTATAAAATACAAGGTTATCCGACATTTATTGTGTTTAAAAATGGTGAAAAAATAGATGAATTTTCCGGCTTACATAATAAAAGTCAGCTTTTAAATCAACTTGTGAAATATATTTAAAATTTATCTTCCAATAAATTGTCGCTGTTTGCTGATTCTACTGCCATTTTGTCGCATCGCTCATTAAATTCGTGGCCGGCATGTCCTTTTATCCAGATGAATTTCACATTATGCGGTTCTTTCGCTTTTAATAACCGTTCCCAGAGATCACGGTTTTTTACTGGTTCCTTTTGGGAATTTTTCCATCCCTTTTTTATCCAGCCGTCTATCCAGTTTTGATTAAATGCATCGACAAGATACTTTGAATCGGATGTCAATTCAACTTCGCATGGTTTTTTTAATGCTTCAAGTCCTACAATTGCGGCTAATAATTCCATTCTGTTGTTAGTAGTATTTTTAAACCCTTGGGTCAATTCTTTTTTGTGAATATTTCCTGCTTCATCTTCTGCTATGAGGATTGTTCCGTATCCGCCTTTACCCGGGTTCCCGGAACATGCTCCGTCTGTATATATTTTTACTAACATAAATTTATTACCCCTCTGTTATATCCCACATTTCCAAAATATCATCAGGTATATGGTCTAAAAATCTTGATGGTTTTGATAAAACCATATTCATTGAATAATCGTACATATCGACAGGATATGTAATATATAAATTATTTTTTGCCCGTGTTGTTGCGACATACATCAAACGCAATTCCTCATCCATTTCTTCTTCGGAATTAAATGAGTATGCGCTCGGAAATCTGCCGTCAACAGCACCGATTATAAATACGCTGTCCCATTCAAGACCTTTTGCGCTGTGTATTGTTGAAATCGTAAGCGCTTCGTCGTTAATATTATTTTTATACATTCCTTCAACACTAGCATCAGGCGGTTCAAGTGCCATATCACTTATAAAATCTTCTAAATTTGAGTATTGTGTTGCAAGATATTGAAAATGATCTAAATCCTTTTCGCGTTTATTAAAATCATCATATTTATCCTTTAAAATCGGACGATAATATCTTATAATTTCTTCTACAATTTCTGCCGGTTTTTTGGTTGCAATCTTAGATTGCTCTTTACTCAGTACCTTCAAAAGCGGGGATAGGGCTGTCATTTTGTTAGAGGGCAGCAATTTAATATCCGGATTAAAATTACCTTTTAATACAGGAAGGATATTATTCACAGCAGCATTTCCAACTCCGCGCAGTAACAACAAAATTCTTGTCAAACTTATTACATCATCAGGATTAACAAGAACCCTTAGGTGTGAAATAACATCTTTTATATGTGCGGTTTCCATAAATTTCGGGCCGCCGAATTTACGATATGGAATGGATCGTTTCGAAAGTTCAATTTCAAGAGAATATGACATTCTTGCATTGCGGGCAAGTACGCAGATATCTGACAGAGGAACATCTTCGTCTAAAAGTTCTAAAATTCTTTGGCAGATAAAATCTGCTTCCATCTGTGTATTTTTTGCGCAAATCAAAGCCGGTTTTACGGGTGATTCTATTTTTGAAAACAGTTCTTTGTCATATTTTTCTTTTGCCTTACCGATTATTGTATTTGTAAGTTTTAGTATATTTTGTGTACTGCGGTAATTTTGTTCAAGTTTAATAATCTTTGTATTTTTAAATAATTTTGGAAAATCAAATATATTTTTGTAATTTGCCCCTCTGAAAGAATAAATACTCTGTGCGTCATCTCCAACTGCCATAATATTTCCGTGAACCGAAGCGAGAAGTTTTACAACATCTGCCTGAAGTGTATTTGTATCCTGATATTCATCGACCATTATATATTTGTATTCCCCTGAAATTTTTTGTCTTAAAGATTCATTATTTTCAAGCAAAATTTTTAAATATACAAGCAAATCATCATAGTCAAGGATAGAATTTTCACGCTTATATGCAACATAATTCTTATGCACTTCAATAATCTTGTCAGTACAGTGTTCAAATTGAGGGAATTCATTTTCAATAATTTTTTTTGCCGGTGTAACTTTATTTACGCTTTTTGAATACATATCAAGCAGAGTTGATTTTTTGGGGAATCTTTTTTCTTTTTTGGGAAACATCTGACCGACAATGTGGTTTATTACATCTTCGCAGTCGCTTCTGTCCATAATTGTAAAATTATTTTTTAATTTCAGGGCAGATGCGTATTTACGCAGAATTACATTCGCAAAAGAGTGAAAAGTCCCGCCTGCAACTTTTTCACATCTTTCATCCAAAACCAATGACGCGCGCGAAAGCATTTCATGTGCTGCTTTTTTGGTAAATGTTAAAAGCAAAATATTATTTGGAGGAGTCCCATCTTCAATTAATCTTGCAACACGATATGTCAAAGTTTTTGTTTTTCCTGAGCCGGCACCCGCAATTACAAGTAACGCTCCTTCATCAGACATAACTGCTTCTAGTTGTTTTTCGTTTAAATCTTGCACATAGTTTACTTTATAATTTTTATTTGTACTTTCACGTTTTTTAAGCACATATTTTTTATGTGCGGGTCTATTTTCTGTTATTGTTGAAAGCTCTTTATTCATCAAATCCCCTGTCAAAATCTATTATAGGTTAATTGGTTTTAAATTTTCAACTAAAATTATGTAAATTTTTTATAAGGGAATGCTTAATAATCTTATATTTTTTTGAAAAAAGTAAATAATATTAATATGAAAAAGATTTTTACGATAATTTTTGGAATTTTATTTATTTTGTTTTTAAATTCTCCAAGTGCATATTCAATATTGCCGCCAACTCCGGCAGATCCGAATGCAAAACCGCTTTTGATTAAGACCCAGGGGTTAAAGGTTTATATTCCGCCTAAGGATATGCTTGCAACTACGATGAAGCACGCATTTATGGATTGGCAGAGGCATACAAACGGGAATTTCTCTTTTGAATTTGTAGGTACTAAAAGTACTGCCAATATTGAAGTTATATTTATTGAATCAGGTATGGGTACAATTTGTAAAAATGGTGATGCTCTTGGGTGTACGACTTTTGTTCCTGCAAAAACATTATATGGAAATAGGAGAATCTTAGGTACAAAAATTTATATATCTGTTTATGATATGAATGGCAAGCCAATGACAAAAAATGAGGTTTATACAATTATGCTTCATGAAATAGGTCATGCACTCGGACTCGATCATTCAAAAGACCCAAATAGTTTGATGTATGCAGGTACAAATTCTGAAATGGCTGAAGGGCAGGAAATTTTGCCTGAAGATGTCAAAACACTTTACGAATTATATGGAATAAAGTAATATGAAAAAGATATTTTTGGTTTTATTATTGTTTTTGGCGGGTTTAAGTGTATTTGCTTATGATGAGTGGCGCTGGGAAAATCCTCAAAATATATCTGTTTATGTTCCGCAGGGGGATGACAAAACATCTTTGATGTTTAAGGCATTTAAAGAATGGCAGACAAAGACAAAAAATCAATTTGCTTTTCGTGATGCTGCTTCTGCTGAAAATTCTGATATAGATGTTGTATTTATTGAAAAAAATCTTACAGGATATTGCGGTGATTCAGAGGCAATGGGTTGCGCTCAAAACTATATACAAAACGGTAAAATGCATTCAAAAATTTACATAGCAAAAAGACGTCCTAAAGGTTTATTATTAAGTAACACTCAGGTTTATGCAGTTATGCGTCATGAAATAGGGCACAGTCTTGGGCTTGCTCATTCAAAAAACCATAACGACATAATGTTTGCCAACACAAATCTTGGTATAGCAATCCATCAGGATATTCAGGATAATGATGTCAGAACTCTATTTTCGTTGTACGGACTTACTTGGCGACGTTAGGAGTATTGTTGTTTTTGTCAATATATGCCCATTTGTTCATGTGGAATAATCTTAATATGTCTGTCTTTGCAATATCCTGAGTTTCTGAAACAGGTGTAGTCATAATACTGAGTTTTCTCGGAGTATCCTGCAAACCTAAAGCGTGTCCGACTTCATGCAACATAACCGTATAAATTAAATTATTTGAATTTTTTGTCGGATTTGGTGCTATTTTAATGGTTGCTTTTTGAATATTTCCTCCCATAACAGTAAGCGCATAAGACCCGATTTCTCCGTCTGTGCCGTCAGTTTTGTCGACAAATTCTACTTCGATATCTGCCGGCTGTTCATCAATATATTCAAATTTTATTTTCCCGTTGCTCAGACCAGCCCATTTTTGAAAAGCCCTTTGCATCATTCCCTGATAGCTGTCTTCAGGAATATAAACTTTAATTACCGGTTTATTCCAATTTGGCCCGTAATTACCGACAGCATCAGATGCTGTATTGCTGAAAAACAATCCTGTAAAAATTATTAATATAAGAATAAAAAACTTTTTCATACGAATACCTCTTTTTATAATTATAATTTATTGCCTGCTAAAAATCAATAATTATTGTGTTGAATTAAATATTTTTTGACATATAATGAATAAGCACACAGCGGTATCGTCTAGTGGTCAGGACGGCAGATTCTCATTCTGCAAACACGGGTTCAATTCCCGTTACCGCCGGTTTTAAATAAGTCAGACAAAAGCCCGACTTATTTAAAAGACGGTCAAGGAATTGCACCAAGAAAATTTTTGTTGAAAATTT
>CADCNV010000046.1:1201-12383 GCA_902802825.1 uncultured bacterium | reverse complement strand
GATAAAAACCCTGCTTTATTCGATGGTACAAGAATTGAAGTCAATTTCTAAACTTCATTGTTTAATTTCGCAAATTTAACATTTTGGTAAAAATACTGTAAAATTTGGTATGCATTATAACCCTGCTTTGCAAGATTATTTGCACCGTGCTGACTCATTCCTACCCCATGACCGTTTTTTGCTACGTTATCATCAAAAGAGAATACGGAATGTAAGTATGGAAGATTTGCTCCTCCCCATGCATTTGTATTAGTATATCCGCCTGCTGATGCACTGTAATATGCAGAAATAATTTTCATATCATAAGTCAGGACTAACCCTTCGGTTTCATCAACTGCGCGGTTTGTTTTATCCGTTTCGTTTGATGCTCCGCCATAGGCCTGATCTTCTGTGTTATCTTTTAAATCATAACCGTATTTTGCTTGTTTCCCCAAATTTGCAAGTGCAAAACTTCTTGCTGCAATTGCCTGAGCTTTCAATGCCTCATATTCCCATGAAGGGGACATTTCTGTCGGAACAACACCTCTTATATATTCTTCCACACTTATATCATTGATTACAGTAAGTCCTCCGTTAATATTTTTTATTAAAAGTTTTCCTCTGTACCATTTGCCTTTTGTGCTGACAAAACCCGTTGTATCCGTTCTTAAAACAAGTGCATCCGTATTTAAAGGGGTGTATTGCCCATTACTTTCAACTGCTATTTGCCCCTTATAAGGAACAAGAATATAACCTTTCATTGCCTGAGTTGTTGCAACTGTTTTATTGGTGTAAACACTTATCATTCTCCCTGCAACATCTGTACCGACCCCGGCGCGCTCAACATTTGTTAATAATCCGATTTTTATTGCATGACAAGGATTTGCCAACAATATATTTATTAATAAAATTCCGAATATAATTATAATCTTCTTCATAATTATATTTTAACACATTTTATTATCATGTAATAGCCCGAATGAATGATATTTATTCATCAATCAGTTTGAAATCTTTGCCCAATTTATTTTCGAGTTGTTTTACAAATTCAGATGGTTTCATTCCAAGCGCTTCAGCTATCTTCCATAATGTTATAAACTTACAATCGACTTTAGCATTTTCTATTCTTGACATATTTCCGTTACCGATATCATATTCATTAGAAAATTTATTCGCAGATAATTTTGTAGTGTTGATACGAGTATTTTTAATTAATTCCCCGAGTCTATTCCTTAAATGTAAAGTCTTTTCGTCTTTTCGTTGCATATATACATAATAAGATTTATAATAATGTATAGTTATCCATATATGGATAACTACAGTATTATGTTCATTAAACAAAGTAACAGTTTATACAAAGGAGAAAATTGTGGCTGAAAAAAGTGTTCTGTCTGAAATAATTGAAGAAAATTATCAGTTTCTGAAAGATGATATCATTCGGGTGAAAGGTTCTGCGTGCATGCTTGGCGATTTGTGCAGGGATACAATAATGATGCACTCCAAACAGATAGTAAATGCTGATGCGAAAGCAATAACTTTAGTAAAAGATAAAGTTGATTTCATATGCGATAAATTAGACGAATTATATAAATATTTTTTACAGGATTATCCAAATCCTATGGAAAAAGAGTATTAATAAGAAAAAATTAAAATTTAATATCTCTGAATATATATTATTATTGATTTTTAGAAATATATTTTTTAAAAACACTTGACAGCAAAAGGTAAAGTGCTATAATAGCCCTGTCGATTATACATGAACTGCGGAAATGGTTTCCCGTGGTATTAGGAAGAAGGAGGTTCATAATGAACAAAGAAGAATTAGTAAAAGAAATTTCAAAAAAATCAAAAGTTTCTCAAAAAGCAGTTGCAAGCATTTTGGCTGCTACTTTAGATACTATTGAAAAAACTGTTAAAAAAGGTAACAAAGTTACTTTAGTTGGTTTTGGTACTTTCGAAGCTCGCAAAAGAGCTGCTAGAACAGGCAGAAACCCACAAACAGGTGCTACTTTGAAAATCGCTGCTAAGAAAGTTCCTGCTTTCTCAGCTGGTAAAAAATTCAAAGAACTTGTAAAATAGTTTTTACTGTATAGTTTTACGAAGGGGCTTGATTAAAAATAATCAAGCCCTTTTGTTATTAATTATGTTTCATATTCAGACAGTTTTTATTATAAAATCAATTTTTTTGTCAAATTCATCTGTTGGTAAATGGTCTGTAAATAATTCTTTTGGTATAGGGCAGATTGTCGTGAAGTTTTTGCCGTATTTTGAGATAAATCTGTCATAAAATCCGCCGCCATATCCCAGACGATATCCGTTTTTATCGCACATTAAAGCAGGAACAATTACCAAATCCAAAATCTCTGCATTCACGGGATTTGAGCATGGTTCATATATGCCGTAAGAAGATTTTTTCAAATTTTTACAATACGGACAAACTAAAAGTTCTACATTATCGACTTTTGGCAGATAAAAGTTTTTATTGTCATTAAGTAATTCTCTTAAATCAACTTCAAATTGTGTCGGATAAAACAACATGATGTTTTTGGCATTATAATATAATCCATTTTGCTTTATCAATGCGGCTAATTGCGCAGAAATTTCTTTTATCGGAAGATTTTTGCGTATATTTTTTGCTTTTATGCGAAGTTCATTTTTATCAATCATATTTTTACTATATAATAAAAAATACCATGACAGAATATAAACAGATGAAATTAATAAACCCAAACTGGGATCAGCATGGGTACATACAGGTTTACACAGGGGATGGGAAAGGTAAAACTACCGCATCATTGGGCCTTGCAATGCGTGCATTGGGCAGAGATTGGAAAGTTCTGATTGTAATGTTTACAAAAGGTGGAAATGACTACGGAGAATTAAATTCATTTCGTCAGCTATCGGAAAAAATTGCTGATAATCTGACAATTGTGCAGGCGGGCTTAGACAGAGTAATTTATAAATCAAACGAAAATGAACAAGACCATAAAAAAATTAAGAAGGGCTGGAATCTTGTAAAAAAAGCCGTCAAAAATGATGAATATCAGCTTATTATTATGGATGAGGCAAATATTGCTATTGATATGGGTATTTTAGATGTTGATGAAGTTATAAAAGTTTTAAAAAGTAAACCGGATGAGATGGAAATTGTATTGACAGGGCGCAATGCGCATCCAAAGATTATCGAAATTGCTCATCTTGTCTCAAGAATTGAACCGGTTAAACATTATTGGGATAAAGGGGTTTATGCAAGAAAAGGAATTGAATATTAATATTTCCTCCGATTGTACTAGATAAATTCACTCAAATTATATTAAAAAGTTGATTTTTTATAATGCAAAATTTGTCATAATGAAAATGTCGTCGCACATTTTGTAGGAAGAGATATGAATATTAATGAAGAATGTCTTTTGGGATATCTAAAAAATCCCGATGAATTAACTTATAATACGGAAATTTTGAAAATTCACAATAAAATTCTTGAACAAAAGTTTGTTTTTAAAAATATTCTTGTCAATTTTCCTGCAATAAATTATACTGAAAGTGCAGAATAGTATTGTCGGCGTTAAAAATACTGTCTGATTTTCAAAAGCGAGCAGGAAAGATATGTTAAAAAAATTTTTATACATTTTATGGATTCTGATTTTAGGTTTTTTGATTATATTCGGATTGAAAAACGGGAATTATAAAACTTTTATTTCGTCCATGGAAAACAGCAGTTTTGATATAAGACAAAACTATATATCGTCAATCGGCTTAAGAAATCATAATGAAAATATTGTTATAGTTGCAATTGATGATGCGAGTTATGAATATATTCTTGAAAAATATGGAGAATGGCCGATTGACAGAGGCGTTTATGCAAAACTTACGGACTATATTGAGTCACAATCTCCAAAAAGTATTGCTTTTGATTTGATGTTTGTAAAATCAATGAAAAGTGACAAAAATTCAGATAATGCATTAACTGACATATTTAAAAAATATTCCAATGTTTATACCGCTATGAATCTCGATAATCAGGAAAAAGATGTCAGAAAACCTGCTATTCTGCCTGATAAATTAGAAGTAAAAATTAACAATAAGTCTAAAAAAGTAGATACTAAATATTATAAATTTACAAATTGCAGAAGTATTTTAGACGGTATTTTAAATAATACTTCAAATATCGGAATGATAAATGTCCTCAGAGGAGATGACGGCGTCTTAAGGCAAATGCCGTTATTTTTGAATTATAACGGAAAATATTACCCCCAATTAGCGTTTAAGGTTGCCCTTGATTCGCTTGGGCTGGCTGATAAAAAAGAATTTGAAATTAATGAAAACAGCGAATTAATTTTGGGTGATAAAAAAATTCCTGTTAATGAGGATGGTTCCGTAACTTTAAATTGGTACGGGCAGACCGGAACTTTTGAACATGTACCTTTGTATCAATTAATCTTGGCTATGGAGGGAGATAAAAAATATAATTTTGATTTTAAAGACAAAATAGTATATTTCGGCGCAACGGTTTCAAGTCTTTCGGATATAAAAACCGTTCCTGTTGACAGAGTATATCCGGGGGTTGAAGTCCAAACTACTTATGTAAATAATCTTTTGGATAATAACTTAATTAAAAAAACAACTCCTGCAGCTAATTCAATTATAACAATAATTTTAGTATTGTTAATAATTGCAATTGTTTTGGCAATAGATTCTATGCCTGTAATTTTGGGATTAACAATTACAATATATTTTGCTTATGTAATTTTGAGTTATTATTTAATGATTCATCAAAATTTGTGGCTTGAAATTATTTCACCTATTGCGTTTACGATAATAGCATTTATTTTGACGGTAATTGCAAAGTATTTAATAAAATCAAGAGATTTTGATAAACAGTACAAACTTGCAACGACCGATGGTCTGACAGAACTCTATAATCACAGATATTTTCAGGAACAAATGCAAATGTTTTGCGCTAATGCAAAGCGTTATGACAATGTGTTTTCATTAATAATTCTTGATATAGATTTTTTCAAAAAATTTAATGATAATTTCGGACATCAATCCGGAGATGCTGTTTTAAGACAAGTAGCATTTATATTGAAGAAAAATGTTCGTTCAAGTGATATTGTTTGTCGTTACGGCGGAGAAGAAATGAGCATAATTCTTCCGAATGCAAAAGAAGATGAAGCGGTTGCAATAGCTCAAAAATTGTGCAATATGGTGGCATCTCAAACTTTTAAACTCAGTAACAACAGAGAAAGCAAAGTAACAATAAGTTTAGGTGTTTCCACATACGGTGCAAATGATGGTACTGAGCCGGCAAAAATAATAGAATCCGCAGATAAAAGACTATATAATGCGAAGGAAAACGGCAGAAACAGAGTTAACTAAAAGCCATAAGATACTAAGCAACTAAGGCAGTAAGTTGGAAAAATGAATACCAAGTTTTTAAATCAAAAAATTAATATAAAAGATACAGCTTTAGATTCTGTGTATAATCCGTATTTAATCAGTAATAACGAAAAGCAGATAGAACAAATCTGTGATTTTTTACAGAACGATAAAAAACTTATGCTTATAAATGGCGTTGCCGGCTCAGGTAAAGGTGAAATTTTAGGTTATGTAAATTCTTATCTGAATGAAAATGTTGTTTTGATTAAATATATGTGTCTTGAAACAACAATTCTTGATGATATGCTTTTGTCATTTTTTGAAACTTTCAGAAATTATGCAATAAAGGGAACTATTACACTTCCAAAAGCAAAAGTTGATAATTTTACCCAAAAAATAAATTCATATTTTAATGCGGTAAAAAACCCTGTTCTGGTTGTTTTACATTCTTTTCAAACTATTTTAAAAGAGAACAGAAAAGATATTTTGAGTTTCATAGAGCATCTTGAAAAATTTGACAACGTAAAAATTATATTATCTTCAAGAGTGTTTGATAATGAAGAATTTAATAATATTGATTATGACAGGGCGTCAATTTTGGCTTTTTCAAAAGAAATTTTTGAAAAATATCTCAAAGATAATGATATAAAGAATATAGGTCCTATTTCAAATGAATTATATAAGCAAACAAAAGGATATTATAACAATGTAAATTTGGCTGTAAGAATAATGAAATTAAGACAATACAGCTTGGTTAAATTGTTAGAGGCATATTCAAAAAGTGCAATGACATTTTCGGAATTTATCCGCAAAGAAGCACTTATGCTTATTGATCCTGTAAGTTTACATCTGTTTCGTCTTTTGGCAGTGATGAGAATTCCTATTCATGTAAATTTGATAAAATCATTACATCTTTTCAATCAGGAGAGAATATATTTCTTTGTTCAGAATTATCTTTTGAATGTGGATGGCGAAAGTTTGTATTTAAAAGATTTTTACAGAGAGATAATTGAACAGCAAATTCAACAGAGTGTTATGGTAAAACTCCACAGAGCTTGTGTTGAGTTGTACGAAACGCAGCTTCCTTTAAAGCCGCTTGAACGTGATTTGAGATTGTCACGCCAAACTATGAGGAACGAAATTGATTATCATTTGTTATTTATTCCTAAAAAGCCCCAGATTCAGGGAACTGTTCCAAATATGGCACAATTTGTTCAACCGATTACTCCTAAACAGCCGGAAAATATGCCTGTACAAATTTCTGCACCAATCAAAGAAGAAACAAAAGAAGAAAAAATTGAAAAGATTAATTTTATCTTTGATGACGAATCGGTATTAGAGGGAATTGCGGATTCTATAAATAATTTCATTCAGGAAACTGTTGAAAATAAAGAAGTTGCTCTGAGCGGTTCTAAAATGACACTCACAGATATTATGAATGCGGCAAAACAAGAAGAAATTAAATATAACTATAAACATGCCGTTATGCTGTATCAAAGCGCATTGAATAAACAAGATGATGATAATTTTGATGCATTTTTGCCTACAATTTATCAAAGATTGGCTCATTCATATAAGAAATTGTCGGATTTGCATAATGCGCTTGAATATTATACAAAATTACAGGATTATTATTTCAATGTATCCGAAGAAGAAAAAGCATGGGAAGTTCAGCTTGATATGGCAAATATCTATTTTGATTCATACAAGCAGGACAATGCAAAATATCTTCTCAATGAACTTGACAAAAAAGACTTACCAAATGAGTTGCGTATAAAGGTATATTTGTCACTTGCAAAAATTTCCGGTAATTTGAATGAAGAATTTGTGTATTATCAAAAATCAGTGAAACTTATTGATGAAAATACTGATAAATCTGTCCTTGCGCAGTTATATTATCGTTTTGCCGGTGTATATGATGAAAAAGACGATATTAAAGCTGCGGCTTATTATTACAAAAAATGTATCGAAATTAAAAAAGATAATAACTATCTTTCAAGAGCCATGGCAAATCTTGCCGAACTTTATGATGAAACAGGAAATACGGATTTTGCAATAAAATATTATGAAAAAAGTATTGAAATTGATAAACAGATGAATAATTATAATGGTCTTTATTCAAGCAGTCGCCATTTGTCAGAGATTTTTGCGCCAAAAGACAGTGCCAAATCGCTTGAATATCTGAGTAATGCACTAAATTATGCAAAACAACTGAGTGAACCATATTATATTGCGGATGCGGCATTGGAAATAGGGAATTTTTATCTGCTGAGAAAAGATTTTGAAAATGCTTTTAAGTATTTTGTGATTGCAAAAAATACTGCAAAAACTTCTATGTCAAAAGATAATTCCGAAAAATTTGAATCTAAAATCGAATATCTGAAAAAATTTGTATCGCATGATCAATTTGAAAAATTACGGGAAAAATATGATAAATAAACAGGATTTTGAAAAATATTCACAGTTTTTTATTGAAGAAAATCATAAAGTAAATCTTATTTCCAAAAATGATGAAAAATTTTTGTGGGAAAAACATATTTGCGATTCGCTGAGCTTAGAAAAATTTTTTGATAAATACGACGTGCCTGAAAATTTGCTTGATATAGGTACAGGTGGCGGATTCCCGTCTGTTCCGCTTGCAATAAAATATCCGCAGATAAAAATCACGGCAATTGATAGTATTGGTAAGAAAATTCGTGCAGTTCAAAATTTGAAAGAAAAATTAAATCTTGAAAATCTGACTCCGATTTGCGCCCGTGTTGAGAATACAAACGGTGAATTTGATGTTGTGACATCCCGAGCAGTTGCTTCTTTGGATAAAATTTGTTCCTATGCTTTGGCTAAAACTAAGAAAGGCGGTTATTTTGTCGCATTTAAATCAAAAAAAGCACAGGAAGAAATCGATAAGGCACAAAAAATTCTAAAAAAATATAATGCAAAAATTATTGATATTATTGAATATACACTTCCTCTTGAAGAGCAATTAAACCGAAATTTAATTATAATTCAATTACAATAGCAGTAATAATTCTAGGGAACTACATATCAGTTACCACAAAAGATAGTGGGAAATGTCACCCTGAACTCGTTTCAGGGTCTATTCTTTTTGATTAAATTGACAGATTCTGAAACAAGTTCAGAATGACAATATAGTTGACTTTTAGGGCATTTTAACGGCAAGTTCTATATAATTACCTAATTTTAATATATTATATTTTTGCTTTTTCGTTCAATTTCAGCAATTCAGGACCGAGTTTTGTGATGGTTCCGGCTCCTAAACCGATTATAATATCGTTTGGTTTTATGTCTTTATTTAATTCTTTTGCAACTTCTTCAATACCGCCTGAAATGTGGCGGCATGGGATGTCTGATTTTTCTTTAAATTCACTTACAAATGCCTGTGAATTTACTCCGACAATTTCATCTTCGCTTGCGGCATAAACATCAGTTACGATAAGTTCATCAATACCGTCAAATGCTTCCATAAATTCGTTCCAGAGATTCTGCAAACGTGAAAATCTGTGTGGTTGAAAAACAGCTATTATTCTTTTATCTCTGAATGATTTTGAACAAGACAGTGTTGCTTTGATTTCAGTCGGATGATGTGCGTAATCATCATAAACAGAGATTCCGTTAAATTCTCCGACTTTTTGAAAACGTCTGCCCATTCCTGTAAATGTTGCAAAATGCGGATTTACTAAATTCATATCAATATTTGATAAGTGCAGACTTGCCCAGACTGCGAGTGAATTATAAACATTATGGACACCTTTTAGCCAAATTTTTAAATTTGTTTGGAATTCACCCTTATAGAAAATATCAAATGTTGTATAATCTTCCCCGTAAACAATATTTTTTGCACAATAATCCGTATTTCCGCCAATAGAAAAAGTCACAAATTTAGCATTATGTGCAAGTTCGTGAACCGAGAAATATTTAACAAGTCGTTTTACCCCTTCATTATCCATATTGGCAAGGATAATACCGTTTTCTCTCATATTGGAAATAAAAGTTTCAAAGGTTTCAAGGATTGATTCTAAGCCGTTTTTATAAAAATCCAGATGATCCGGCTCTAAATTGTTTACTACAACAAGATTTGGCGAATATTTTACAATAGTTCCGTCACTTTCATCAAGTTCAGCTATAAAATATTTTTCGTGTGCGCAATTGGCGTTGGTGTTGATTTCAGGGATAATTCCCCCGACAACGTAAGATGGTTTTAAGCCGGCTTTTTCAAGTACATAAGAACAAAGTCCGGAGGTTGTTGTTTTGCCGTGAGTTCCTGAGTATCCGATAAAATATTCTTCCCCTCTTGAAATTTCCGCAAGTAAATCCGAACGGTGCCAAATTGGTAAACCGAGTCGCTTTGCTTTTTGGATTTCAGGGTTAAATTCACGAATTGCTGTGCTGGCAACGACAATGCAGTCGTCAGGCAAATTATCTTCATTATGCCCGATATAAACCTTTGCGCCCAAGTCCCGAACGCTTTTTACATATTTACTGTCGTTAATATCCGAACCGGAAACTTCATAACCGTTTTGCAAAAGATATTTTGCCAAACCGCTCATTCCTACTCCGCCTATTGCTATAAAATGATATTTCTTTTTCATAATTCCCTCATATATTATCTTGAGTAAAAATCCTAAATTATATATTAATTTAAAACTGCAAAAATATTTTGGTATCTTGTTAAAATACGTAATATTTCAATTTTATTATCTTTAACCCTATATGCGATTACAAAATTTTTCTTTATAGAATAAATTCTAATCGTTTTATCAGCCAAATCATTTTTAAGTGCTCCTGTTTCCGGATAATTTGATAATAACTCAAATACTTTATAAAAAGTATCTATAAGCTTAATTGCGGCTGTTTTATTATCAACTGAAATATAATCAAAAACTTTACTAATATCCTCTTTTGCTGAATTGGTAATTAAAACTTCTAACGGCTTATTCATATCTCTTTTTTAACCCATCTAAAAATTCAAAAGCATCAGATAAATTATTTTTATCTGCATCGTCTATTCCTTTTTGAATGTCAGCATTAAGTTGTGCTAATTCATCTTTTGAAATACATTCTTTAGATATAGCAATATTCAATGTTGCATTAATAGCTTCACTTAAAGAATCATACAGACCTTCCGCAATTTTAGAGCGAAGGAACCTTTCAATATTAGGTGTTAATGATATATCCATAACATACTCTGTAACAAAACTTCAATGTTTTTGGAATTAAAGCAATTTTTGATAAGAAAAATACTTTATAAATTTATAGGGGAATATTATAGGGAAATTTCTATGGGAATACAGAAAGTAGCATTTAATTTTATGGTTGAACGCGGCGGAAAACTCGCCAAAAGTTTGTTATGCTCAAAACCACAAAAGGCTGTTACAAAAACTATAGGTTTAAAATATGCTCCTGCATTGGAAAAAGATACAGTTCAAATTGCGAACAAAGAAACAGAGCAAATTACCAAAAAAGCAGATGATTTATTGAAAAAACTTAGAAAAGAGTATAATGCTGAATACACAGAAAAATATGTTTCGGAAACTGTAGAAAATGTTGCGGCAGGAAAAGTTAGGACGGGAGATGAATTTCATTATTGGGAATATAAAACTTTAGAAAATTTTAGTAAAGAAAATCCGGGAACTTTTGTGCTATTTGGTCATGAAAAAGGATCTGCTTTTGATTTAATGTGTATGATGGACAAATATGGCGAGACCCCTGTAAAAATAGCAAAAGAAACACCCATAGATGAAATTAAGCAAATATTCAAAGAAATAGACACTTTTGCACAAAAAAATGGATTTGAGCCGGAATT
>CADCNV010000046.1:0-1142 GCA_902802825.1 uncultured bacterium | reverse complement strand
AAACTTATGATTATTTAATGAATACAACCGATAAATCAGTATTAAGTTTGGTAGAAAATTGGGGTGCTGGGGGATATTATTTTGATAAAATGCCTTCGGCTTCATTCTTTAAAAGTATAACTCCAAAACAGCTACATGTAATGGTAAATGATGTTCTGCCGCCAAGTTCTCGTATTGCAGATTATGTTTATTGCAGTGATAAATATTTAGATAAAACAAGTTCCGCTGTCAGAGAATTGAGTGAGGATTTGTCTAAATGCAAATTAAGTACGGATGTAAAACTTTATCGAGGAGAAAAAACAGTCGGAATGTTTGATTCAGTTGGAGTGGATAAAGATTTTGAAAAACAATTAAGACAACTGCTTGAAGTAAACAAAGATAAAGCTAAAAATATGAAAGTATCAAAATATACAGGAAGATATAGCTGTGAAACAAGCACAAACTTATATGATATTCTTTCTTCAAAAGAAACACTTACACTTGCAGATGCTATGCAGCTTGCCAAGTTTGGAGATGAAAAATTAGTTAATGAATTAATCAAAAGAATAAAAACTTCAAAAGTTATTGATAATCGTTTTAAATCATTATCGTTTGATAAAGGTATGGCAAACGGATGGATGTCGCATAATGCTGGAGATAATACAACAATCATCCAAAATGCAACCGTTAAACAAGGAACACAAGGCGGATTTCATAACGGCTCAAGCGGTCAATATGAGGTAATCCTAAACAACACACCGAAAGAAGTAAAATTTTCAGATGTTGTTTATCACAAAGATGGCGATTATTTTGAATTGGATTCAATAATAAAAAATATTTAATTTGTGACATGTAAGTTTGGGTTTCAGTTCAATAATTATTAACCCTCGCCCGCAGCCCCCTCTCCCAGGAGAGGGAGTAATATAATTTTTTTTTATATATCAGCAATTTTTGTCCAGAAGTCGTTTGCCTGTTCGAATTTGTAAGCAAAGTTGAATAATTTTGCTTCTTCAAATTGCGGTGCAAGAATTTGTAATCCAATCGGCATCCCTGAGTTGTCAAATCCGGCAGGAACGCTTATCCCCGGAATACCCGCCAAATTACATCCGATTGTTGCAATATCTGTTAAATACATTGCTAACGGATCAGAAGCTTTCGCACCG
>CADCNV010000045.1 GCA_902802825.1 uncultured bacterium | reverse complement strand
TTCGGATTTAATCTGCACAATTCTTTTATTAATGATTTATCTGTTGTACGGTTACGCATAAAGCCGATAATTGTTGCAGTATCCTTGCGTGAAAGGAACTGTATGAATTTCTTTTGAGCATCAGCGCTAATTGAACCCAATTTTGTATAAATTGTATTTAAATCGCCTTGCCTGTGAGCTTCTCTAAGAGTTACGACGTCGTCAACTGATATATTGAATTTTTTTGCAACTTCTTCAACTTTTGTTGTTTCGACTATTTCGTTAAGAACGCCTACAGATTCTTTTGATTCTTGAGCAACTTTTGTTTCATCATTTTTCTGTATATCGGCGGATTTTGTATCTGCTTCTTTTATTGCTGCTGCAATTTCTTCATCAGTGCTTGCGGCTTTTTCTGCAAGTTCAGCCTGCTTTTGCGCACGGACTTCCTGATCGTTTTGTATTTTATCAATTATGTTCTGCAAATCCTGCATTGCTTTTTCTTTTTGTGCAACTGCAGAATCGTACTGTAACTTTAACAATGTTTGCTGCATTTGCTGTCCGGAATTTGTGTTAGCAGCAGAAAGTTTGACTGTAGCATTGTTAGAGCTTGTTTTTGCAGTTGAAGGATTTGTCACATTTGTTTGTGATTGAGTTTTTTGTTGTGTCGAAGTTTTTGTTTCTGATTTTGCTTGCGCAGAAGTGGTTGTTTGTGATTCCACATTTCTTTCATAAGATGTTTTGCCGGTTTCTCTGGCTGTGTTTATATTGTCAATTTCAGACTGGGTGTAATTATTATTCTTAATTGCGTTATCGACATAATTGCTGTATTTAGTCTTTATGCTTGCATCAACAAATTTTTCTGCAGCCGCTAATCCTTCAGTTACTGCAGCATCATTAATAGTTGAGAAGTCTTGAGCATAATTAATTTGTTCCTGAGGTGAATTAGCAGTTTTTATGATACTTGTTGTAAATAATGATTTACATTCTTTGTTTATATCAGAAGTTAATATATTATGAGAATGAGATAACGCATCATCCGAGTTCATGATACTTCTGTCATTCAAACCTTCAGTTATTGATGGAACTATTTTAGCGCCCCAAACATTTATTGAATTAGTTGCAGCATCATCATAATTCTTACCATCAAAGAATTTTCCTAATATTCTGTTTGAATTTTCTGCGACTTCAAAATTACCAGTTGCCTGAAGCATTTTTTCATCAGCCTGGTATCCTTTTAAATCTCCTCTAACCATGTGTCTTGCTCTGGAATGAGCAGCTATATGAGAATTAACAGACAGACACTGTTTAATTTCCTTATCTGTAAGCCCATATTTTGGATCTTTTATGATACGTTCATAAGTTTCAAAGTTTCCTTTTAGGGCGTAATATGCTGCCGCACTTTTTAGTGTGTTAAAATCTTTCTTTTCTATTGCAGTTTCGATTATCTCATTTGCATTTGAAGATGCCAATAGAGCTTCAAATTTTCTTGCTTCTTTAAGTTGCATAGGAGTTGCATTTGAAATATTTGCTAATTGCTGTGTTGTTTCAATTGTCGTAAGAACCTCAGATGCCTGATCTTTCTCGATTTTCTTGGACTCCTGCATTTTAAGTATTTGTGATTTAATATTTTGAGGTGTTAATTCTTTACCAGCAGCTTCCAATTCATCTATCGCAGCTTGCAAAACAAAATCTGATGAGTCAACTTGATAGTGATTTTGTCTTGCAACATCAGTTCTAAGTTTAATTTTTTCTTTTATCGGCATCGAAAGCGCTTTTGATAATGGTATGTCTTTATTTAACGCAACATCTAAATCTTTTGCAAACTCCGTAATCTTCGATTCTCTCTCTGAATCATTTTTCCAATTTTTAATTCCTAATTGTTTTTGCACAATATTATCAATAAAGTTCTTTTTTGCTAAAGATTTAGATTTCTCATCCATATTTTTATAGTCAGGATTTTTTGCAGACAGAAAACGTTCTAAATAAACATTTAACTTCTCTTCAGATCGAAATAATATAAACTCTATATTTCCTACAATTTCTGAGTCGCTTGGAGAATATTTCGAAATTACATTTTTTACCAAATCTACTTCAAATTGATCAATTTTTGATATTCTTTCTTTTGGTGATAATTTTGAAAATTCATCTATTGAAGTATTTGTAGTTTTACAATACATCACTGTTTCCAGTGCAATTCTTATCTCTTCAACTGTCATTTTTGAGAAATCTGATTTATTGCTATTTGTCGAGAGTTTTACAATATTTTTTTGTAAATTCAATAAAATTTTATTTTGTTCATCTTTTGTTAAATTATCAAAATCTTTGTGTTGAGTTTTAACATATTCAAATATATAATTATTAAAATCCTCAGGTTTTAAATCTCCGACAAGGAATTTTTCAATCATTTCTACATTAGAAGTGTTTGCATTTGTTTCAGGGGTTGTTGGTGTTTTTTTATCATCTGCAGTTACATTAGCCTTAACCCCATTTTGACGATTAAGAAATTGTTCCAATGATGATAACATCATTTCTTCTTCATGTGTTAAGCCGACATCTTCTTGTTTAATCAATAATCCCATCTTCATTGTTTCTGCTTCATCTGCAATTCTTTCCTGTGACACTTCACCACCAGCTTGAATCAATTTGTCCTTAATAATTTTTTCTATATCGGTAGTTTGGTCATCGACGTCCTGATTCTGATTCTCTTGTTTCTCTCCGGTTATTGATTTAATCAGTCTGTCAATAGCGGATAATTGGGATAACTCTTCCGGAGTAAGTTCTTGAGTTGATTGTTTTGCAATTAGATCCTCTTTTAGGGTATTCGCAATCTGGAGTATATTTTCAGAAGTAGAATCTTTTCCCTGCTCTTGCAATATTTTATTTATCAGCGCTTGTAAATTCTTGTCTTCAACAGCTTCCTGTTGAGATTTAGCTCGTGCAGCTTTAGATTGTTCACTTGCTTTTGTTTGTGCTTCAGTTGGTGCAGAAGTCGAGGATGGAGCTGTGGATTGATGCTCTCCATTAAATATAGGGTTATTATTTTTTGCAACATTAGCATCATTCGCAGCACTCTTTGCACGAATTTTATTTTGTTCAACTATTACATTAT
Source organism: uncultured bacterium (assembly GCA_902802825.1). Taxonomy (GTDB): domain Bacteria; phylum Cyanobacteriota; class Vampirovibrionia; order Gastranaerophilales; family Gastranaerophilaceae; genus Zag111. The sequence continues at coordinate 7,974 of CADCNV010000045.1, read as the reverse complement.
GTTCAACTTTATTAACCATGTTATATATTAGTCCTTATAAATCTAAAAAAAATGGGAATTTAGTTATTTCAGAAAAATATAATATTGTTACAATTCTTAAGGAAATTTACTCATATCTTGTAATTTTGGTTGTCATAAGAGCTGAACTATCAGATTTATAAAGTTTTAAATATTTTAAATTCGCTTTGTAATCTGATTCATTGTTAATTACCCTGAAAATAAAATCTGATATTTCCTCAGGAAGCCTTATTTCAGAATCAATAGTCGCAGTATGCTTATTATTTTTATAAATATTCCTGCTTAATATTGCTCCATAAGATTCTTTACCATCTTCACTTTTATGATGTACAATTCCAATCAAAAGAGCAGGATTGTCTATTTTCCCATCCTGATAAAAATAGATATTATTTATAACGTCTTTTTTATAACCATCATCTGCATATGCAACAACAAAATTATGAGCATTATATTTGAAATTTTGGACATATAAAGCTTTTTGACTGCTATGTGGCAGTTTAAAATTATCATTTGACTGAGAAATTTCTTCATATCCCGGATTATAAACATATACCGAATTTTCTGTAAATTTTGATTTGGGGGCAATCATTACAATCCGATCAGAATTGTCGAATTCAGGTGCCATCGGAATTGCACTGTTTAAGGTTGCAGGATTCATTGCAAGTAAAACTATTAACGGAACTTTTGTCATCATTGACGAATTCTTTTGGCTGACAATTCTATCCTCTTTTTCGTTTTTTTCTTTTGCCCCAAAATTATACTTGTGTACTAAATTCAAATTTCTAACTGCATCTACTTTCATATTTTTAACCCCTTTTATTCTTTTATATTCTTCGGATTGAAGTCCTCAGAATAACAACTATTGATTATATCAGTCGTTGCGACTTTTGTAAATTAGTATATACAAATTTCATATATCTTAATGATATCCTGACCACAAGATTATAAAACGTAAAGTGAAATTTTTTTGCTATTTTATTAAAGATTAATAAGTTTTTCACATTCTTTAATTAAAAATTCTTTTCCCGGCATTGTTTCTATAAAATCCCAAGGTAAAGCTTTTTCATAACCATAATTTTGCAGTACGTAGTAATCTGTATCAATTTTCAATTCTTTTGCAGCTTTTTTAAATGCGCCGAGTTTCCCGCCCTGCTTGTATACTTCAATCAGTAAGTCAGTAAGTTTATTATCCCCGCGAGAGAGCAGCGCCTGCCAATAATCCCATTTTGCGCTTGAAATTACTGCCTGAATACCAAGTTTATGCAGCTCTTTTCTCAGGTAATTTGATTTCTTTTCAAGTTCTTTTTCAGTCTCCCGCCCAAACCATTGGAATGGGGTATTTGCTTTTGGTACAAATGTTGAGAACCCAAATGATATTTCAAATCCTTTATATTTGCTCTTTATCCTTTTTGACAGATTGATAATTTCTTCAATATCTTCCCATTTTTCAGTCGGAAGTCCTATCATTCCGTAGAATTTTATTCCGTGAAGACCGCACTCAATTGCAACATCAATCGCATTAAATATTTGTTCTTCTGTTAAATGTTTATTTATTACTCTTCTTAATCTCTCACTTCCTGCTTCAATTGCAAGTGTCAGATTTTTTTGTCCTGCTTTTACAAGTGTCCGAACTATTTTGGGACGAAACGAATCAACGCGAAGTGATGATATTCCCATTTCGATATTCTGTCCTGATTCAATTTTATCGTTAATGTATTGGCATATTTTTTCAAAATCAGGATGAGCGGTGATTTGCGCACCTAAAAGAGCTATTTTATTAGTATATTTTAGTCCTAAATCAATTGTTTCAATAATTTTTTCGTAGTCGACAAATCTTATCGGCATATTCATATATGAAGCAAGACAAAAACCGCATCTGTTTGCGCATCCCCTTTCTACTTCAAGGATAAAAGTGTTTTTAAAAAACGCATTTTCACTGATTATTGGTGTGTAAATACATTTTGTGAGTTTTTTTGTTACTTTTTTTACTTTTGGTGTTATATTTGGGACATAAATCCCATCGATTTTGGCAAGTTCTTTAAGCTTTTGAGCTTTATTCATATTTTTATTTTCAACACAAAATCTTACGGCTTCTAAATTAACATCTTCTCCATCACCAATGACCATAAAGTCAAAGATTTCTTTATACGGTTCAGGGTTTGACGTAATAACCGGTCCTCCTGCAAAAATGAGCTGGTCACTGTCTTTTCGGTCTGTTGCTTTTAGTGCGAATTTGTTTTTATCAAGAATTGAGAATATATGCAGAAAATCCATATCAAAAGTGAAAGAAAACCCTATTAAATCGACTTTATTAGACATTATACGGGTTGTTTTTGTGTCAGAGTAAATTCTTTCGATATTTACGTCTTCCATCATATCAATAGCACGATAAAGCCATAAGTATCCCAATGATGATAAAGCAAAGCTTTCAGGCCCGGGGAATACAAACCACATGTTGAAATCAAAATTTTTGTTTATATTTCTGTCATATAAAAATGTTTCTGACGAGGTATTCAAGTTCTGTCTCCGATAATTATGCCAATTATATCATGAAATTAACAGTTTATTTTATTTATGCTATAATGAGCAAAAAGAAAGAGGTTTAATTATGCAAGCGCGCAGAGCAGCAAGAGAATTGGCTTTTATTTTATTTTCTCAGTTTGATGAAAAAATAGCTAATTATACTAAAGAAAATATGGATGATATTATTATAAAATCCATAAGATTACTTATAAGCAATGCCAATGATGATTTAAAGATATCTTTGGGTTCGCTGATAGATATGAAGAATCGTATTGAAGATTATGAAGCAGAACATGAAACGAATTTAAATCGCCCGATGGGTGCCTCAAATATTGCGGTTCCTATGGTTATGACATCAGATATGCTATCAAAGATTAACAGTATGATTGATGTTGCGGAAAAAGCGGTTTTGGGCTTGGAAATTGCTGAATTTACAGCTTTGGAATCTCAACCAGAAGTTAAGGATTTTGCTGTAAAAATTGCCCAAACATTCAGAGAACATAAATCTGAAGTTGATGAAACTATCAAAAAATATGCAATTGGTTGGGATTTTGATCGGCTTGTCAAAATGGATAAAGATATTCTCAGAATTGCAATATCAGAACTTTTATACATTAAAGAAGCCCCAATGAAAGTTGTTGTTGATGAAGCGCTTGAACTTGCAAAAAAATATTCAACTGATGATTCCGCTTCTTTTGTAAACGGTATTTTGGCAAAAGTTATTGTAGATAACGGGATTAAATAATAAATTATAAAAAAACGCCTTGCTGCAAAATGCGGCAAGGCGTTTTTTTTTGTATTTTTTTTAAACAGTAACTTCTTTGAGTTGCTGAACATATTTTGTTGCATATACAGCCCCGATTGCTCCGTCAGATGCTGCTGTTATGACTTGTCTTAGCGGTGTATTTCTGACATCTCCGACTGCATAAACCCCATCAATTGATGTTTTCATTGTGTTGTCTGTAATGATAAATCCTCTTGCATCCTGCTCAATCTGTCCGTTAATATTGTCAACATTCGGTAACATTCCTATGTAAGGGAAAACTCCATTTGTTTGCAAATTGGAAATTTCATTTGTTTTTACGTTTTTAATAACCAGATGAGTGACTAAATCTTCTCCTGCAACTTCTTCAACCACGCTGTCCCAGATGAATTCAATTTTGTCATTTTTAAATGCGCGTTCCTGAACAATTTTATCGGCTCTTAATTCGTTTCTTCTGTGAATGATATATACTTTAGATGCAAATTTCGTTAAATACATTGCCTCTTCAACAGCTGAATTTCCACCTCCGACAACAGCTACGATTTTATCCTGATAAAATGAACCGTCACAAACCGCACAGTAACTTACTCCTCTGCCAATGAATTCAAGTTCTCCTTTAACTCCAAGTTTCATCGGGCTTGCTCCGGTTGCAATAATAACTGATTTTGCCCTGAATTCGGCTTCTTTGGTTTTGATAATTTTAGGAGTCGAAATTAAATCAACAGATTCAATTTCCTGCATAGGAAATTTTTTTACTCCGAACATGTCTGCGTGTTCTTCAAATTTTTCCATTAAATCATATCCGCCTATTTTCATCATCCCGGGGTAATTTTCAAGCTCAAGATAATTTGACGGCTGGCCGCCAAGCATGCTGATATCCACAATCGCAGTGTTTGCAGCTCCTCTTGCACTGTATAGCGCCGCACTGAATCCTGCGGGGCCGCCCCCTAAAATAACTACATCAAAATCTAAAGTTTCCATTATATTAAATCCTCTTCTTCCCTAATCAGTAACTATTGCGCCTCCGATTTTTTCTCCTTTAATTTTATATTTTGCGGATTGCGTCTTTACTATCTTACCATTAACAAAAGTTTCAATCTTTATATAATCGTATCCGGTGAATGTGTCGCCGTCAATATATATTTCAGCCCTGTCTGTTAATTTTTTCTTTCCGTATTTCCCGTATTTTGTAAATATTACATGGCTGTCATCTGAATCCTCTACATTTATTTCTGCCTTAGCTCCGTTAAACATGTTATATAAAGTTATGACGTCATCAGTGCGTGATAAGTTCCACATGTCTAAACTCTTTTCTTTAAAGATGTCCGCATTTTGCTCTAATCTTGATGATGTAACCCTCCATGTCCCGAAAAACGATTTCGGGACGACAGATACCGAACCTTTAAGTAGTGCCGGCTGCTCTGCAAATACTATGCAAGGGCAGATAAATAGCAATAAAAATATTATAAGAATTATTTTTTTCATATAAATATTTTAATTAATAATTTTAATTTGTCATTTTATTTTGTCATTTTAATCTATATGACTTTTTATGCCGATAGACGCATTGTTATCTATATCGATGACATGTTTTATGATTGAATGAGCCGTTAATAGCAGATATGGGTTTATTTCTGTTGTCTGACTCATGTTTACGCTTGCTTTGGCTTTATCTGAGCTTGGTTTGAAATCTTTTTTTACTTCATAAGATGTCAGAGTATCAACCGAATAATGCTTTTTATCTTTATCTAACCTTAAATCAAGTTCTTCTCTTGGAAATTCTTCTGAACATTGTATTGCAACCTGTACTGAATTTGAGGTTTCAAGGTACAATGTAGCCACAACCGTTCCATAATTTATTGTGGTAATTGTAACTGTCAAAATACTTTCACTTTCTGATGATTTTTCTTTTTGAGTAACTTCAAGATCAAAATCTACTCCTTCTTTTAAAGGCAGCCATGGCAAATAGAGCATCAAAAGAAGTTTCATCGTTTTTGTCGGTTCATTTTCCGCTGCAACTGCAATGCTTGCATTTATTAGTTTTGCCATTTCTTTTAGCTGCGAGAGATCTTGAATTCCCATTTTTGATGCTTCTGTCATAGTCATAATTATTTTAGTCAGTGCATCTTTCCCGTTTGCCTGTATCATTTGCGCTATTTGGCTAAGGTTTATCATTCCGTTTGATAATATGTCCAGATTTTTTAATGAGGCCTGTAATTGTGTTGCCATTTGCTTATTTACTATTTCTGACATATTCGAAAAATCAAGCCCTTGCAATTGGGCAAGAATTTGTGCCTGAAGCTGAGAAATTGAATTCCTTTGTGCGGCAAGCTGAGCTGAAAACATCGCATTAAATTGCCCTGTATTAAGCCCTCTTTGCATCATATAGATAAATTCATTTAAGTTTTTAGGAACCCCCATTAAATCTTTTGCATAAATTGCTCGGTCTAAACTTTTTAGAGTATTCATTTGCAAATTTTGTGACTGTTGTGTAATTTGAGGTTGAGGGATTGGCGGTTTAGGGGTAGAAGCTGCAGAAGAACCTGGAGGTGCCGGCTGTGTACCCGCTTGTCTTTGGTTAATAACACTGTTTCGTATTTGCTGCTGACGCAGTGCATTATTTAAAAACTGATTAATATTAAAATCTGCCATACACTTTAATTTAAACGATTTTTATTAAAATGTCCATATTATTTTAAAGAAGATGTTTGCATATATGCCTGAGGATAATTGTAATCTTCAATAAAGCCAAGGTTTTTATATAATCTTAATGCCTGAAGATTGTTTGTTTCTGTTGTTGTGTTAATTTCAGTAACATTTGACATTACACGGTTATTTAATATTTCATCCATAGAACGTTTTAACATTATGGTTGAAAGTCCTTTACCCTGATGTTCATTTGTTACTCCAACAAGCGGAATATTAACAATTGAATTGTGCGTTATATTCATAAATGAAAATCCGACGGGAGTTTCATTGTGCAATAGAACGCTTGTTGCTTCCGGTAAAAATTTTGCATAAACATCTTTTACAACTTTTGTTATAATATCAGCACAGCCCGATAAAGTTTTGAACCTGGGATCAAAAAGTGCGTCAGAGCTGTCTTTAAATGATTCCTGAATTACTCGTACCGCATCATCAAAGTATTTATCTTCCCATCTTACAACTTTGTATCCGTATGGGATTTCAGTGATTCGTGCTCTTGCAAACAAATCTTTTGATTCTGTTCCATGCATCATAAATCTTAAAACTTCTATTCCGACAAACTGAAAACCCTCTCTTACAACTGTCCCAATAAGTTCTTTTTGAGAGCCAAGCATAGGATAGCATACTATTTTTTCTTTTCTTATTTCTTTAGTAAGCTCTAAAAATTTCGATAAAAGTTCTCTGGCGTGACTTATATAATTTTCTTGCTCTGTGCAATGTATTATATTAAGTTCAATAGCTTCCGATATCGCTGTTGTATAAACCAAAAAACCGACTAACCTGTGGTTATCGTATAGCACAATACAATCAATAAAACCTTTTTCAACCGAATCAAGAAAACCGTCATAATCTATCGGTTCAAGCTCAAAATTGTATTCTTTCTTTGCTTTTGCACAAAAATCGTCATAGATAATTTCAAAGTTCTCGTAATCTTCGCGGGTTAAAAGCTTTGTATTATACATTTACTTCTCCTTATATGGTGTGATGCATTCTTTCTCTTTTGGTTTCGATGTATCGTTTATTATACGGAGTAATTTCCGATTCTACTTTTATTATATCGTTTATTTTTAATCCGTAACCCTCTAAACCGATGACTTTTTTAGGATTATTTGTAATTAAATTAAAACTTTTATATCCCAAATCACGTATAATCTGTGCCCCTGTTCCGTAATCTCTTAAATCGGACTTAAATCCGAGTGATATATTTGCTTCTATTGTATCCTGACCTTGTTCTTGTAATTTATATGCTTTAATTTTATTGCAAAGTCCAATTCCTCTGCCCTCGTGATCAGTAAGATATACAACAGCACCTTTGCCATAATTTTCTATATATCGCAATGCATTGTGCAGTTGTGAATTGCAGTCACATTTTAAACTGTGGAATATATCTCCTGTTAAACACATACTGTGAACTCGTACGGCAGGAATCTTATCAGAACCGTCGTCTTTGACCAATGCTACATGCTCATGCCCGTTGATGTGGTTTTTATAACCTATCAACTTAAAATCTCCGTATTTTGTAGGCAAATTTGCCTCTGCTTCTCTTGTTACGAGTTTTTCTGATTTTAATCTGTATGCAATAAGCTCGGAAACTGTGATAAATTTAAGTCCGAATTTGTCAGCAAATTCTCTCAAATAATCTCGTCTTGCCATGTGCCCGTCAGGAGCCATTACTTCGCACATTAGCCCTGCCGGTCTGTGGTTGCATATTTTTGCCAGATCAACAACGGCTTCTGTGTGCCCGGTTCTTTCTAAAACTCCGCCGTTTTTGGCTACGCAAGGGAATAAGTGCCCGGGACGCCTTAAATCTGACGGTATTGCATCTGGTGCTATTGCAACTTCTACTGTTTTTGCTCTGTCAAAGGCAGAAATACCTGTTGTAACTCCGTATTTCTCATCTGCATCAATACTTACAGTAAATGCTGTTTTCATTCCTTCGGTATTTTGATTTATCATTTGAGGTA
>CADCNV010000044.1 GCA_902802825.1 uncultured bacterium | reverse complement strand
GCCGATAACCGAAGTTGCACCATTTTTGGTTGCTTCAACAATAGCAGCTAAAACAGCTTTTGTCCCTTCAGCGAATTTAGGATTTTCAAAAGCGCCAACAGGTCCGTTCATCAAAATAGTTTTTGAAGATTTGATTACTTCGGCAAATGCTTTTCTTGATTCTTTACCTGCGTCAACACCTTCAAATCCGTCAGGAATTTCGTTAATTTTAACAAATTTGTTTGTTCCGTTGCCTGAAAAATCATCTGCAACCAAAACATCTGTTGCCATAACAAGTTTTACACCTTTTGCAGCTGCCTTTGCTTCGATTGCTTTTGCAGTTTCAATCTGATCGTCTTCACAAATAGAATTACCGATTTTGCCGCCATTTGCCTTAACAAATGTGTAAGCCATACCACCACCGATAATCATATTATCAACCTTGTCTAACAAGTTTTCCAAAACACCGATTTTTGATGAAACTTTTGCTCCGCCAACAATTGCAGTAAATGGTCTTGTAGGATTATCCAACGCCTGAGATAAGCATCTGATTTCTTTTTCCATTAACAACCCTGAAACGGCCGGCTTTACAACTTTTGCTAACTTAGCTGTTGAAGTATGATTTCTGTGTGCTGCACCGAAAGCATCATTTACATAGAAATCACCCAATTTTGCAATTTCATTTGCAAAAGTCATATCATCATCTTTTGCTTCTTCTGCCTTATAGAAACGAATATTTTCCAATAAAGCAATCTGACCGTCTGTCAATTTTTCAACATATGGTGCTGCTTCTTCAACAGATGGAATAAATACGATTTCCTGACCAAAAACTTTGCTCATATATTTTGCAACAGGAGCAAGAGAAAATTCCATATTTCTTTCGCCCTTTGGACGTCCCAAGTGAGCCATAAGAATAACTTTTGCACCTTTTTCAGTTAAAAAATTAACTGTCGGAACAATTGCCTGAATTCTTGTATCATCTGTTACATTTTTGTTTTCATCAAGAGGCACGTTAACGTCAACTCTGACTAACGCTCTTTTACCTTTGATGTCGCCTAAATCTTTAATTGATTTCTTCATAAGTTTTCTCCTTCTTAAAAACTGCCGCATGTTTATTCTACAAAAAACATAAACCTAAAACAAATATTTTTAAATTAAAAAGCGGTAATTTAATTCAATCACCGTTTCTTTTTATTATCAATATAATTTTTGAAAATCCTTCAGCAAAATATTCTTCTTTCTTATTTAATTTCTGAGATTTTATTAGACCAATTTTTGTTATTATCAATAATATTTTTTACGGCTTTTCTGATATAGCTTATCAAATCTATACCATTTGCATTATCAGGTAATATTGATTGCCCGGACAAACTTTTTAAATCAAAATACTCAATCGGTAAACCGGAGTCATCTTTTAACAATGAAATCCCCTTTTTATAAACATTCATTTGCATTGAATTATGAAATAGATCATCTGCCGGCACAAATTCCAAATGACAATCTTTTCTTTGCGCATATTTTGCGATTGAGTCAATATTCTCATTTATTCTTTGCGCAAACTTTGGCTCAAGAGAATCAGCAACAGATGTATATTCCTGTATTTTGTTTAATCTTCTTTTTTCTATGGCTCTTTGTAACACTTTTGATGGTAATAATCGTGCTATATTCATATAATCAATCCTCTCTATTTTTGTTTACCATATTGTTTGTATTCATTATACTTAAGTGCCTGTTTTATATAGCTGTCCATTTTGTCATAAGAAACATCATGTTGTTCAAATTTCTGGAAGACTTTAAAGCCGATTTGACGTAATTTTTGTTCAAATTTCATATCCTGTTCTTCGGGGATTGAAATTCTTACACAACCCTTATTCCCGTTTGGATAAAGATTATTTTCATATTTTGATGCCAGATCCTTTAGTGCCTGACGTTTGGCAACGGAAACTTTACGCTCTATTAAAGGTATTCTGTATGTTGAAGTAAAAGATATTTGATTCATTATTACCCTCCGTAATCGGTTTAAAACTTGTAAAAATATTTTTTGCCAAATTTATATTGATTTTTGTAAATAAATCATTAAGAACTTCATGCAAAATTATCAATTTTATACTCCGTATGGTTGATTTTTTGTATATAACTTGAACAAAATTAATAAAATAAAGTATTATAGAAAAGAGAGGTAGTAGAGTAATGGCAAATTATTTTCCAAATTACGACTTGGCGGGAAGAATACAGCATACTAAATTTTCATCAGGATTTAATATGCCAAGTGTTCGTTTAGACAGAGTTGAAAAACCCGAAACTCAGGATTTCAAGCAGGTATTTTCCGGGCTTGTAGAAAACTTTAATCAGGATTTAAATGCTCCTGATGATATGCTCAAAGACGTTATGCAAGGCAACAAAAACGTTGATATCCACGATGTAATGGTTGCTATGTCAAAAACTGAAATCAGTGTTAATATTGCCACTCAGGCCGTAGGTAAAGTTATAAATGCCTATGACAGAGTAATGCAGATTAACGTATAAAATATAACTCTACTATTTCATAATGGTATAAAATAATAAATCAGACAGCGGGAAACAGTATGGATTTTAGCAAAATTACGGAAAACAAACCTCTATTTTACGGAATAATCGGCGCAGCCGTATTAATTGTTGCGATTATATTAATGTCAATAATTATCGGTGCAAGTTCGGCCGGAAAGAACGGTGCAAAGACAGTCGGTTCTGAACCCCTGAAATCAAATGTTGAATTATTAACAACCGATAATATCGGCAAGGCACTGGAAATTCAAGCAATGCTTGCAAAACAAGGGATTGTTGCTGAACGCCAATTAGACGGAACAAAATCCAAAATTGTTTTAAATGCTAAAAACTGTTCAAATATGACTTCAAAATGTACCGTTACCGACAGAGATAAAGCAATCATAGCAATTGTTCAGTCCGGTCTTGTTGATCAGAATGTCGGACTTGAAATATTTGATAAAGGTGATTTCACTTCAACAAAAGAAGATAAAAGAATTCGTCTTGCCCGTGCAATGAATGGAGAGTTAGCAAGATTAATCAAGCAAATTCCTCCAATCCAGAGTGCAACGGTATTTATATCAATACCTGAACAAAACTCAATGTTTGACGAACAAAAGCCGCAAACAGCAACAGTACAATTAGTTATGCCAATAGGTGAAAAGCTGGATCAATCAAAAGTTAAGGCAATTACCAATTTACTTCTTGGAAGTGTAACGGGTCTTAAAGCGGAAAACATTGCAATAACCGATACAAACGGTAACACTTATCGCAGTGTTATGGATGCTGAAGATGAAATGCTTCAGAAACTTGAAGAAAATGATAAATATATGCAGCAGAAAATTTCTAAGCAGTTAGACAGATTAGTGGGACCGGGGAATTACGTTGCAACAGTAAGTACATTCCTAAGACAAACCCCTGTTGAAAGATTCACTATCGATTATGATCCGCAAAGAAAAACTGCTGTTACAGAGCAATCTTTTTCTGAAGGATTAGGTGATAAAACATCAGATCAAAGCCGCGGGATAAATGCAGTCAGCACATACCTACCAAACGGACTCCCAACAGGCGGAACTGATTCTTCACAGGACAGAAATTATTCAAGAAGAGCAACTGAAACTCAGTATGGTGTAACAAAAACTCAAACTAATGAATACATAAAACCCGGTGTAGTTGAAGAAATTTCAATTGCGGTAACATTGGACAGAAACAGTATTCCAGCAGATACAACTATGGAAGAAATGAAAGATTTAATTGCACGTGCTGCAAGTCCAAAAGTCACCGCAGCAAATGTTTCAATTGCATTCTCAAATTCTAATGACCCATATTTGTCACCTGATAAACAACAGAATCTTCCAAAAGTTGACGAATCAGGAAATCCTTGGTGGTTAGCACTGTTAATTACCGCAATAGGTATTATAATAACATTTAAAGCAGTCACTGCAAAAGTAAGACAAATTAAAGAAGAAAATGAAATTGAAGTAGAAGCACTGCGTCAAAAAGCAATTGAACAGGAACGTCAGCTTAATGATATAAATTCAAGAGCAAGCCAGCTAACACAAAGACAATCAGAACTGGCACAGGATTTACTTAATCAACGTCAGGGGCAGCAAAGCTCTTTACCTGGTTATACATTTGATGAAAGCTTACTTGATGACTCATTAGATGCATTGTCAAATGAATTAAATGAAGATGCTGCAGACAAAATTAAGAGCTGGATAGAAGACGGTTCAGGGAAAGCAGGCGCAACAATAGGCACAGAATCTTCAGAAGGATAATAATATATGGCAGCACCGGATTTCGATTATGAAAATTTTGCCCAAAATCTTGCAGCACAAGCTCAAGATCTGGTTCCTGCAGAATTTTCTCCGGAAGAAAAACAATACGTCATAAATACACTTGGCAACTTCTCTATGATGGCAGGCAAAGCACTTGCCGAAGATCAAAATTTGCCTTTTAATGCAGAAACATCCACATACATCACTCAAATTATTGCCGAATGGTCATTCCATAAATCTGTGGATGTTATTCGTTCCGGGATTCCAAGACAACATTGGGACGGGATTATGCAAAAAATTGCTTATACAATATTTGAAGTAGCAAAGCAGGCATTTTCCCAAAATATGCCTAATGACCAGATAATAGAAATTATCGAACATCATGTGAATAAAACATACGTTGATGCAATAACGGAATTGAAAAATAACGGAGTTATTGATGAGGGTTTGATGGAATTTGCCGCATCGCAATCTAACATGAATAAGATGGCTCAGGAAATGCAGCAACAACAAGCCCAAGCTCAGGCACAAGGTTCAGAAGCGGAACAATATGCCCAGGATGGACAAAATCTGCCTCAGGTTGCAAATGGCAGTGCAGCTGTAACACCTCAGGTACAGGTTAATGCATCTAAAGCATTAAAGCTTGCAACCGTTGCAATGCTGTTTAACAGAATGAATCAGGATCGAGTTCAGACAATTCTTGACAAATTTAGCGAAAATGATGCGCAAGATGTTATTAAATATATGAAACTCCCTGACTTGACTCAAAGAGTCGGGGTTGAAAATGCAATGAGATGCTTACAGGAAATAAAAATGAATCTTCCTAAAGCGTCTGACCTTGCACCCGTTAAAGTTGTTAAAAAGATTAAGAATTTTGCATCAAAATATTCTGAAAAAGAACTTGAAATGATGTTGATAAAAGAGCGTATAGGCGTTAAACGGCTGGTATTTACAGCTCTTGAAGATAAATACTATGAAAAGATTCCTCCAAAGGTTGCAAGTATTGTTGCCACGCACCTGATAAATAGTGTATAATATTGTCGTATCATGATAATAAAAAAGAATAAAAAACAGACTCCGGGGGTAGAAAGTAAAGTCGAATCAAACTTAGTCAATAATGAGGATATGCCTGAAATTAAGGCAGAGGAGATAGACTTATTCGACCTTGACAATATTGATTTTAAGCAGCGGAACGAGCGCAGAAAAGGCGACCGCCGCAGAGGTTTTCGTCGTATTGATGACAGGAATTTAATATCCAGAGCAAGAGAAGAAGCAGACGCAATCAGAGAGAATGCCGCAAAAGACGGTTATCAGGCAGGACTTGATATGGCTAAAGAAGATATCGCAATGCTAAAAGACGGGCTGGATGTTTTTTACGGTTCAAAACAGGAAATTTATGATACGGTTGCAAATGATATTCTCCAGATAAGCATTGATATTGCTAAAAAAATTATTAAAAAAGAAGTGGCAGAAGATCCCGAAATTATTTTGGGCAATATAAAAGAAATTTTAAATAATCTTTCCAAAGAAGAAACAAAATTAATCTTAAAAGTTAACCCCTCACAAGCGGCGATATTAAAACAACAGGTTCCGGATTTTGTTTCGTCTGCGGGGTTGGATGCAAAAGTTGTAATTATCCCTGATGAAAGTATATTAGAAGGCGGATGTATTTTGACAACTACAAACGGGGTAATAGATGCAACAATAGAATCGCAAATAGACGTAATAAGTGAAGCATTAAAGGAATTGTATTGATATGGCAACACCGGAGGGAAGCGCAAATCCTATAAGTGAAGTTTTAATGGCAGTATTCGTACTGTTCCTTATTGTCATATTGCTTGTTGAACTTCCTACCTGGGTTGTTAATATTTGTATTTGTTTAAATATTACACTTGGGATTGTGCTTTTGATGTTCGCACTGTACGTTCAAAAAACACTTGAATTGTCTTCATTCCCATCAATCATATTAATCGGTACAATGTTCAGATTATGTCTTTCCATCGGTTCAACCCGACTTATTTTGGCAAAGGGAGAGGCAGGAGAAGTAATTAAAGCTTTCGGGGAATTTGTAACCGGCGGGAATATGATTGTCGGCGGAGTTATATTTTTAATTATTACCGTAGTCCAGTTTATGGTTATCACAAAAGGTGCTGAACGTATCGCAGAAGTTAGTGCCCGCTTTGCATTAGATGCTATGCCGGGTAAGCAAATGACAATCGATGCGGATTTTAATGCAGGATTAATATCCCCGGAAGAAGCTACAAAGCGCCGTGATGATTTATCAAGGGAATCTAACCTGATGGGTTCTATGGATGGTGCGATGAAATTCGTAAAAGGGGATACCATTGCAGGTATTATCATTGTACTAATTAACATCATCGGCGGTTTGGCTGTCGGTTGCCTTATGAACCAAATGCAACTTGGCGATGCTGTTTCAAAATATACCGTATTAACAATCGGTGACGGTTTGGCTTCTCAGGTTCCGTCACTGTTAATGTCTATTTCAGCTGGTGTATTTATGACCCGTGCATCAGCTAAAAGTTCATCATTGGGGGGCGATGTTGCGACTCAGATTACAAGTAAACCGTATGCATTGTTCTTTGCATCTTTATTCTTAATTTTCCTTGGTATCACAGGACATACTCCGTTTTGGAACGGTACAGGGTTACCGGCATTACCATTTATAATTTTTGGGGTTGCAATATTTATCGCCGGATTCCAGGTTTTAATCAATGCGGATGTTCAATCTCAACTTGGGCAATTGGAAAATGTAAAACAGAATATGCAGGATTTAGTTAACCCGAACCGTATGTATGAGCGCTTGGGCGTAGATATTTTGAGTTTGCAGGTTGGCTCTAACCTGCTTGTCATAGCCGATCCCGATCAGGAAGGTCAGTTGTTGGCTAAAATTGCGGCTTTACGTCAGAGAGTAACAGATGAACTCGGTTATATTTTGCCAAACATTCGTATTATGGATTCATCTGCGCTTGATGCAAATGAATATATGATTTTGATTCGTGGTAACACAGTTGCAACGGGTTATGTATATCCTGGGAAATTCATGGTAATAGCGGATCAGTGGGATTCTATGAAAAAAGAAGTCCCTGACGATGCGATTATCGGTATTGACCCGACATATCAAACCCAGGCATATTGGATAAATTCTGATGATGCGAAATCTGCGCGTCTTGTTACTGCCGTTGATGCAACTGACGTTATAGTTACTCACCTTCAGGAATGTGTAAGAAAACACGTTGATGATGTTATGACAAAAACTGATGTTCTTAAACTTATGGAACTTGTCAGAAGCCAAGACCCGACACTTGTTAACGACTTAGTTCCTACAATTATTTCAACGAGCGATTTAAGAAAGATTTTTGTTAACCTGATAAGAGAAAAGGTATCAATAAAAGATATTATATTTGTATTTGAACGTTTATGCGATTACGCAAGATTTTCCAAAGAACCGGATATTTTGTCTGAACGTCTGCGTGCTGCTTTAGGACGTCAGATTTGTTTATCAAATGTAGAAGAAGATAAAGTTCTTTATGCTTTAACTCTTTCTCCGGAATGGGAAAAAATTCTTGATGACAGCTGCCAAAGAACAGAGCTTGGCACAATGTTTTTGCTAAACCCTGTTCAGGTTCAGGAGCTGATTGAAACAACCGCTACAACATTAATGCGTGCGCACCAAACCTGTGGGAGACAACCGGTTGTACTGTGCTCTCCAAGAATAAGACTGCCTTTATATCAACTCCTGGAAAGACACATTCCGACAATTGTTGTAATTTCATATTCAGAATTGATTACCGATATTAAAGTCGAAGCCATCGATACTGTCGGTGATGCATACGTTCAATAAAAACAATCTCTTTGTTTAGTTTTTGTTGGGTTCACCCAACCTAATTAACTAAATTCATGATACAATACGTATAACAAATATGCTAAAAGTTGGAACAAAAAGTAATTTAAAAAAAACTGTAAGGCATGAAGATACTGCCAAATATGTAAAGAGTGGCGAACTTAATGTTTTAGCCACCCCCGTTTTAGTAGCACTAATGGAAGAAACTGCCTGCAAAAATATTAAACTTGATAACAATCTTACTTCTGTAGGAACTTTCATGAAAATTAATCATACATCTCCTACTCCTGAAGGTTTGACCATAGAATGCATTGCAGAGTTAGTTGAAATAAATAACAGAGAACTGACTTTTCATATTAAAGCATTTGATAATGCAGGGGAAATAGCAAATGCAGTTCACAAACGTTTTATAGTGGATATAAATAAATTTCAACTCAAATCACTGTCAAAATTAAATATTGATTTATAATAACATTTGGTTTGAAAAGAAAAATCAGAGAGTTCGGAGGTTGGGTGAAACCCAACAACAACTATTGAGTGCAATTATGCGCATAATGGTGCAAGAATAGGGCAAAAAATGAGTAAAAAGTGCAAGAAAAGTCACTTTTGAAGTAGTTTGGAATTTAAATCCTCAATCGCATTCCGACCGCTACAATTTAGTGGTGTTGGGCAAGAATGCCAAACCTACATACTACGTTTTGTTGGGTTTCACCCAACCTACTGCAAAATATCAGTCTGTTTGAGAAGAAAGAACAGATAGTTTGATAATTATAATTCTGCACAAATATCTTGATAAGTTGTTAATACTCTCAATATTCTTAATGTTTTATCATCAATAATCCTATATACAATCAGATAATTCTTTTTAACAACATAAAATTTTACATCCATATATGTAAAATCTTTTCTTGCTTTTCCAATATTTGGATGAGTTAATAACATCTTAAAAGTTTTATAAAATAATTTCATCATTAAATTTGCTGCAGGTTTATTATCTTGTGCAATAAATTCAGAAATTATTTCCATATCATTATATGCTTTACTTGTAATTTCAAGTTTTAAATTATTCATACTTCTTTATTAATTTTTGCATTGCGGAATGACCTTCTAAAATGGCAGTATCATTCCAACCTTCTTCAATATCTCTGTTTAATTGTACGATTCTTTCTTGTGAAATAGAGTCTTTTGAAGCTAGAAGTCTTAAAGCTTCTCTAATAACTTCGCTAACAGAATTATAAAGTCCTGATGCAACCTTATCCTGTACAAATTTTTCTAAAGTCGGTGTTAAAGAAATGTTCATATTATACCCCATTTATAACAAACTATATATATATAATAACAAATTTTGTTATTTATATCAAGATAATAGCTGTAAATATTTACAAATTAGCAAATTTTATTTTTCATAAAAATTTTAATTGATTTTATTAACAACGATGACCTCCATTCGTTAATAAATCTCTCAACATATTTTTTGCCTCATATAATCCCGAATCATGAGTTCCATCTGCAAATTTTTTGCACTCATCTAAAATTTGTGTGCATATTTTTCTCATATCGGTATAGTGTTCACGCTTTTTATTTTTGCCGAATTTTTTAAGAATAACATTAAAGAATGTGCCTATATCTTCGCCCTCTCGCCATATAGCACATGTAATCCATTCGGGTGCTAAATTCCTTTTATTACTGTCATAATGACCAACAACTTCAAGATTAACTAAACCCCAGTGCTTATTTTTATTAACCGGTGTTTCATTTAATACAACGAAAAAGCCCTCCACACTTTTTTCTGAGTTCTTTTTTAGCAAGCAATTTCTTAATGCGTATAACCCTCTATTATTTACAATATTTATACCCGACTGTGTTAAATGGTCATATAAATATTGTTTAGGTTTTGAATCTATAAAAGTAATTTTCATAATATTCTCCGCATTAATCTATTCTTATTATTTATACATAAAACTCAAAAAAATATTTTTTGCCAATACAAAATAGCAAAAAATTTTTTTAGGGATTTTGTAATTATATATAGCATAAAAGAGGTATATTAATGCGAATTCAAAGAGTACAAAACAATAATTATAATACTAACTTCGGGATGAAATATCCTATTTATAGGACAAAAAATGTAAGTTCTGAATTTGTCAAAAAAGTAGATAAATGTTTGGAATCATTGCCTGACGAATGGCAAGAGCCATTAATGAAAAATAAATATAACCTTTTCTGTTCAGAATCTATACAAGATACATTTGACCGTCTTTCAATTCCTGATATGGCACCAGATTGGGATGCAGTTACATGCGGTCATCCTATGTTCAAGTTTTTTGTTTTTACACCAAAAATAGAAGATAATGATTTGCAAAGAGTTATCAATCACGAAATCTCGCATGGAATAGTTAACAGCGAAAAACTTGCAGATAAATTTGATTATGTTCAGCATATATTTGAAGACGGTGCAAAATTTCCGTATGAAGAACCTAACTACAAAAATCTTTATGACTTAAAAAATCTCTTAATAAATCCTATTGATGATTACAGGATTAATGAAGTTTTTGCGGATATTATTGCGTGGGCTCAAAAAGGCGGTGGCTTGTGGGGTAGCGGATATAAAGGCAGTGCGAAGAACCCGAATTTCTTTAAGGAAAACTATCCTTCAACTTATGCGAAACTAAAAGATTTTAAACCAAATCAGCAGGAAATTGAACCGAAGAATGAATTTGAATGGGGAAATGATGATGATTTGCCGTTTTAGTTCGTAGGTTGGGTGAAACCCAACAACAACTATTGAGTGCAATTATGCGCAAAAGGGTGCAAGAATAGGGCAAAAAATGAGTAAAAAGTGCAAGAAAAGTCACTTTTGAAGTAGTTTGGAATTTAAATCCTCAATCGTATTCCGACCGCTACAATTTAGTGGTGTTGGGCAAGAATGCCAAACCTACATACTACG
>CADCNV010000043.1 GCA_902802825.1 uncultured bacterium | reverse complement strand
GGATTATATTTTTCGGCTTCTGATCTTAGCAGGGCAATCGAGCGGGTATGTGTGTTCAATTCCAATAATCTTTTATATGATATAAACTGACCTTCAGGTTTATTTGCATATTTATCCCTGAAATAATCCACGCTTTGATTAAAATAATAAACTTTTGCATTGAATATCTGAACATTTTTGTTTTCTTCAATCATGTCATATATTTCTTCCAATATCGGAATCAATTCATTCAAATCATTTGCGTATTTAGAAGTTTTGTCGGTTTTTAGAATAATATTAACAAATGACGGATCTTCAATCGGCGCCGGCTTAATTTCTTTTTCCGAATTGAAATCTTTTGACGGGATTGGAGAAACTGATGCGGGAGTATTATCTGTAGCTTCGCTATTGGAACCGTAATTTCTTGTTAATTCGGGCAGCGTTCCGACATAACCCTTCCCCTCAACAGGCAGTTTGGCTTTCCCCAAAGCCCAAACATCACTCTGTATAAAAATACAGGATAAGATAATTAAAAACAGCCCATACTTTCTCATACAAACATTATAATAACAATTAACAAAAAATCATCATTTATTTATATTAAAACTAAATTTCCTCGAGAATCAGTGTTGGCTCAGGAATGGAAGTTTGATATTCGATATCCAAATCAAGCTCCTGCGCTTTTTGTTCGTCAGCCAGCGCTTCTTTATCCATCTTTAATCTTTTATAAACTTGTGAACGCTCATAATACAGGCGATTTTCAAGCAAATAAACTCTGTCCTCTTCTGATTTGTCTATTAATTCGTTATAAATTGAAAGAGCTGTTTTATATTTGCCTATATTATATAAAAATTGGGCCTTATCCCATAACAAGGAATCTTTTTCATTATCATCACGTGTATTTTTGATTTCATTATCAAAATCTTTTAATGCTGATTCATAATCATTTAAAATATATTTTATGTAAATTTTATTATCAAAACTCATGCTTTTATATTCATCATCTTTTAATTTATAAGATTTATCATAATCTTCAATGGCTCCTTTGTAATCCCCATCGTAAAATTTTGCATAAGCGCGCAGTGAATACCATCGTGCATCAATTGGTAAAATTTTTGACCATATTGTAGTCATTTTGACAGCATCAGAATATTTCCCCTGATTAATAAGGTTTAATGAGGTTTGATAAGGGGAACCGATACAAAAATATATTCCTGTAATTACAACCAATAGTATAAATATTTTAATTATTTCTAACTTAAAATCTTTGTATGATTGATTTTCAATAACATTTGAAGAAGGAAAATGCGCTTTTGTAAATTTCCCGAATTTGTTATTCATATACAACTCAAAAAATTTCGATATTAAAGCCAAAACCAAGAATGGTAAAAGTATTGCAAATACAATTGTTCCGTATTTTACCCATTGATTATTAAATAAATCATAGTGAGGAAAAATAAAGCAATAAATTAAAATAATATAAGCCAATAATACCGCAATCGTAGAAAATCTTTTGAAATTTTTAATGATTTTTCTCAGCGAATTAATATCTTCATCAGAAAAAACTCTGTCGAATTTGTAACCGACAAATGTGTTGTTAATTGACTTTATAACCGTCTCATTATTTTGCGTAATACTGTAAAAATTGAGCGGTGAATGTTTATATAACCAATGTAAAATATTAATTTTAGCCATGCGGTTTTATTCTATATCCCTCTTGAGAGTATTATATAATAAATGTTTTTATGTATAAGACAAATTTTTGTGCAAATCCCAAAAATTATATTATTATTGAATTTTGGCTGATAAAAATTTTTAGGATTTCTTAATAATTCGTAACAAGATAATATTAAACCCCAATCCAACGCAAATGACCAATGATTAAACCCGCTATCGCAGAACCCCCAAGATAAAAAATCGGGTCATGTTTTTTGATAAAGCCGGAAATCAGAAAAGTAATAAGCAGCAAAGTTCCGATTAAATGCAAATTAGACGTAAATATTAATTTTATACCAACAGCTGCCAATAAAGCGCATCCTGCCGGTTTTAAAGATTTTACTACACTTTGGACATATAAATTTGATTTAAATTTATCCAATATTTTAAATACCGCAGATACGATAATAAATGACGGAAGCATTATTGCAAAAGTGGCAGTGAATGCACCTAGAAAGCCGGCGGTTGTAAATCCCGCATAAGTTGCCATATTAACACCAACAGGGCCCGGGGTGACAGAAGAAACAGCAAGCATGTCTGTTAACTGATTTATACTGTACCAATGGAATTTTTCTGCAATATCATATAAAAAAGGTAATGTTGCATAGCCACCGCCAAAAGAAAAAACACCTATTCCAAAAAATTGTATAAACAGCTGAAGATAAATTTTAATCATTTTTTATCCTCCTGTTTTGCACAAACTGATAAACCAAACCAACAATTACTGCCAAAATTATAATAACAGCAGGAGACAATTTCCCGCTTAAAGCAAGCAATAAACACCCTGCAAATATAAATGCCGAATACTTATCAACAACACATTTCCCCCACATTTCTTTTACTGCAAGAAATAATAGTGTTATTACCCCGATACCGACTCCCCAAAATATGTAATTAACACTTTTAAAATGAACAATTTCATTCAAAAACGATGCAATTAAAGTTATTATGATAAATGCAGGGAAAGTAACCCCTGTAATTGCTGCAATTGCGCCTTTTGTGCCTAGCAGTTTACGCCCGGTAAATATTGCAGTATTTGCAGCAACAATTCCCGGTAAACTTGTGCTTATCGCATAATATTCGCATAATTCATCAGCAGTTAACCATCCCTTTTTGTCGGCAATCTCTGAAGTCAATAATGGAAGAATTACGTATCCTCCGCCCAAAAGGAGAGTCCCTATTTTAAAAAATGTTTTAAATATTGAAAAAAACGACTTGTCCATAGTTATAATTATACATTTATATTGTTTTTTATAATTTTTATTAATATTTGTTAATAAAAGGCAATTTTTTATTTCAAAAATACTTTATGTATAAGTAAGGGTTATACTAATTATTTTTGTAGGAAAGGTTATTTTATGGGTAATGAATTATTGTCACCGGCAGGTAATGTTACAACTGCAGTCCCGAGTGCGCAGGCAATGCCGATGCAAAACAATCTGGGATTTAATAATGTAAGCAGTGTATTTAATTCTGCATTGAACGGTAAGAATTATAACAATGACATGATGATGCCTGATTTTATCAAAACAGGTAATTTAACAGCCGAACAAAGAGCAAGCATTTTTGGGCCAATGAATACCGCTGCTTTGCAAACTTCAAATTATCCTGCCCCGCAGACCGCATATCCGCAATCTATGGCTCAAACACAAGCGGCACAACCTGCTTTCAGCGGTCAGACACAAGCTCAACAACTCACTCCTGAGCAACTGACGCAGTATTATAATGAGCTTTTGGCAAACAATCCAAGTATAAGAATTACTGAAAAAGGTAATATTTACGAAGTTACAAACGCAGGTAAAAAAACAGGTATTTTAACAGGTATAATCGGCGGTCTTGCCGGAGGAGTTGTAAAGCTTTGCAAAGGTGAGGCATTATCAAAGGCATTTACATTAAAAAGTTTAGCGGTAAAACTCCCTGTCTTGGCAGTTGCCGGCTGGGCAGTTGGATCTGTAATTGATGCATTCGCAAACAGTTCAAGTGCAAAAAAGGCAGACGAGTTATCGCAACAAGTTTAACCCCCTTTCTTTAATAATATAACCCTATATTTAAGGACGAGTTTTTTAACTCGTCCTTTCTTTATCCTTTATCATTCAGTTTTGCTTTTAATCTCGCTTTTGCCCTTGCAATAGAGGCCTCAACACGCTTTGCATCCATTTTTGCACTGCCTTCTTTCAAAAGTCGTCTGGCTCGTTCTAAGGATTCTCTTGCGCGCATTTCATCAATCTCATCACCGGGTTCGGCAAGTGTAGTTAATATCAGACATTCTTCGTCTTTAAATTGTAAAACGCCGCCCATCGTTGTAAATGATTTTGTTTCATTGTCTTTTTTGATTTTTGTAACCCCAATATCCAGAGCTGCCATAATAGGTACGTGCCCCTTTAATATTCCGAATTCCCCATCTACACCTTTTGTGTAAATTTCATCGACTTCGCTGTCAAATACAACTTTTTCCTGTGTTATTATTTTTAAATTCATATAAATACCTGCTTAATATATGTCATTCAGAGCCGGCAAACAGGAGATTCTTCGCTCCGCTCAGAATGACAATCAGAGGCGAAGAATCTTTACAATTATCCTTCCATTCCTTTAGCTTTTTCTATGGCTTCGTCAATTGTTCCAACCATATAAAATGCCTGTTCAGGCAAATCATCATATTTGCCTTCAATAATTCCCTTAAAGCCATTTACCGTATCGGAAATTTTTACATATTTGCCCTTATTTCCGCTAAATTGTTCAGCTACAAAGAACGGTTGAGATAAGAATCTCTGAATTTTTCTTGCTCTGTTTACAGTTTCTTTATCTTCTTCAGATAATTCATCCATACCTAAAATCGCAATCAAGTCCTGCAAATCTTTGTATTTTTGCAGAATTTCAAGAACTTTTCTTGTAACTTCATAGTGTTCTTCGCCTACGATATTTGGATCTAATGCTCTCGAATTTGATTCAAGAGGGTCAACAGCAGGATATATACCCAAAGAAGCAATATCTCTTGATAATACTGTTGAAGCGTCCAAATGCGAGAATGTCGTAGCCGGCGCAGGGTCAGTTAAGTCATCTGCAGGAACATAGATTGCCTGAACAGATGTAATTGAACCGTCTTTAGTTGAGGTAATTCTTTCCTGTAATTCGCCCATTTCCGTTGCCAGTGTCGGTTGATAACCAACGGCTGACGGCATACGTCCCAATAGTGCCGAAACTTCTGAACCTGCCTGAGTAAATCTGAATATATTATCAATAAATAAAAGTACATCTTGTTTTGAGTAATCTCTGAAGTATTCAGCCGCTGTCAGAGCGGATAACCCGACTCTCATTCTGGCTCCCGGCGGTTCATTCATCTGACCGTATATAAGTCCGACTTTATTTATAACTCCGCTTTCTTTAAATTCATTCCATAAATCGTTCCCTTCACGGGTTCTTTCCCCAACGCCGCCAAATACTGACACGCCGTTATGAGCCATTGCAATATTGTGAATAAGCTCCTGAATTAATACGGTTTTACCAACGCCGGCACCTCCAAACAGACCGATTTTTCCGCCTTTTTGATATGGTTGTAATAAATCAATGGCTTTAATACCTGTTTCTAATATTTCAACATCGGTATTCTGATCAACAAGTGCAGGAGCATCTCTGTGAATTGGTAAATATGTATCCGTTTCAATCGGGCCTTCATTATCAACGGCATCGCCCGTTACATTCAATATTCTGCCTAAAATTGCATTTCCGACAGGAATTTTAATCGGCTCATTTGTATTAATAACTTTCATGCCGCGTCTTAAACCGTCTGTTGATGACATTGCAACAGTTCTGACTTTATTTGAACCGAGCATTTGTTCAACTTCTGCGACTATTTTATCACCGTTATCGTTATAGATATCTAGTGCCGTGTATATTTTTGGTAAATCTCCATCAGGAAATTCTACGTCAATAACCGGACCTATTATTTTTGTTATTAACCCCTCAGAAGCAATCATTGTTTCCATATTTACTCTCCATAAATTTATATTTGCACTAATGTGACATTTGTATTATACAATGAACAAAAAATTTTTCATATTTAATAATTTAAATTTATTTGATTAAATTATTTGTTTAGATTAAAATTTGTTTATGTTTTCGAAAATTTTGCAATATTTGAGAGAAAAATATTATAGTATCAAAGTACTCGACAGGTACCTACTTAAACAAATTATAATGATGTTTTTAATGGGGGTATTTGTTTTTACTACGATTATTTTTGCATCAGATACTTTTATTACGTTAATCAAACAAATTTCTCAGTTTGGGATTCCGTTTAAAATTGCATTTATTATGATTCTTTTAAATTTACCTGCTGTTATTGTTTTATCTATTCCGATGGGCGTACTGCTTTCAACAGTTATGGTTTTAAACCGTCTGAGCTTGTCATCGGAAATTACTGTAATGCGTTCCTGCGGTATAGGGTTAAACAGAATTGCCAAGCCAATATTCATATTTTCAATAATAATGGCACTTGCAACTTTTGTTATTAATGAAAGTGTTGCTCCTGTTATGAGAAAGACCTCAAAAGATTTGGCACTATGGTCTTTAGGACAAAAGAATATTCCTGATGGGAAAGAAAATTTTGTATTTAAGGAGCTTGGTTCAGGTGCATATTTGAAAAGATTGTTTTATGTCGGCTTAAGCAAGAAAAAGACGCTGTATAATGTCACGGTGTTGGATAATTCAAAAGAAGATACATTACAGGTTTTACAGGCAAGAGAGGGCAGAACCTCTCCAAAGGGCTGGGTTTTTGATAAAGGTGCGATTTATACAATAGACAGTAAGGGGCAGGTATTAAATACGACATTATTTGATACTTCAACGGTGCAATTTGACATTGATGCGGGAAATATTGACGAAGATGTTGCAAGTGAAATGAATTTCGCAAAACTCTCAAGATATCTCAAAAATAATAAAGATATAAGTGACGAGGACAGAAGAAGTTATACAGTTCAGTTATATGATAAATTGGCATTGCCTTTGGCTACGATTGTATTTGTTCTTTTGGGTGTTCCGCTTGCGATTACTCCGCCCAGAGTCAGATATAACAGAGGATTTTTGTTTACTATTTTGATAATTTTTGCATTTTATGTGTTAAGGGCATTATCAATTTCTATGGGTGATACAGGAACTATACCTGCTGTGCTTGCTGCCTGGATTCCTGATTTGACTCTTGCTGTGTTAGGCGGATTTTTATATTACAGAAAAGTTTATACTATTTCTTAATTTTTTTATATATAAAAGCTATAAAAGGTTCTCCTGACGATTGAGGAACATTAAACTCTTGCTTTTGGGTGTAATTGCTTTTTATAAAATCACATATTTTTTGCCCGTAATCAATACATAATTGACCTTTGCCATACATATCATATTTTAAATTTGTCAATACTATATAGTCCGGTTTATCAGCATTTAAACCTTTTACAATATTTGCTTCTCCTATTGCTGCAATGTGATTTGGAATTAAGTGATAATATAATGGCTTAGTTGGTCTGTCCGTCAGAAAATTCATCATTGTTCCTTCAGGTAAAACCAAAACTGAATCATCTTTAGTGGTATTATCCTTAATCCAATTTTCTATATTATGAAACATTTGAATATCGGATTGTCTCTGTACGATAGTTCCTTTAGCTGTTTTCAGTTCCATTGACGGAATCTCTACATTTTTTACAACCGCAATATTTACCGCTCCAATTATTATTAGTGATAATGATATATATAATTTGTATTTTATTTTTTGAAAATATTTGATATCAGTTTTTATAAAAAATATCCAAACCGTAATTATCGGAAGCAGCATATAAATTGCGCAACTCCCTTTAAATATTGGCAGAAAATTGATTCGTATCATTGACAACAATGCGCTTGCAGCCAGAAATAAAAACATTGTCCCTTCCGTATTTTTGGTTTTGTCAGAAGTATAAAAATATATTACTGCCAGTAATGCAATTGTAATCCAGGAAAAATAATTAACATAGAAATTTTGATATAATGTGTTGTATAAGAAATATAAAACCAAAGGAGAATAGAAGATTACAAACAATTTCAGGAATGTATTTTTCTTTGCAATTGCAATGTAACATGCAATTCCCAACACTGTTGTCAGAAATAATATAAGATTTTCAAATATTATTTTAAGTGAAAATTCAGAAATAGGTGAGAAAACAAAGCTGCTTGTGTAAATATTTTGTTCATGTGACTTGAAAAAATTTATGTTAAAATGTATGTAATTTGTTAAATCATTAAGCGAAAAGCCCTGAATAAACAGGAATACGTAACTTATAATAACAGGGAGTAAACACAGCAATATATATATAATATAATTTTTCAGACTTTCTTTTTTTGAATGAAGTATAAATAATGCAGGTATTACACATAATAAAAACTCGGGTTTATTAGCAAATGCCAAACCCATAAGTAAAGCACTTATGTATAAATTCTTTTTTTGCCCGTTTTCAATATAATTTAGAAAACAATATACTGAGTATGTAAAAAAGCTTACCGCATAAGGGAATGCAAATGCATATGGATACAAATATGATACTATGCCGGTACATCCAAAAATATACAAACACATTAATAAAAATGCAATACAAAACGAATAATATCCGTTAATGAATTTTTTGCAGATAAAATATATTCCGACAAGGAACAAAAGTGCATTTATGTATGCTGCTCCATACAAGGTATTTAGTGATGCACCAAAAATAGAATAAAGTAATGCATTAATCTGATATGAAAACGGATTATACATTCCAAAAATATCTTTATACAGTATTTTACCTTTCAGTATAAGCTCAGGTAGTATAGCTTCCCTGCCGCAATCCATATATAAATTCCCGTAAATATGCCCTATATATACTGCAAATAAGATGAATAATATTGACAGTAATAAAATATAAAGTATATTTTGATTTTTCTCATTTTTTAAAACATTTTTTATGTAATCCATTTCCTGCTCTCAATAAAAAATACTTTTGAGATATTATATCACAAATAAGCAATAAAAAAGGAACCTTTGTAGGTTCCGTAATTGTAGTAGGGGAAAAGGAGGAAATTTATTATGTTTTAGTTACATAATACTTATCGGTTCGCTTTTACCCAAACTTTAATTTTTTATCACTATTGTTAAGATTTTGTTACAAAAATATAATTAAAACGACGGCAGAAATTTTGCCGTCGCTTTTCGTGCTTGTATAAAAGACTTATTTAGAAATTCTGCCCGGAACTACTACTCCGCCTTTTAAATTCTTTTTATAAAATTCAACATGCGGCTGAAGTACACTGTCAAGAACTTCAGGGAAATCTGAATTATTCATAATTCTTGTTACGATTTCCTGATAAACTGTTGCAAATGCTCTTAACTGAGTTAATCTGCCTGCTGCTTCAGGAGTCAGACCCATACCTTTTGTTTCAACACGTTCAACAAACAATGAGCCGGTTACTGAGTATGATTTGGTTAATGCATCGATGTAGCTTTCTGAATTTTCTTTGCATTCACCTTTATCAACAGGAACAGTTAGTGCAAACACAAGTTTATTTGCAGGATTGAAATGTGCCTCTGCACTGTGATGCATTGCATCAGGAACTTTTGCAACCTGTTTTAGAGTATCTTTTACTGATTCATTTTGCATTTGAGCATGCCAATAAACTGTATTTTCAAAAATTGCGCCCATATATTGATGAACAGATGCATCAATCCCGTTTGATTTTGCATCTGCCCAGAAAATTCCTTCTTTTAATGCGTCATTTATTTCCAAATCAGCGCTCAATGATTCTTGTGAAACTGTTTGAGCTGCATTCAGCATTGTAATCATATCTTCTTTTTTCATTCCTGCATACGCAAGTGTAAAAAGTGCGTGATCATCAAATGCACTGAATCTTCCGCCGACATCATCGTGAATAAACAAATTGCCAATCCAGTTGTTTTCATTTGATGTTCTGCGAAGTTCCGATTTTTCTGAATTCGCATCAGTTACCGCAATAAAATGTTTGTTTGCAAGAATTTTTGCATCATCTTCGGATTTTCCCTGAGATTTGTATGCTTCAACAAGGCGATTTAAAATTCTCAAAAATCCGTCTTTTGTTTCAAATGTAGAGCCGGATTTTGAGGCAATAAGGTAATTTGAGCTTGTAACGTCATTACCTAATCTGTATAAAAATCTTTCCCAGCTTGAAGAATCAATATCAGAATAAAATTCAATATCGGTTCTGTTAATATTTAAACCATTAATGCTGAGCATGTGCTCAACTGTGTGCTTTGAACCGCCAATACCCATTACGCTTAATGTTTTTGCCCCAGTTGCATTTTTTAAAGCAGAAACCATTGAATAAATTTCATCAACTCTTTGTGCTTGTTTTAATGGCAAATCAACCCAATTTAAAAACTGACCGGTTTTATTTGCTCGTGAAGAAAATTCATTTACAAATTCTGAAACTTTTGAAGAATACCTGCTAAAATCGATACCTGAGAAATCAGCAGTCAAACTTGAACTTTTAGTCAACATAATCATCCTTTCTTTTTTATAAACATTTTACAGGTAAAATTTTATCACAAACAAAAACATATAAAAATCCCTGAAAGTTGAATGTGACCTATATTTATGTTTTAATTTGTTCATAAATATTTGTTGGAGAGAAAATATGAAATTAAATATAAAAATGACTCGAAAAAAGCTGGCAATACTGATTTTGATAATTATTATCGTGCCTATTGTGTATAATAAACTGTCAGGTCTTGTAACAGGACTGATTATGCAGCAGATGATGAAAATGCCAAAAGAAGTTGTTGTAGATTATCCTGTTAACACAAATTCTTTTGTTCAGGCAGAATCAACAGGACGTGTTGAAGCAAAATATTCAATTGATGTTATGGCACGTGTTGCAGGTTTTTTGCAGAAAAAATATTTTAAAGAAGGCGATTTTGTAAAAAAAGATCAGGTGCTTTTTCAAATTGATCCTCAGGAATTTCAGCTTGAAGTCCGCAATTCTCAGGCAAATGTAAATCAGTACAGCGCATTGTTATTGAACTCCCAAAAGGAATTAGACAGAGCAAATGCATTAATAAAAGAAGATTTAGTCAGCCATTCTTACGTTGATCAGTCCCTGGCTTCAAGAAATCAAAATCAGGCACTATTGGATGCTGCAAGACAAAAGCTGCAATTGGCAAAAGTTAATTTAGGTTATACAACAATAAAATCCCCGATTGACGGCAGAATCGGAAAAATTAAAATTACTGAAGGGAACTATGTATCTTTAACATCAGGACCTTTGGTCAATGTTTCAAGTATTAATCCTGTTTATGTCACATTCAGTCTCCGAACTTCTGATTTTGTAAAAATGCTCCGGGCAAGTGACAAATTTAAAGATGTTAAGGTTAAGGTTCAATTTGAAGGCGGAAGATGGTATGAC
>CADCNV010000042.1 GCA_902802825.1 uncultured bacterium | reverse complement strand
ATTAAGTGAAAAAATATTTTAACCAAGTTTTCGTGAGCAAATCTGTGAGCAAATACAAAATGTGAGCAATAAAAAAGTTTCAGGTTTTTTCTGAAACTCAATAATATCTTTTCTTTTTTAAAATTACCCCCAAGCGAATTCGAATCGCTGTCTACACCGTGAAAGGGTGTTGTCCTAGGCCTCTAGACGATGGGGGCTTGTGTAAATCCCTTTTGTATGATTTATAATAACTTGAACAAAATTAAATGTCAACAATTTGATTTTAAAGTTTTGATTTCCGCTATTATTTCGCAAATTTCGGGAGTCAAATCAGAATCAGACAGAATATTTGACTTTACCATTTGCGAAAATTCGACTTTTTTGAATTCATGCCTGCCCCTGTGTTTGAAAACCTCTTCAAGATATTCTACCCTGTGACCTTTTTCTTCCCGGAAATCAATTTTTGTCTCTGATATGTTTTGCAATTCATAATTAAGAGTCCGCTCTACCAAATCTTTTGACAAAATATCTTCAAATTCCCCGCATTTTATGATGTGAATTTTGTCATTTGGGCGCAATTTAGGATAAATTTCCTGAGCATTTTGAACTCCGTCCTGATCCAAAAGAACAAAAACAGGCAATTTTAGCATTTCACACAATTCATAATACAATTTTACTACCTGATTCTTACCTCCGGCAGGAATCAAAAACACTCCGTTCTTTTCAAAATTAAAACCATACAAATCGGCAAACACAGGCAGCAAAGTTTCTTCGGTTGCACCCTCAACTATTACTACAATTTCAACAGGGAATCCGAGCGAGAATTTTTCCCGCGCAATTCTTGTATCATCACATTCAGCCAAGCTTTTTAACCATTTTAAATTTTTAACGGAATTTTCATTTATTAAGCCCAAACAAGCCGCATAATCAAATTCATTATCAATTAGTTTTTTTACATCTTCATCAAGTAAAAAAATTGATTCTTCATATCTTTTTAGCTTTTTATTTAAAGAAAAATCAGAAGAATTAGCACCGAAAATATTTTTTACGGAAAAATTGAAAACCTCCTGCGCATACATTTTTAAATCGTTATATGACATTTTTTCAAGGTCATACTTACTAAAATTCGGGCGCAGAAGATTATGCAAAATTATATCTTTGAAAACTCTGAGATATTTTGTTTCGGTATTTTTAAATCTTGTAAGCCGGTCCAGCGATATTATTATTTGCTCTTTTGTCAGAGATTTTATTTTCAATTTATCCTCGGTTATTTACATTTATTTACAAATATTGTTTAAAAGTGGCAATTTTTTCTGTATCCGTTTTTTAATATTAATGTGGAGTTATTATGGTAGTAGAAAAAATTAATCCCGCTTTCGGTCAATATCATTATAGCACAAGAGTCAAGCAGATTGATGAAAAAGTTCAAAATCCGCAGGCAGAGCATGCTTTTGCGGCTCCTTCATTTACTGCACAGACAGTTGCATTGAACCCGAATCAAAAAATAACTCTGCGCACAGAATTAACAACTAAAGAAGAGAAGAAAAAATATAATGAAGTTTGTGCAAAATTAGACCGTAATACCAAAAAAGTAGTAAATACTCTGCTTAAAAACGGGGTATTACTCAATAACAATTCCGACGATAAATCCTCAGTTCTTGATAATCTCCACAAAATTGCGACAGAACAACGCGCTCAGGGATTGACAAACAACGGAATATTACGAGATACAATCGCAACAATTGCATATCCGTTTTTAATTACTCAGCAATTTGGCGACATTCCGAATAATTACAGACAAAAAGCCGTATCGGCAAATAATGCGTTTAAAAATAATACGCCGGATATAAGACAGGCATCAGATGATATTGATGTCGAGCATTCAGGCACATGTGTTGCGGCAAGCACGGAATTTAAATTGGCAAAACAATCTCCGGCAGAATTCGCAAGAATCGCACAGGAACTAAGCTCTCCAAAACTTGCCGCAACAAAACGTATTAAACTTGAAAACCTTGCCGATAACACCCTCAATGGCGTTTGGTTGTTGAATGCATTTGATATGCCGTTTAAATTGCACAATAACTACAATGATGCAGATATTACATTGGCACCTGATAAAAATGCAATTATAAGAGCACAAATTCAGACAACAGACAAAGATCCTGAAGAAAGAACTTCTCTTGATGTTTTGATGCAGTCAACATTTATGCAAGTCGGTTCACAGCAATCTTATAATTCCCTGACCGACAAAAGAGCAGGGAAATTCAACCAAAACGATAAAGGGCTCATCGAATTTGAAAAAACATTCACCGAATCAGTTGTATTTGACAAAAACATTTTGTCGGTAACTTACCAGACTGTTGATGAAAATGCGCGATTAATAGGTTATGAAACTGACCTTGACACAATGAAAAAGCATCTTATCACGGCATTAGATATGGGTGAAAATATAATAATCGGTTATACACAAACAAATGAAAACAATATTATCGTAAACGGGCACGAAATTACAATTGTCGGCTATAAAAAAGATGACAACGGCAAATTGAATTTCATCTGCAACGATACAGATGATGGAATTTCAAGACCAATTGTGTACTCAGAAGACTATCTGCTGCCAAAAATTCACCACGCGGCACTTCCAAAAGAAGTTGTAGAAAATGATATGAATATCGTTCCTAACTGGGAAGAAGGCATTGATATGTATAAACAACTGAAAAAACAAGCTGCATAAATCTTTTTGTTAATAATTACATTGATTTTTGTAACAATTTATTCATAAAGATAGCAATTTTTCCCTTGACATAAGTTAATAGAAACAGAAAAGGTTAGAATGTATGATTAGTAATATTTACAATTCATATAACAATAACAATTTATTAAAATCATATTTTAATAATAGGAATCATTCTATACCTAAAACTCAAAATTTTACTTCTGCAAACCTGAGAGAAAATTCGAATATTAAATCCATATACAAAGATTCTGACCTTTCACACACGAGTTGGTTTTATATTAACGATTTGCATGGGAAAATGACAAAAATGGAGCGCATATTCAACATGGCGCAACAATTTGAAAAAACTCCCGCATCTTCAACAGATTTTTTCAAAAATACAACAGATGATAAAATTGCAAAATTTAAAGTTTCATCAGGCGACATTTCAATTGGCAGCAACCCGAATAACAATAAAGTTGCATACAAATTTTTGGATTGGTGCAAATTTGACGCAACGGAACTAGGGAACCACGAAATGGACGTAGTTGAACCCGGAGATTTGGCGGCACTTATAGACGGAGCGCAATGCAAAATGCTTGCATTAAATGTTACAACAAGACCTGATTCGCCTCTTTACGGCAGATTTCAAAAATCAATCATAAAAGAAAATAACGGAGAAAAAGTCGGCATCATAGGAATTGCTCCGTCCGATATGTTTGACAGAGTAAAAATGAGCAATTCATTAAACAGTATAAAAGTTGCAGACATTAATGAAACAATAAAATTAATACAGCAGGAAGTTGACAATCTAAGAAGTCAGGGAATAAATAAAATTGCCCTGTTGTCACACAGCGGAATAAATAACGACAAACGCATAATCGAACAAACAGAAGGTATAGACATTATATTTGGCGGGCACACCCATAACCTGCTTCAGGGAATAGAAGAAGGGAAGAATCTTTTCTATTCAAAAACAGGAGAGCCGGTTATTATGACTCAGGCAGGTAAAAACGGAGATTATGTCGGGATATTGAATGTTGATTTTGACAAAAACGGAGTCATCAAAAGAGTTCAAAATAATGTAATTTCAACATCCGCATACAATCGTCCTTTATACATCAAAGATGAAGTAGAAAAAATTATCGGTAAACCGGAAATTGTCGGCAGAGTAGGAGAAGCAGTCCCAATGCCAAAACACATACTGATTGAGGATAACCCACACGGAAATCTTATTGCGGATGCTATGAGAAACGAACTTGATACTGATATTGCAATTCTTAACACCGGAAATATAAGAGGAAGATTCGTTTCAGGCGCAGAGGTCGATTCTCGTCTTTTAGCCGATATCTCACCGTTTGAAGACAAAATGATGGTTCTTAAATTAACAGAAAAACAAATTGTTGACGCAATTAAAAACGGACTTGAATTATCCTTCCACAGCGAAAATAATAAACCCGGAATCCTTCTTGTTTCAGGGATGAAATATAAATGCAACAAAAAAGGCGAATTATTAAATCTTGAATATATAGACAGAAACAACAAATCTCACGTTATTGATATTAATAATCCTGACGGTAACAAAACATACACAGTTGCAGCAGATGATTTCTTCGCAATGGGCGGAGATAATTATCTTCCTTCGAATCTTGATAAATCACAAATTTTAAAAACATTAGATTTTGATAAAAACAAGTTAGCATGCGATTATGTTAAAAAATTACCGCAACCGTTCGATATAAAGCCGGATGGCAGATTGGAAATTGTTGATTAATAACCGTATTGCTCATGTTCGTTTAAGTACTCACGAACAAAATTAAGAGAGGATTGGACAATACGAGTAACCCTTGAAGGTGAAAGACCTATTTGTGTAGCAATATCTTTTACCTGCATATTTCTGTAAAATCTGTATTCAACAACCGTTCTTTCCTTTGGCGGAAGCTTTGAAATTGCAGCTCTTATCATTTTACCCATTTCGGAAAGTTCGGCATTTTCATCAGGCATAGCATGCGGATCTTTCAAAAAGTCGAATGGCGAATCATTGTCAGAAGCATCAGCAGCAAGACCATCGATAGACAAAACCGTTTCATAAATTGCCTCACGGACTTTTGCCTGTTTCATATCCATTCCGTCTACTGCTTCCTCATCATCATATTCATCTTCCGCTTTATGCTTTATTGAATACCATTTATAACGAATACGAAGTTCATTTCTGATTGCCCAGCGAACAGCCGTTGCAATATATGCAGAATTATATCTGGCAAGCTGTTCAGGAGTCTTATTCTTGACCATTACCTGAATGGCAATTATACCAATCGACAATAATTCTTCATACTCAACCATGTGCGAAGGGATACGCTTATGCTCTACCCTTGCAACCTTTTGCACAATGTCTATATATTCCTGTAAGTTTTTTGAATCTACACTTGCCATAATTTTACACATCAATAATACTACAAATTAATAAATTTACTGTCGTTTGTTTGGAGTATTTTTCTTCATCTTATAAACAAACATCAAAATTTCAGCAACCGCCTTGTATAATTCAGGCGGGATCGGCTGATTTATATCACACATTCTGAATAATGCTCTTGCTACTGCAGGATTTTCAATAACAGGAACACTATGTTCTTTTGCAATATTGATAATTTTCTTTGCAATTAACTCGGTACCTTTGGCAATTAACATCGGTGAATCCATTTCCTCAGCGACATATTTCAATGCACAAGCAACGTGAGTTGGATTGGTAACAACAAAATCAGCTGTCGGCACAGCATCCATTGCACCCTGCTGAAGCATTTGCATACGTCTTTGACGTAATGCCGCCTTTACATTCGGATCCCCTTCCGAGTTTTTATACTCATCTTTTATTTCTTTAAAAGACATTTTTTGGTCTTTTAAGAATTTCCATTTTGTAACTCCATAATCTGCAGCAGATATGACAAGAAAGGCGATACATGCCTTGAATATAAATTCAGTCATCAATTTCCCAAACTCAATCATAACCGCAAAACTGTTATCGACAGCAGCAAGCATCAGTATTGTTTCTATATGCGCACGGTAAACCATCCAACCGATATAGCCCAATACTACGACTTTAACTATATTTTTGAATAACTCAAATAATGTTTTTACCGATACCAAATTTTTAAAATATTTTGTAGGATTTAATTTATCAAGTTTTGGAACCAGCGGAGCAACTGCAACAAGGGGCCCTACCTGAATAAAATCGGCAAGTACCGCAACAAGCCATGCAATTGCAAGTATAGGCCCAATAATCAAAACCGCACCCTTTATGGAAATAAGTAAAATATACGAGTACCCGACTTTATCCAAATGTGCATTTGGAATTTGCTCATACAAAAGAGTAAATACCTGAACAATTTCGCGCCAGATAAAAGGGGAAAGTCCAAAAATTACAGCAAACAAAACAAGCAAAGACACAGCGGTCGAGAAATCTTTCGACTTTACAACCTGACCTTCTTTTCTTGCTTGTTCAAGCTTTCGGGGGGTAGCATCAAACTGCTTATCCTCATCACCCATATTTACACCTTTCTGATGACAATATTATAACATGGATTATAATGAATTTTTGTTAAAAAACTATTTCAATTTTGATTTTTAAATAAATAATATTAAAATAAGATTATGAAAAAAATTATTTTAGCAATATTTCTAATTATATGCGTAGCATTACCTTCCGAAAGTGCATTTTGGAACAAGAATAAAAACAACCAAAATTCACCGCAGCAAACTCAGCAGCAACAAGCGACTTCATCAAATACAGCAAACAATTCAAGCTCAAATGAAGCAACCTACCCGCAAGATGTTGACAGCTCTCCTATTTCGGAAGATGAACTTGATTTCACAGATGTTGAGGACGCATACAGAAAAATGCCTGTACCACAATTCCGTTACATGCACGATATTGACCCGGGAGAATATCAGGATACAATGTATTCCACCTGGTCACCTTATCCGCTGTTCAGGTTAACGGCGCCGTTATTTTTTAAAAGTGTAGCAATTCAACCGGGGTATTATCTCTTGACCCCAAGAGAACACGAAGGCAAATGGTATATTCTGTTTAAAGAAGCAGGAAGAATCAAATACATCGTTCCCTGCTACAAGCGTGAAACCGTTCCGATGGGATTTTATGAAAATAATTTGCCAAAAGTTAAGATGACAAGACCGCAAAAAATAAGAGAAGAAGCCCTGAAATTTATCGGGAAACATAAAAAATCCGCAAAAAGAAAACCTATACCAAATACGTTTCTTGACGCGGAAGATCTTGATAATAACTTCATTTCACTTATAGTTTACTGGGGTAATTACAGGTACTATTTTGTTTTGCGTTCAATTCAGTTATAATTATTTACATTAAAGGGGAAATAAAATGAAAAAATTTATAGCATTATTCATCATACTCGTAACAATGATTTGCACATTACCTGAAGTTCAGGCAAAAGGCAGTTTTTTAAATCCTAACGTAGATATTACTGAAGTCAGAGCAAGCCACATTTTGGTTAAAAAGCGCAAAGATGCGGTTGCAATAAAAAAAGATATTGAAAGCGGTAAGATTACATTTGAAGAAGCCGCAATGCAATATTCATTATGCCCTTCAGGACAGTACGGAGGAGATTTAGGGTACTTTACACGAGGGAAAATGGAGCAAGTGTTTTCCGATACTGCATTTGACCTGAAAATCGGCAAGGTTTCAGATCCTGTCGGGACAAAATTCGGCTGGCATCTTATTAAAGTTTTTGATAAGAGATAAATTTGTTAATTTCGCACAAATATAACTTCAAATTTTATGCTAGAATATATTTATGCAGGAATTTACTCACTATACTGTTATGAAAAAAGAAGCCGTAGATGCACTTGAATGTACTAACGGCAAAATTTATGTTGACTGCACTCTTGGCGGTGGCGGACACAGCGAACTAATATTGCAGAGAATATCTCCAAACGGGCACCTGGTTGCTTTTGACATTGATCAGGATGCAATTAATGCCGCAAGTGAAAGATTAAAAGAATACAAAAACTTAACCATAGTAAAATCTTCATACACAAATATAAAACAGGTTTTAAAAAATTTAGGAATAGAAAAAATTACAGGCGGGGTTTTGTTTGATCTTGGAGCATCATACCATCAGTTAACAAAACAGGAACGCGGTTTTTCCTTTTCAAAAGAAGCTCCATTGGATATGAGATTCAATCAGGATGAAGAACTCACGGGCTATGAT
Organism: uncultured bacterium; assembly: GCA_902802825.1. GTDB lineage: Bacteria > Cyanobacteriota > Vampirovibrionia > Gastranaerophilales > Gastranaerophilaceae > Zag111. The sequence continues at coordinate 14,007 of CADCNV010000042.1, read as the reverse complement.
GTTGTAAATAATTATAGCGAAAATGAGCTAGTAAGAATATTTTCCGAATACGGGGAAGAACATTTTTCAAAACGAATAGCAAAAGAAATTGTAAACAAACGTAAAGCATCCCCTATAAAAACTACGACAGAATTATCCAATCTCATAATAAGCTGCACCCCGCATGTAAAGAGCAAAGTACATCCTGCAACCCGTGTTTTTCAAGCTATCAGAATAGAAGTTAATCATGAGTTACAAAATGTTAAAAACACTCTTAATGATTTGTTGGACTTATTAGGGTTTGGTGCTATAATCAGTGTAATAAGTTTTCATTCTCTTGAAGACAGGATCGTAAAACAGCTGTTCAAATACCACTCAACCCGTTGTCACTGTGACAAAACTCAACCAATATGCAATTGTCCTCCCCCGGTGTTAGAGTTAGTGAACAAAAAACCTATAATTGCATCCGAAAAAGAAATAAAAGAAAATCCACCTTCAAGAAGTGCAAAACTAAGAGTAGCAAGGTATATCGGGAAATAAACTCTGTATGAGTACGAATATCAGAATTTCAAATAAGAATAATGTTTTTAATCCTGTCGGACAAGTGATTGTAAAGCCCGTATCTGATCCGATTGCCAATACGGTTATAACCGGTTCTTTTTATCAGCAAAAACCGGTGACAGTCAGGGAAATGATTACCCGACGAATCAATAAAACCTTGTGCATTTTTCTGCTTATATCTATTGGTATTACTTTTGTAAGTTATTATGCTGCGATGAATTTTGAAGCAAAATTAAACGCATTGGATAGAGAAATTGTCAGATTAAATACAGAAAATCAAGATTTACAATCGGATTTGGACCGCTACAAATCTTTTAATAATGTCGACAGCAAGATCGGAGAATTTAAACTTTTACAAAAAGCTGACAAGGTTCTTGAGGTTACGGCAGAAAGTTCTCCTTTGATTATTCCTCAATCTAAAAAAACTAATTCGGCAAAATTCAGCTGGGCAATCGGTTATTAATTCTTTTACGGGGAACTTAAAAATTGCAAAATAAATTGTTAGAATACCTTGAACTTGCAGATTATCATAAAAACAATAAAGATTATAAATCTGCAATTGAGTACTATGAGAAGTTTTTGGATATTGACAATTCCAAAGTTTCCGTACTTACAATCACTGCAGATTTGTACTCAAAATATAACGGAAGTGAATCTTTAAAAAGACAAATTGAGCTTTATGAACAGGCATATAAAGTACAGCCGCAAAACAGGTTAGTATTACACGGATTAGCGTTCGGATACGAAAAATTAGGGCTCAAAGATAAGGCAAAAAAATACTATGAAGAATTACTCGCAAATAATCCCACAGATAATGATTATTATAATTACGGAGGATTTTTAATCAGCTGCGGAGATTTTGAAAACGGACATAATTATTTCAGACACAGATTTAATATTAATGATATAAATTTAAAATATCCTGCAGATGAAATAAAAAAATGGGATCTGGAATCAGATATATCTGACAAAACTCTTTTGGTGCATTATGAACAGGGATTTGGAGATACCATAATGTATTCAAGATTTGTCCCTGAACTTACAAAATACGCAAAAAAAGTCATTTTTAAAATACAAAATGAATTGTTTGATTTAGTTTCACATTCCGAGATTTTTAGAAATATTGAAGTAATAAACTGCGAAAACGAACCGGTTTATGATGTAAATATTGCTCTGATTGATACGCCTTATGTAACAAAAACAAAATCTTCAAATATTCCTTATACAAGTAAATATTTGGAAATTAATCCTGAAATAATAACCGATTACAAAAATAAATTTTTGAATAACCGCAAAGAATTTAAAATCGGTTTATCATTAAGCGGGAGTAAAAATGCCAATTATTCCGGCAGAGATATTGCCCCTGTAAAGATTTATGATTTGCTGAAAGATATTCCTAATATAAAACTTTATGACCTCCAAAAAGAAGAAAACATTAGCAATGATATTACGCCTTTGGGACAGACATTTATGAATTTTACAGATAGCGCCTGCGCTGTTTGCAATATGGATTTGATCGTAGCAACAGACAATGTAATATTAAATCTTGCAGGGGCTTTAGGGAAAGATACAATAGCCCTGTTTAATAAAGAAACAAATTATCGCTGGTTTAAAACACAGGGGAATAATGTCGGATGGTATGAAAAAGTGACACCATTGCAAAATTCAAAGCAAAATGACTGGGATTTAGTATTAAATACACTAAGGAATATGGTTATAAATAAATTGCAATCTTAACTATTCTTTACAAAAAGAATAAAAAATAGCAAAAATTATTTTTATGAGTTTAATATAAATTAGTCATAAAAATTAGGAGTAAATTATGCTTAGTGAGTTAAATATAATAAAACCATTAAACTCAAGTATGTATTCAATAGCAAAAAAATGCGGCTGGAAAAATATTGATTCAACCATCGTCAGAAAGAATATATTGCCTGATGGCTTTGTAGGAACCGCTAAACTAGAACCATACGTCCCGACAATAGGAACAAAGTTAAACAAAAATAATGCACCTGTTATGGAAATCATCTTAGGGGACGATAAAATCTCAAAAAGTCCTTTTGTCCGCTCTAATATGACAGAGATATTGATGGGCTCGAATACAAAAAGAGATTCTCAAACTATGTTAAAATTGCTGACTCCCGAAACAATAGATAAATTAGACAGCATAAGAACAATGATAAAAAGCCATCCAAATGACTACATCAAAGATAAATCCGTAGTTAAATACATTGCAACTCCTGCAGGATTAAGTTCGTTATTTAAAGATTTGTCATTGTTAAAAGCTGCATATGTTTTCGACAAAGATGCACTAAATATGCTCTTTAAAATGGATATTACTCAAGGAACAGGTTTAAAAGTACTTGAATCAATCGGGAAGAAAGATCTTTCTGAGCTGGATGTGGTTAGAAGATTAGTAGCAAACCCGAATCATGTATTCCCTGCTAAACACCAACTTTTATACTTTACAAAAAATATATAATAAATTAGTAAATAAATTTAAATAAAAAAAAATTCTGCTATAATAAACATAGCAGAATTTTTTTTGAGGATTTTTATTATGAAAAAGATATTAGCAATTTTACTTATTTTATGTTGTTCGCTGCCCGCAATTGCAAAAAAACGACAAAATGAAGAAATTATAACTCCGATGACCCAGCTTGAAAAAAGACAATTTCAAACAAGAACTTATTCGGCTCAGGATAATGTTATTGCAATGAAGGCAATATTAAATGTACTGCAGGATGAAGGATATATTGTTTATAACGTAAACTCCTTGCTGGGATATATTTATGGAATAAAAGATTTTGATCTGTCAGATCCAAATATAGACATCTCAAAAGAATTTAGCATGACAAAATCAAGACTTAATTATAACGGGGTAAAAGTTGCAACACTTGAAGCCAGTGTAAATATTACTCAATACGGAGATAAATCAAGGATTAGAGTTAATTTTAAGCGCAAATTACTGAATCAATACGGAAACGCTCAAATGATTGATGATGTTTCAGATGTTGAATTTTATAACGACTTCTATACAAAAGTTGACACCGCAATTAATTTACAAAAAGAAATTGCACAAAAAATTAACAAACCGACACCGCCTGCGGTAAGACAAAATCAAAAGAAAAACAGTAATACCCTAAAAAATAAAAAACCTGTAATTGCACCTGAGCCGGAGAATGCAGAGGAAGGAAAAAATGAAGAAAATATAAATAATAATGAAAAAATAAACACTGAAACCAATGCTGCTGAAAAAGCTGAAAATGTTAATGGCGAAACAGAAGAAAAAGATTCCATAATCGCACCGGAAACGACAGAAATTAAAGAAGAAAAAACTGACACGGAAAAGAAAGCAAAAAAAATAATACCGAAAATGCCGCCCCGGTAAATCAAAATGAAGAAACACAAGATATAAAAGAATTAATTAAGCAGGCAAAAAAAGAAGCAAAACAGGCAGAAAAGGAAGCAAAACAAGCTGCAAAAGAAGCCCGTAAAGCAGAGAAAGAAGCTATAAAAGAAGCAAAAAAACAAGCGAAAGAAACCAAAGAATAATGAAAAAATTTTTGTATTTAATAGCAGCAATAATAATATTTACCGGCTCTTCATACGGCAAAACCATGCCAAAAGTTGATGCAGACAAGCTATACGATATGCAAACGGCATATTTTGATACCGCGGATAAAAAATCAGTTATGCAATCTGCCGTATCCGTTCTTTATGACAGCGATTATTCCATTGAAGATTATAATGAAGAATTAGGATTAATAAGGGCCCAAAAAGTTTTCAAAGCCGCATATACAAGTAAAAAAAGAGTGGCCGGGTGGTCTGTTGTATTAGCTGCCGCCACAGCATATACCGTTTTCTCATACGGTTCAACAGCTGCAATGATGTACAGTCCGACACGACGCATTGCAACAGAATTAAAAGACAAAACAGTTATAATTGATGCAAATGTCTTTGTTGAACAGATAGACGAAAACCGTATAAAAGTTAAATTTATTCCTATTGAAAAAGTACTGCAAAATGCAGACGGATTTGCATTCAATCAAATGGCTCCGGTTAAAGTTATTCGCATATATAAACCGCAGCCATATAAAGAATTTTTTGCCCAAATTGAATCTAATTTAAGTCACTGATTTTACAATTTTGTAAATATCCGCTTTTTATTGTATACGTTTTTAATTTCTTTATTGTAAAATGTATGCATAGGTATAAAAAGAGATTTAATAAATGAGAGATAGCAGAAGTTATAAAGGTGCAAGACGCCCAAAAGCTCAAAACGGACGAACCCCAAGTCCATATGAAAGTTACAAATACAGACGATCCCACAAGACAGGATCATCATTTAGACGCATATTATCAGTAATGTTGTTATTATTTTTAATTGCATTAATCGGAATATTTATAATCGGCGGGATTCAAAATAAAAACGGCGATAATGAATCATTTTTCGGGGCATTATTTGCAAAACTGACAAACAAAGAATCCTCCACAATAGATTTTAATTTACCGTTTGGTCCTCACAGAGAAAACATTTTGCTTCTTGGGGTTGATTCAAATGGCGCAGACTCGGATCTATGGGTTGGTACAAGGACAGATACCATAATCCTGATGAATGTTGACCCGAGAACAAAAACAGTAAATGCAATATCTATACCGCGAGACAGCAAGGTCTATCTACCTGACGGGATGGGTACGCAAAAAATTAACGCAGCCCACGCTATCGGCGGAATTAAAATGACCATAAAAACAATTGAAGAAACTTTAGGGGTAAAAATTGATCACTACATAATGTTTCACGATGAAGGCGTAAGAGCAATCGTAAAAGCGCTGGGGGGAGTTGACATTTATGTAGAAAAGAATATGAAATATGATGATAATGCCGGCAAACTCCACATAAATATAACAAAAGGTAAACATCATTTAACCGACAAAGATGTTGTAGAATACCTGCGTTTCAGACATGATGCAATGGGAGATATAGGAAGAACCAAACGTCAACAATGGTTTTTAAGAGGTTTGCTTGCAGATTTGAAAAAGCCGGAAACTGTCGTAAAAATTCCTAAACTTGTATCCGTCGCACATAAATATGTAAAAACCGATATGTCTGCTTATGAGATGACTCAATATGCAGGTTTGGCTACTCATTTTGATATGGATAATATTGAAATAGCAATGCTTCCCGGAGCGCCAAACAAACACGGTTATATAAGTTATTGGATTCTTAATCCTGATAAAACTCAAGAAGTTATAAACCGCCTGATATACAGACAAAAATTTGACGGAGTAAAGGAAGAATACACCGCAAGCATAATGAGTTCTTCAAAACGTAAAGAAGATGCATCAGAATTAAAAAATGCACTGGAAGAAAACGGAATAAAAGTTATATGTTCAGGAACATCAAGTTCCACTCACTCACAGTTTATTGCACATTCTAAATATGTCACTATTGATTATTATGCTGATTTGAAAACAAAAGTTCCTCAGGCAAAATCAAAACAATTTGTATATGAGCCGGCGAATTATCAATGTGCAAAATCCGACTTTACAATTGTTTTGGCTGATGAAAGTTAATTAAAGAAAGTTGGTATAACGTGGAAAATATTCCAAATATCGGCGAAAACATACCAAAAAATTCCGATTCTTCTATTCCAAAAGAAGAAAAAGAATATTCACTGGAACAATTCAGAAAAGACTACCTTAATATACTTAAAACAGAGGTCTATCCAAAACTTGAGCCGTATGAAAAAAAACGTATAAAATATCATTCTAACCTTAATTTAGGTTTTCTCGTAACGATAATTCTTGTTATTGCCTATGTCGTAATAGCTGTACTATTAAAAACAGAAATCAGCATTAAATTTATATTTGGAATAGTAGCTGCATTTTTTGGTATTCGCCACTTTTTTAAAAAACAACTTGAAAATGAAATAAAAAATCAAGTAATGCCTATATTAATGCAAGCAGTTCCCGGATTTAAATGGACCTTGGATTGCATTATCAATGAACCGGAAGTTACTGAAACTGATTTATATCCTTATAGTTCAGATGCATTCTATTCAACGGACGATAATTTTATTGGTTCATACCGAGGAGTGGATATTGCTATTACAGAAGCAGACTATAGCAGAGAAGGAGGGAACAATAAAATAACACTTTTTCAAGGCGCAATTGTACGCTTGAAAATGAACAAAAATTTTGAAGGGCTTACGGTCATTCGTCCTAAAAGTCATACCTCATTAATTAATGAACTTGAAAATGTTGAGCTTGAAGATATAAATTTTCTAAAAAAATTTAAAGTATTTTCAACAGATCAAATTGAAGCAAGATATCTTTTAACAACCGGCTTTATGGAGAGATTTAAAGAAATAATGAAAGCTTTTGATACCGACAGGATATATTGCTCTTTTTATAAAAATTACGTTTACATTGCACCATACACAACAAAAGATTTATTTAGCTTAGCAGATTTATCAAAAACATTAACAGAGAAATATCAGTATGATTTGCTATTTAAAGAGTTCGCATCAATACTTGCACTTGTTGACCACTTCAAACTTGATAAAAAATTAGGATTGTAAGCACTAAAAAATATGTTATAATAATATTGATATGAAAGAGGTTAATTATGATAAGTTTATTATTTAGCGTTCCGATAGTTGCAACAAATGCAACTCAAGGAGCAGAAAACGGAGGTTCTGCGATGACGGGATTATTTATAGCAGGAGCTATAGTTGTCGGATTAATTGTTTTATTGTATCCGATGTATGTACGCCTGATAAAATTAAAAAACAAAACAAAAGAAGCAATGAGCGGCATAGATGTTCAGCTCAAAAAACGTTACGATTTGATTCCTAATATTTTGACAATTGCTCAAAAATATATGGAACACGAAAGAGGTTTATTTGATGAAATTACAAGATTAAGAGCTGCAGCTGCAGGGATTAAATCTGATGCCAACACAATCGGCGAAAAAATTAATCTTGATAACCAAATCTCGTCAAAAATGGGACAACTTATGGTTAATGTTGAAAACTATCCTCAATTAAAAGCGGACGGGACAATGATGCAGGCAATGCAAACTTATTCTGAAGTTGAGGAACACATTGCAGCAGCAAGAAGGTTTTATAACAGCGCAGTAAATGAATTAAATAATGCCGTAGAAATCTTCCCAAGTTCTTTAATTGCTGGAATGATCGGAATAAGCTCTTATCCGTTCTTTGAAACAGATGAACAATCAAGACAATCTGTAAGCGCATCTGATTATTTAAAATAAAAATATTTTATATTATAATAAGGACGGATTATAAAATCCGTCCTTTTTATGTGTCCGTAGCTCAGACGAATAGAGCGTGGGTTTCCGAAGCCCAAGGTCGGGGGTTTGACTCCCCCCGGGCATATTTTTTATTAAACAGGAATTAAAATTCTTGCACCTGGTCTGATATTTCTTGTAATCCCGTCGGATACTGCTTTACCATTACCTAATGTTATTTCAGTATGGCCATATTGACCGTTATAACCTGCAACGCCCTTACCATAACATAAGATACAACCGGCAGGTAATTTTTTCAAATCAACACCCTCAGCTGATATTTCTCTAAAATTACCGGTTGCCTTGTATGCATCAGCCATTCCGTATCCGTGTACACCTTGTTTGTAAGAACCCAAACCTGCATTTACAATCGCTTTTTTTACATAAGTTGCACAACGTTTAAGGAATCTTCCTGGAGCTCCATTTAAAGCTGCTTGCGCAAGTCTTCTGCCTTTTTCTGCGCAATAATCTGCGAGTTTACCTGTGTAATGAACAGCACTTTTGCCTACAGATACCATTTTACTTTTTGCTGAATTATATAATGAACTTACTCCGGTTTTGAAATTATTCCAAATATTTGCATAATTAAATGTTGGAAATGAGAAATGTGGAAAAGTCGGCAATGAAAAATTAAACCAAGAGCCAAACGGATTTGAAAAAGATGACATACCTTGAGCCACAGGACTTACAACAGGATTATATACTCTTGATGTTACAGATCCAAATGGCATATATTGGAACAAAGGTGCATTTACTGAAGTAAATGACGGCAAATGCAATGAGCTGAAACTCCTGTTAAATATTGGCTGTATGTAATTCCACTGAATCATTCCCAAATATCCCCTTATGTATATATAAAGTATATTTTCATGAGATAATTGCCATATATTTCTAAAATGTAACAACATGTTACGGAATTTTTAAATAAAAATAAATATTTTTATAATAGAAGAATGAAAATATTAGGTATAGACCCTGGGATGGCAATTGTCGGGTATTGTATATTAGATTTTGACGGTAAAGATTTAAATCTGCTTCATTCCGGTTCAATTCAAACATCTAAAGAGGAATCCGAAGGGAAAAGATTATCTGAAATTCATCAGGATTTGCGCACAATTATTTCGACATACAATCCGGATGTATGCGCAATTGAAAAATTATTTTTCTTTCGCAATTACACAACCGTTATGCCCGTTGCCCACGCAAGAGGAGTAATCTTATTAGCCCTCAACGAATATAATATTCCCGTTTATGAATACACCCCGATTGAAGTAAAACAAATTCTTACAGGATACGGACGTGCAACCAAAAAAGAAGTCGAACAAATGGTAAAAGTAGCTTTGGGAACAGACAAACTGCCAAAGCTTGACGATACTATAGATTCAATTGCAATTGCAATTTCATACACAAGAAGTAATGCCGTTTTGGATAAATATAAAAATTGAGTTTTTGATGTAAAAATGATAAAATACACTTATGAATAAAGTCATTTTAAAATATTTATCTTTTTGCAGCTTGGCAATAGGAGCTATTTTTGGAATTTTTGCCACAATTCCTTATATAGGAGGGATAGCATTATTTTCTGTACTGCTTTTGAGCGCCCCATTAGTTATTTTATTTTTAATAATGGCAGGGAAGATGGATCTCACTACCCCAAAAGACAGTATTATAAGCGGTGCAATAACAGGATTTTGCGCAAATATCACTTTTTCATTTGCATACTCAATTGTTGTTGCCTTAATTTACTTATTATTCAAATACACAAATAACTATTTTTTAACAGCAATGATAATTAATTCGCCAATATGGCTATTTATAATTATTGTTCTGTTTGTAGGGGTGCTTACAGCCACGACCAATGCATTTACAGGGTTTTTAACTTATTATATAATAAATTTAATTCGTGATATATATGAAAATAAACACGCAGATGAGGATATATAAATATGGCAAATTTTGAATCAAAAATCAGAACAATTGAATGGGTTGATAACTGTTCCAGAATGGTAGATCAGACAAAATTCCCGTATGAATTTATATATGTTGATATAAAAACAGGGGATGAAATGTATGAAGCCATAAAAACAATGATTGTCAGGGGTGCACCTGCAATTGGGATTGCCGGAGCGCATGGAGTTGTTTTATATGCTCAGGAGCTTGCGAATAAAAATTTATCACAGGAAGATTTTAAAAATGAACTGCTTAAAAAAGCGGATTATCTTGTATCCTCCCGTCCAACAGCGGTAAATTTATACTGGGCAGTTGAAAAGCAAAAAAACATTATAAAATCCCATAATACCGATACTCAAACACTGATAAAAGAACTTGCTCAAAACGGTAAAAAATTAGAGCTTGAAGACATCGAGATAAACAAAAAAATAGGAGATTACGGAGCTCAAGTAGTGCCAAAAGGCGCAACAATATTAACTCACTGTAATGCCGGAGCTCTTGCAACAGTGGGGTATGGTACTGCACTTGGAGTTGTTCGCTCTGCATTTGCAAATGACCCGACTGTTAAAGTTTTTGCGGATGAAACAAGACCCCGCCAGCAAGGAGCAAGAATAACAACATTAGAACTTGTTATGGACGGAATTCCTGTCACATTAATTACTGACGGGATGTGCTCATATTTTATGAAAAAAGGAATGATTGATATGGTATGCGTCGGAGCAGACCGAATTGCAGCAAACGGAGATGCAGCCAATAAAATCGGCACATACACAGTTGCTATTGCCGCTAAATATCACAACATTCCGTTTTATGTTGCCGCTCCGTTATCAACAATTGATATTTCAATTAAAACAGGAGATAAAATAATTATAGAAGAACGCTCACATGATGAAGTAACAACCATTAACGGAAAGAAAATTTGCGCTGATGGAGTCAATATTATAAATCCGGGATTTGACGTAACTCCGCACGAATTGATAACAGGTATCATCACCGAAAAAGGTATTCTTAAACCCGATTACAAAGAATCAATAGCTAAATTGTTTGAATAAAGGAGAAAAAAATGGCAGAACAGAAAAAAGGCATGGATAATATTACAAAAGGATTTTTAATCTTTATAATTGCAATATTTGTAATAATTACTCTGGCCGGTGTACTCGGTCCACACATGTATGAGCTCAAAGGTACGCCAAATAACAATGCCCCCCAGGCACAGGGACAAAAGCAGCAAAGCTCAGCGAGCCCGGAATTTCAACCATATTTGGAAGAAATGCACAAACAAATTTCAGGCAAATGGCAGCCACCCGCTGTAAATAAGGATTCAGAGGTAATTTTAAAATTCACAATATTGAAAAACGGACACGTTATAAATGAAGAAGTGGCACAATCTTCAGGCGATAAAGCAGTGGATGATTCAGCATTAACGGCTTTACGCAAAGCTTCTCCTCTTCCTCCACTGCCTTTATCATTCCCTCGCGATGAAGTAACAGTTAATTTCAATTTTACTGTTAAAGCAAATCAATACTAAAAGCAAAAAACAAATTTTTATTAACAAAAAGGATGCCTTAAAGCATCCTTTTTTGATCTTTATATAAAAATCTTAACAAAATTTTACAATATTTTTTTTTAATATTTTGAGCAATTCTACCCGATTTTTTCATTTTTTTTCGCATTTATTACACATTTTTGAACAAAAATCAATTTAAAAAGCTCTATTATTAGAAAATTATGCAAAAATTGTTCTTTACAAAAACTTTATATTTGACTCCATGCGCGCAATTTTTATTTTCCCAAACTTTTAATTAATATGTACTTTGGTTATAATTAGAAGGCAGTGTAGTCGTAAAACAGCAATATATGATAAATAAAGTTGAATTAGGTAGTGTAAATAGTAAGAATAGAACCCCTCAAGACCGAATTGATGCAGGTAAAAAAGTTTCGAATCCTGCGTTTACAGGATTGGGAGACGTTGTATTGAAAACAATCCAAACCTGCGAAGCAAATCCAATGATTAATGTTTCGTTTTTGGATTTATCTACTGCAATCCTTCCGCGTACTTTTGTTGAAACCTTTATTGGTTCAAAGAAAAAAGGTGAAAACGGAGAGGAACAAAAAAGACATCTGAATATATTTGGCGGCTTTGAAGCATTCAGACGTGAAGCTTCAGGACTCATTATAAATTGCCTGATTCCAAGCTTTATTGTTATAGGAGTTGCAAAACTTCTAAATAGACCTGTAATGGGCGGCTTTAAAAATTCTAATCTTTCGAAATCATGGGCAAACAGCGAAGCGATTGACAAAATTAGCCAATACTACAAATCCGCAAAAGGAAGTAACCCTGAAGAAACAATTTATAATACGTTGAAAAACATGACTCAGGATTTGCACGGTATTGATGGTTCAAAAGAAAAAGCTTTCAAAGACTTACTTGCTAATGATCCGGAATATGAAAAACTCCTTAAACATACAGCCAATAACATATTAACAGATAATAAAGAAGAAATTATTTCTAAAAATAAATTTGTTCGGAGATTCAAAAAATTATTTGGTATAAAATCTCACAAAAATTACACAGATGATTTATATACATATATTGTCAATAAGACAGGCATTGCCGAAAATCTTAAATTCGCAGGAGAAAACGGATATTCAACAAGTAGTTTAAAACATCTTCTTGACAGCAGCAGTGACATTTTAAGAGGTTCTGTGCAGGAAAATCTTTCTGCCGACTCTAAAGAATTTGCGAAATATGTAAGTAAAGCTAAAAAACTTGTAAATTTAAAAAGTGCAATCGGTTTAGTTGGCTTAATAATTCCGCTTGCAATTTCAGCCCAACCGATTAATCGCTGGATTACACACAAACTTTCAGGAAAATCCGGAGCACCTATTTATAACGATGACAAAGACAGACATCTTACCCCTGAAGAACAGAAAAAGCTGACTGCCGAAAAATTCTTTGCCGTTCCTTTGATGTGGGCTGTTGCAGGTTTATCAATGATATTGGATAGACCAAGCTTAAAGATGTTCCAATTTAAAAACATATTCCCGACTATGGATCAGGCAAGAATAATTTCCGCTGCGACTTTCTCAAGTCGTATCGCAGCATCCGAAGATTCTAATGAATTAAAAGAAAATACAATTCGTGATATTGCAACATTCTCAAGCTTTTATTTCTTGGGGGACTATGCAGCAAAGGCCATTGCAACCCTTATCCAGAAACACTCGAAAGATGTTGTCCTTATTAATAAATTAAAAGAAGAAAAACCCGGGGCTAACATTCTTCAAAAATTATGGCATTGGGCGAAACATACGACTATGAAATCTTCTGATGAATTAAATGCCATCAAAGATGAAGCACTAAGAACAAAAAGTAAAAATTTAAGAGCGTGGTGCCACGCAGGGAATATATTATTCTCTTTATTATCATTAGGTTTATTTATCCCGTTATATACAAGAACCCAAACTAACAAAAAACAAAAGGAATTGGCGCAAAAACAAGCCCAAGAATTGGCAGCGTTGGAAGAGTATAAGGGAAACCCTTCTCAAACTCCTGTATTCCAAGCATTTTCGTTAGACAAAACAAAAAAGGCAGTGTAAATGAAAGTAGACAACAATTACAGACAATATAATACTCCACAGTATAATGTACATCAACGCAGTGCACATTATGTTAATAATGCCCAAAGACCTTCATTTACAGGTTCGCCGATTGTAGAGCTTTTGAGATTTTTAGATACTAATCAGGCGTGGGGCGCGAATGCTGTTGACTTTTTCTGCATGGTTTTGCCAAGAACATTGACCGACTTTGGCAGAGGTGTTGATGCCGGAATGGAAACTGCACGCAGAGAAAGCATGGGAACTATTAATGATTCTGCAGTCGGAGCATACGGAACATTAGCAGGTCTTGCACTTGCTATGGGTGTGAATAAGGCATTCGGTCTTGGCAAAGATGACTTAAAAGCGGCTTCTATTTTTGCTGATGCAGAAACAATCGATATGATGGGCAAAATCTGGCACGAAAAAATGCCTGAAAATACACAAAATCCATTATATGAAAGAATTAAAAAATCTCTTGCCAATTACGAAGTTCACAATGGCAATGAATGGGTAAAATTTAAACAGGAAGATATTAATAAAGCTGCCAAAATTATTGAACAAGAAGTTCAAAATGGCGAAAAGATGAGTAATGAAGCCATTTACCA
>CADCNV010000041.1:9635-22281 GCA_902802825.1 uncultured bacterium | reverse complement strand
AATGGTATGGAACATAATGGATCAGACGGATTTCCATGCAAACAATGTTTCATTACCTGAATTGAGTGTAAAACCTTACTTCCAGTATGGTGTCGGTTTGCAAAAACGCTGGGGTGACAGATTCACCGGATTTGTTCAGGCAATGCTAAGAAGCGGCGGTCGTAACGGTATTGCTCTTTCAGCCGGTTTAAGATGGGCTATAGGTAAAGATTACCACAGCTATCCTGACTACAAACCAAAGAACAAAACTTCAAATACAATAATAAAGAAAACAGCAACAAAAAATAATACGCATGATATAACTACATCTGTTGAATCTCAAAAAGTTATTGTTAAACAACTTGATGATAAGAGCAGAAAGATGTATGCCAATACAAAACCTGTTGTTCAGTTACAAAATTCATCTTTAAATGTTAATAAGCAGGTTTCAAGTGTAAGACCTAAAAAAGTAAGTTACACAAATACGACTCTTACATCTAATGGTGCAATTGTGACAAAATTATAAATGTTGCTTATTTATTAACAAATAATTGAGCAAGGGCTAAAATTGGGCGTGATGTCCCTTTTTAGCCCTTGTTTAATCATAAAATTTATGATAATGTAATTCTTCTTTACAAATATATTCAATTTTAACAAAATAGATTATTATATAATATATAAAATAAGGAGACAGATTATGAAAAAATTTATTTTGGGGCTTGTATCATCTTTAATGCTTGTTGTTCCTGCATATGCTGTAAATGTTGAAGTCGAAGCATTGAGTGATTTTTCAACAGATAATCCGCCACAAACTTATTCGGTAAAAATAGTTCAGCCGGTTACCACAAAGAAAGGTATTATTGAAAGCGGCACCGTAGTAGAAGGTAAAATTACTGCAAAAGATGCTAAAAGATTGAAACAAGATGCAACTTTTACTTTTGTTCCGACATATTTGGTTACACCTGAGGGTACTGTTATTAAGGCAAAAAGAAGTTATATAGGAAAATATAAAAAAGAAATTGATAAAGGTGCGATTGTAAAATCCGCTGCTCTTACCGCCGGTAATTTTGCAGTAAAAGGGTTTTCAACAGGTTATAAAGCAATAGAAGGAGCTGTTAAAAATGAAGAAGGTAACCGACTAAAATCGACTGCTGTTGCTGTTTATAACAGTACCCCGCTATCTTACATAGAAAAGGGCAATGCTTTAGTCATCAAAAAGGGTGATCATTTCTATATGAATTTCAAACTCGCTGATGAAGATGATTTTAATGAATAATAATAAAAAATTAAAAGGTATTATTAAAAGGGGGCTACTTGCCCCCTTTAATCATATCAAAATCTAGCAGATCATTTTTATTGCTTCTTTTGGGCAGATATGGCTGCATAATGAGCATCCCTTACAATTTTTTTTGTTTAAATTTATACATTCATTGTCTAAGTCTAATGCGTGATATTCGGATTCGGAACATATTTTTACGCATTTGCCGCATTTTATACATTTTCCTTCGTCTATTGATGGGTAAAGATGGCTTTTTTTATTTAGTTTTTCATGAGATGTAATTTTCGGGATTGCAATGTTTTTTAATTCTGATATATCATTCAATCCTTTCGATTCCAAGTAATTTAATAGCCCTGATTTTAAACCGTTTATTATTCCGTATCCGTTAATCATTACTTCCGTGCATATTTGGACAGCATCAGCGCCTAATGCGATATATTGCGCCGCATCTTCCCAATTAGAAATTCCGCCCATACCCAATATAGGTAGATCCGAGTTTTGTCTTAATTGTGCAACGCATTTGAATCCGATAGGTCTGACTGCTTCTCCTGACAGGCCGCCGTATGTGGAATTACCATCTATATTGAGAACCGGATCTAAAGTGTCAAGATTAATTCCCATAAAGCTTTGGATTGTATTAATTGCAGCCAGGCCGTCTGCCCCCGCTCTTGCAACTGCATTTGCAATCCAGGTAATATTAGTTACATTTGGAGTTAATTTTACAAAAACAGGTTTAGTTGCAACTGATTTTACCCAGGAAGTGATAAGAATTGATATTTCCGCGCTAGTTCCTATTGCCATACCGATGTTTCTTTCAGGCATTCCGTGCGGACATGAAAAATTAAGCTCATAAGCATCTATCGGAGTGTTATTCAGTGCTTTAACAAGATTTTGCCACTGCTCTCTTTCTACAGGAGCCATAATGCTTGCAATTATTACTTTTGACGGATGCTTTTTTTTAAGATATTTAATCCCGTCTATCCAATACTTAACTGTCTCATGGCTCAACAATTCTATATTTTGAAAGCAAATCACTTTACCTTTTTCTTTTATTGTTGCATAGCGTGGACTTGCTTCAATCATTTCCAAATTATCAGGGGTTATTGTTTTTAAAACGGCGCCGCCCCAACCCATTTCAAAAGCTTTATCTATACTTTCAACCGATGCAGTCGGTGGAGCTGAAGCCAATAAAAACGGATTTTCAAATTCTATTCCTAAGACCGTTGTTTTTAAAGTAGACATTATTTCTTCCTCAGTTTTTAAATTTTATTTTTACATACTATCATAAATAGTGTAAAATTCTAGTTTTACCTCAATAAGCAAAAATATTTTTTATATGTTTTCTAAATTATATGGTAATTATTCATTCAAGACTTACAAAATTTTCGAGCGTTTATTGTAAAGGTTCTGTTTTACAAAGAGAAAAATTCGCTGAAAGAATTAATAATAAAATTTTCAATAATACATTAAATTTGTATAAAGGTAAATCAAGAAATGTGCATGCGGAGCTTATAGAAGATTGTTATAATTTTTGTTTGCCAGAGGATAAAAATATATTGCTTGCACCTTTGGATGTCAAATCTATGGATGACTATTACGGCGGGATTGAAATTCTTGAAAAATTGGGAATGTATGTTGGTTATATGATTGATTTACCTGTTTCAAAATCTTTAAAATTTAACATAAAAAATCTTCCTGCATTGATGCATGAATCAACACATATTCTTGATTATCTTTTGAATCCGAAATATCTTGTAAATGATAGGGATTTGAATAATATTGCGCCGGATATAAAAAATCTTTTAAATGTTGATGATTCAGTTAATACTAAATATAAAAAGATAAAAAAGATTTTAGATATGTATAATAATGTATTTTATAAAATCGAAGATAGTGATGCGGATAAATCCCAAATATTGAAAAATGCAGAGGAAAAATTGTGTAAAGGTGTTGAAGGACTAGATTCAAAGACAAAAATTGTTTTGTTGAAGTATATGCGAAACAGTATGATTATGGAAAAGCATGCATATAAGCAGGATGTTCTTTATGCCGGAATTCTTAAAAAACTTGGCAAACGTGTTGATAGTGAAGACTTAAAAGATTATAACAAAATTATAATGTTTCCGGAAAAAATAAAAATTGTTGAAAAAATTCTTATACAAACAATAAAATCTGAGCGAGAAAAATTTTCTGCAAGAATCTAATACATATGAATGAGATTTTCAATAATTATTAAAGTAGTTTTTTTGTTTTCCGTTTAATTAATTAAATCAGTATATTGGAGCATTATAATGTCAGAACAAATAGTTATGCCGATGCAAACAGGGGCGGCGAATTCTCTTTACAAGGAAAAGGCACAGGATTTTTTGGAAAAAGCAAGGTCTGCTCATGAAAAATATCTCATCGGGCAAAAAAATACTGACTTGCAGGAAGCTATCGATTGTTATATTGATGCCGTAAAATATGATCCGTCTATTCCTGAAACATATTATCGTTTGGCATCTTTAATGTGGGAACAGGGACAAATTAGTTTGGGCAGTGCTATTGAACAGTGCCAAACTGCATTGAGTCTTTCTCCCCAAAATGTGAATGCTCACCTTTATACAGGGTATTTTATGCAGCTTGCTCAGGATTATAAATCTGCAGAACAGGAATATAAGTCTGCCATAAATATAAGCGGACTAAAATCCGGACGATCAAGAATGATTATGTCCGAGGCAATTTTTGAAAAAATTAATAGCCAAACGGGTAGCTTTAGTGATTATGTCAGATTTTTATACTATTTCTTGTCAGGCAGTATTATGCTTGCGTGGGACAGAAATACGCTGAAAATGTTTTGTAAAAATATGTCTGATGATATGAGTATCTTTTCGTATTCAACGGTTGGCAAATTTTTGGAACAATTCAAATTATACGATAAGGCAAACGAAGTTTATAAAAATGCAGCACAGAAAACGTCTAAAAGAGAGTATTTTTACTCAAAAATGGGCGATATAGCTCTGAAAAATCATGATATTGAAGTAACCGCTGACTGTTACCGTGCAGTATTGGAAGAAAATCCGAATAATCGTGCTGTATTGGTCAAGTTGGCAGGTATATTGCAGGCATATTTTCCTGAAAATACCGATGAAGCAATTGACTGTTATGAAAGACTTCTGGAATTTGATATAGATAAAGCCAAAATTTACTATGAGCTTGGTCATTTATATATGAATAAAGAAGATAAATTAAATTCTATAAGTGCTTTTAAGCTTGCAGTTGAAAATGACAGCGAAAATCCTTTTTATAACAATTCATTAGGATACGCTTATGCAAAAGCGGAGCTGTATGATGATGCAATTGCTCATTATCAAAAGGCAATTGCGTTAAATCCGGATGCAGAGTGGACTTCTATTGTTTGTCAGGCACTTGGTGCAATTTATGCAGGTGAAAAAGGTAATGTAGAGGCAGCGGTTTCTACTTATCAGGCGGGCATAATTCTTGATCCTAATAATTATGATTTATATATTGCTTTGGGTGATATTTATATGGCAGATTATGATTTGGATAATGCGATTCATTCATATTGTGATGCGGTGATGCTAAATTCCGAAGAAGAACGCGGATATTCAAAATTAGGCGTAGCTCTTTGGGAAAAGGATTATCTGGAAGAAGCACTAGTTGCATTTCACAAGGCAATTGAAATTAATCCTGAAAATGCGTATTCACAAAATAATTTAGGCATTTTGTACCTTGATGGGTTGGAGGATGCTGAAGAAGCTTTGGAATACTTTGAAACTGCAATTGGTCTCAATCCAAATTATACTCTTGCATATTTTAATGCGGGCAGAGCAAGTCAAAAAATGGGTTTTACCAATGATGCCGCTCATTATTATCAAATGGCAATTGATTTAAATAAGTTAACCGAAGATTTAGATGAAAATGATATAAGAACAAGACTTCACAGCTTATTTGAAATTTAATAAACAAAGTAAAAATATTGGTAAATTTTGGCATTTTATTACAAAAATTTCAATAAATGTGCCAAAATTTTTTTTTATTATATAATGTATCATATAAAATTATGAATTGCAGGAGGCAAAATGGAAAACATTATATCAAACTACGAAAACAGCAACAGACCAAATATAAACCCTACAAGAATTAAAGTTGTCGGTGTCGGCGGGGGTGGCGGTAATGCCGTAAACAGAATGATGCAGGCAAAGTTAGCAGGTGTTGATTTTTGGCTGATGAATACTGATTTGCAGGTTTTGAGTTGCAGTAATGTTCCTAATAAACTCCAACTTGGTGTTGAAACAACAAATGGTCTCGGTTGTGGTGCGGATCCTGTTATGGGTGAGAAAGCTGCAATGGAAGTAAAAGAACAGATTACAAAAGCTTTAGACAATACAGATATGTTGTTTATAACTGCAGGTATGGGTGGCGGTACAGGTACCGGTGCTGCACCTGTTGTTGCTCAAATTGCTCAGGATTTAGGTATATTAACAATTGCATTTGTTACAAAACCTTTCTTCTGGGAAGGTAAAAAGAGAATGACACAGGCAGAAGAAGGTATTGAAAAATTAAAAAAATATGTTGATGCTATTCTTGTTGTTCCAAACGACAAACTGCTTCAGGTTGTTAAACGTGAAATCGGTGTCAGAGAAGCATTTTGTGTTACTGATGAAGTTTTATTCAGAGGTATTCAGGGGCTTTCTGATATTATAACTATTCCGGGTACAATCAATATTGACTTTGCTGATGTAAGAAAGGTTGTAAAAAATTCAGGTACTGCTTTGATGGGTATCGGCAGAGCTCAGGGCGAAGGCAGAGCAATTAAAGCTGCTGAAATGGCAATTAATTCTCAGTTGCTTGAATCTTCTATTGATGGAGCGGGTGGTATAATTGTTAATATTACAGGCAGCTCAAATATGACGTTGTACGAAATTAATGACGCAACAAATGTTATTAATAATGTTGTAAAAGATGATGCGGATGTAATTATTGGTACTGCAATCAATGAATCATTGCAGAATGAAATTCAAATTACTGTTATAGCAACCGGTTTTGCTGAAAAAACAACAAGAGGATCTATTCAGATGTCTGCTGCAGAATATTTCAGCGGTAAATCTGCTGAATCTTCAGCGTCTTCATCAGGTTTAGAATTCCCGAATTTGGATGTTCCTGATTTTCTAAAAAAGAATTAATAAAATATTAAAATTAAAAAATCCTGAATTTGTTTCAGGATTTTTTTTATGCAGATGTTATTCCAATATGCGGATAACTATTTTCTACATTGTGTTCATATTCAAGTAATTCTTGCAATTTTTCAATATATTCTTCAGCTTTCGCTGCGATTTTTGAATTATCAGGAAGAAGTAATTTTTTCAAAAGGTTGTATCTGACTTGTATTACCTGTAACGGCATATTTAAGTAATCAATATTCGCTTTCACTACTTCTCTTAAGCCAGATATGGCAAGATCGATATCAGTACCGAGTAACAGAGTTTTTGACTGATCCGGTTGTTGTTTTATTTCTTTTAATGCATCTTCTATTGCTGCATCAAATATCTCAGCACCCTTTGCAAAGTTTGTTTTCTTTGCTTTTTCCATTAATCTTTGTCTTAAATCGAATATTATTTTTTCATAATCAGGATTGTTATCTATATTCCCGAGTTTTTTGAATTCTTCTCTTGCAAACTTTGCTTGTTTGTCTGCACTATTAAGTATACTTTGGATTCGGTTGAAATTTTTGTATGCAATGTCAAGTGATGATTTATCTGAGACCATATCTGCAACTTTTTCTGACAAACCAAGTTGATTCAAAAATTGTGCTGCGGTATCCAAATTTTCTTCCTTAAGCATAGGCGAAATTATAAAGTTTAGTCCTTCTTCAGAGTCCAGTGTTACGACTGAACCGTTTGTAAGTTCCATTGTGGATTTTTTAAATGCATCTCTGACCGCATTAAGATTCCCTTTTTGGGCGCAATCCATAAGTGTATATTGCAATTCCATCATATCTGCTTTATACAATAGGGATTTTAAATTTGTTTTATATGTTTCTCGCAAATCTTCAACAGCTTTTTTATTCCCTGTAATATCTGAGGAATACTTTCTATCAGGATGTTTGGCATCTTTCGCGCATAAAAGCATGTATTCTTTTAAATATTTGTCAGGAGTTTCGTGCAATCTGTGTTTGAAAAATAAATCTCTGAACTGATTGAAATATTCTTCTGCATCTTCCACATTTTGTTCATATTTTTGAGCAATGGCTTTTGCTTCTTCACTGCTTTCTTTCGTAATTGTCGGATTATAGTGGTCTTTAACCCATACGGCTTTTGACTTTGCAGAAATCCATTTGTTCAAAATTTCAAGTGCTTTACCTTGATATTTTGTATCAAACATACTCATAACATATGTTTTTTTGTAAATATCAATGTTTTTACGCGAAATTTCTTCTGCTTCTTTCATTGTTTTCCCGTCAGCAGTTTTTTCATATATTTTGAATATGTTGTATAAAGAATTTATGTAATTTTTGTATTCTTCAGTACTACGGGTGGCTGATGCAAATAATAATCTTGCTTTTTCCTTTTCACTATCAATTGTGTTGTCACTTGAATTTAATGCAAGTAAGCGATTAAGTTCTTGGGTCACTTTATAATACTGATGTGGTGTCAAATCTCCTGTTATTGGGAACTTCTTATCTGCATATTCTTTTAATTCATATATTATTGATAATGATGCCTGTTGATTTTTGTATGCATATATATAATCCATGTAATTATTAAGTTTTTCATTGAATGTATTTAATGAATTTTCAAGGTCTTCTTGTGTCGAAATTTCAACAAGCGGATATGCCGGGAATACAAAGTATTTTCTGAAGGCATCATCTTTGTATTTATTAAATAATTTTTTAATTGTCAGTGATTGTAAATTGTAATAAAAGTCTGAGTACAGGTCGTCAAATGTGCGTTCCCCACCGACATATCTCCCTCCGCTGAGGTTTCTTGAAAGTTTTTTAAGATCATAGTATGCAGTAGTTTTGCTTTCATTAATGTCCTTATAATAACTTTCTGAGAATATTGTATTTATAAAGGCATTTTTCATTGATTCGTTGCCGGAGCGAATCATTTTTACAACGTCATACCCGTTTATGGATTTTATGCCCATATCGGTATCAGAAATGCGTGTTTCATAATTTTTATTAAATTCTTCTGTTGTTATGTTACGAATTGAATTAAGAATTTGTGCAAATTCTTTATCTGTTTTAGGTGAAAATTCTTTATCAATCCAGTTTGCTATGTTTTGGTTTCGGCCTGTTGAAAAATTAGTCTTTACATCTTGTTCCGTAATAATCAGATTCTTTTCAATTAAAGGTCTTATTTTATCGGATAATTGTTGAATTTTATCTTCTGATGCGTTTGTTTTAAGTTTCATATATTTCTCGAAATTATTTTGCATCAGGTCAATACCCTGAGAAATACTTCCGTTATAACGTTCTTTTTTGACTCGTTTCATAGAGTTTACAATTTTTGTCATTGCTTTGTAGCTGAGATTAATGTCGTTGTCAGCTGCAAATTGTTTTAGTTTATTGTATATATCTTTGCGTGAAGCTTCTGTTGCATATTTGAGAATGTCCGGATTTTTACCCATTATGTAATCAAAGTTGTCTTTTGCGGTTTTACGAAGCTTCTGATGTAGTTTATCCAGTTCTTTTTGTGATTTAACTTCAATATTATAAGTATTTATATCAGGAATTTCATCGTAAGATTTTATTATTGCTACTTTTTCTGCAAAAAGTCTTAACTTATCGTCAGGTGCAAGTTTATAGTATTTTTCTTTGCTGTCAATGCCTTTATCAAAAACATCATCTCCGTTTATTCTTTTCAAAAGCACAGGATAAACAGAACGAGATGCTTGTCCTGCTGTTTCAACACGTTTTATTGTCGATTTAATCTCATCGCTTGTCATTTTCGAAGCTTTTTCTGTAAGATCATCAAGATATTCGTAAGATGGCAGCAGCAGATTTTGCTTAATAGTTTTTACTGTTGCCATTGCTTCAGGAGAAACTCCCGGAAGTACTAATGTCCTTATCATAGGGAATGTAAACTCTTCATTGTCCATATTTACAAGTTTGTTATATTGTTTACTTGGAATTTTTTCAGGTACGAATTTCCCTTTTTTATCTATCAAATTATCTTCAAGTTTTCCGTTTTGGAACTTTTCATTGGTTATATAACCTTCTTGTCCTCCATATTCGCTGGAATAGTCTGTTCTTAGTAATCCTTGTTGATCGATCCAAATATTTTCGTGTTCGGAAGCACCCCATGTATTGTCATGGAATATAATATCTTTAACTTTTTCTGTATTTTCAAACTTTAATAATGTCGGTTTTACATCAACAACATATTGCGCGTGCATTGCCGGCTCGGTATCTTTAACTGAAGTCATTGATGTTCCGGAGTATGGCGAATTTTTAATTTTATTTATTCCTGAGCGGATATTTCTTTCACCATAATATGGGCGGTCTGTCATGTGTTCAAAAATTTTAAGCGCCTGATTATCCATTAATCCGCTATCATTTTCTCTTACCCAATATTCACCTTTTTGAACTCCGATTTCTCTGTTCAATTCTTCCAAAGGTTCTTTCATTTGTTTATATATGTCATTCAATCTTCTTGAAGATGTTGAGTACCATGAATTTATATTCTTTTTATATCTTGCCAATGCCTCTTTCTCCATAGGAGTAAATTCGGTAACAGATTTGGGCAAGTCTTTGAATTTTACTTTACTGCCGTCTTCAGAATTTCTGTTTTTATAGTATCCGTCAAATTTTTTCTGAAGTGAGAGCAATTCTTTTTCTGTTGCCAAATCTCCCATGTTTTCAAGTTTTTTAAGAACTGCAAATTTCGGATCCGCAGTATTTAGCAGTCTCCCGTCTTCTGTTTCAACCTGCAGCGTATCTTGCAAGGTTTTTATAATCATTGACATATTGTTAAAACTCATTGCAAGAACTTTGTATAAATTTTGTGTTGTTTCTTCATCGGCATCCATCGGCGCACCGTTCATAAGATTAAATCCTGCAATATATGACGGGTTGGGGTCTGTGAACAGCAATTCAAATGTACTGTCAAAACTTTCTTTCAAATCTAAAAGGTGTGATTTATATCCGGATTTATTCATTATTTCAATGAATTGTTCATCGGTACAATTTTCATCTTCCAGCGTTTCAATATTTTTATCCAATATTTTTAACAAGCGGTTTCTGTCCGGTTTTATTTCGTAATTAGATGCAATTTCTTTTATTACTTCTTTATCTTTCGTGGCTGCCACTTCATCCCGAATAGAAGACAATTTAGTGGATAATACTTGTTTACGGTCTCCAAGCATTATTGAGTGATAAATGTCATCAGTAAAAGTAGTTATCATAAGTCCGACAGTATTGGCGTATTCTTCCAATACTTCAGCAAGTAGTATGTCTTTATTTGTAATGTTATTTTTTTCTTGTGCCTTTTCTTCTATTTCTTTATCAAATCTGGTTAATAATACTTCTTTCAGTTCCGGATTAATTTTGTTATTACGTATATTTTTACTTAATTTATTCAAATTTTCAATTATATAGGTTTCATTATCCGGAATATTAAACTGTATCATTAAATCGGTCAGATATTCAGGAATATCCAGTGCAAAGGATTGCATTGTTCTGTAAGCGGCCGCAGCATCAAAAAGTGCTTTGCTTTGCATATATTTCCCAAGCGGTGTCAGTGAATGAGTTTGGTTTACCGCTTTTATTTCTTCAATACAAAATGATAAATCTTCAATTCTTTCATTCAATATTTTTTTATTAATATCTTCAGGTAAATTATCTGAAATATATTTTTTTATTTTATTTTGCTTAATTTCCTTTGGCTCGTTTTCAATAAAAGCATATTCTGTTTTTGATTTGTCAAGTTTGCTTTTTTCATCAGAATGTGTAAGGGCAAGAGAAATCAAATCATTTGTAATTTTATTAATTCGCGCGCTGTCTGTTTCAGGTGCGATTTGTTTGAGCAGATTATGAATTTGATTTATATCTTTTGCTGTCATATCAATTCGTTTTGCATCTTTGCTCGATTTGATTAATGTATAATATTTTTGTTTTTCAGTTGTTTTTTTGCAAGCGGCAAGTGCATCTTTAGCTTTCTTGCAGCTTCTGTAATAGTCTTGATATTTTTCTGCGTCCTTATCTATATCTTTGTGAATATGTGTATCTGCGAATGTTCCGAAATGTTCTTTGTCAAATGATGTATATCCGCCGACGGCATCATTAAATGCCCCTACCGTGTCAGCCGCATTCATCCAATTCATTACAGATGCGTCAACTATTCTGTAGCCCTTTTGTATTGCATAGTTATAATCAATGTATGTCTTTGGAACGGGTACTTTTTGATGTTTGCCTAAATTTGTTCGGTCATATACCTGCATATATTGACTGTTATCAAGTTCTGTCAGTATCATATCTACATAGTTTGCTTTGTCCTCGTATGCAAGTGCTTTTCTGCAGATTGATATCGCAACACACATACCGTGTTGTCTTTGATTGATTGCCTTAATATTCGGGATTTTTGATTCAGGAGTATCAACTACAAGGTCATTTAATATTTCCCCAAGAACGATTGTTTTTTTGTCTTTTAGTTGCGGGTTTATTTTGTAGTCATCACTCATAAAGTAATTAAGTTTTTTGAGAATATATAATTTTTGTGAAGTTGGTATCTCTGATGATATTATTAAGTAATTCAAATTTCTCTGAATTTTTTGTGTATTTTTTGATGCTTCTTTAAGCTCATCAGGATTAATTTTGAGCAAGAGATTCTCTCTGTGCATCAGTAATTCTCTTTCTTCTAAAGTTAAATCTCTGGGAGAATTAATAATTTGATCTATTTTTTTTGATAACTTTTCCTGTACGGACTTATCAGATAATTCCAAAGATTTTTTTGCCGCATCATTCAGTTTTTCGCGCCAATCGTTGTAAGATTTTTTACCTAAATCAATATTTGTTCCGTAGCGTAAATTTTGAGAAACATCCAGTAAAAAATCTATATTTTCTTCGCCCGGAACTTTTGCAAGCTCATCAATTGCCTTAGAAATCCGACGTTGATTCGGCAAATTTAAATCATACGGGTTATCTTTTTTTAGTTGTTCTACTGTATTTCTATCCTGTCTAATGCCCGTAAAAGCATTACAATTATTTATTTTATATATTCTCATGCATGGTTTAAAATTTGTAAAAAGATTTTTTGCTATTAGTGCCGTGATTATTAAAAAAATCTTAACAAATATTCAAATTTGAAAAAGATGTGCTAATGTACTAGAATGGAATAAATGAGAGGATTTAACAATGGGAAAACAGGAAATTTTACAATATCAGCC